>NZ_JBHYJI010000079.1:0-40203 GCF_042740435.1 Streptomyces sp. NPDC059002 | reverse complement strand
ACCAAGGGCCCGACCCGCGAAGGCGGTTCGGGCCCTTCGTCGTTCCCGTGGACCACTCACGCCGGTGTCGGCGCGTGCACCTGCCAGCCGAGCCCCGTCAGCCACAGGGCGAGCTTCTCGGCCTCGGTCTCGTCGACAAGCAGCTCGATCAGACCGCTCGGCGCCTCGGGGTCGTTGTCGATGCGCAGGTCCTCGACGTTCACCCCACGACGGCTCACGTCCGAGAGCAGCCTGGCCAGTTCGCCCTCGCGGTCGGGCAGCGCCACCCGCAGCTGGGCGAAGACGCGGTCCTGCGGGCCGTACTTGACGGGGATCCGCGCCCGCCCGTCACGGCCCTCCTCCAGCACGGTGCGCAGCCACTGCCGTGCCGCAGCGTCCTCGTCGGCACCGGCTGCCGGGCCCGCCCCTTCGCCGGTCAGTGAACGCAGCGCCCGCAGCGTCCGGTCGACGTCACCGGCGAGGACCTCCAGGGCGTCGCGGACGGCCGTCGCGTTGGAGCCGAGGATGTCCGTCCACAGCTCGGGGTCGCCCGCCGAGATCCTGGTGAAGTCGCGGAGCCCCGAGCCGACGAGCGTCAGCGCGTGCGGGTCGGCCTCGCGCAGCAGCCGCGCCGTGAGGCTGGACAGCAGGTGCGGCAGGTGCGAGGTGACGGCGACGGCCCGGTCGTGGGCGTGCGCGTCCATCGTCACGAGGGTGGCCCCGCACAGCTCGACGAGCCGCCGGGCCGCGCCCGACGTCTCGTCCGAGGTGTGCGCCGTGGGCGTGAGCACCCACGGCTTGGCGTGGAACAGATCGCCCCGCGCCGCCGCGGGACCCGGCTTCTCGCGCCCCGCGATGGGGTGCCCGCCCACGAAGCGCGACGAGTCGAAGCCGGGGCCGCCGGGCCCCGCGCGGCCGAGCGTCTTCACGCTGGCCACATCGGTGTAGTGCCGTGCGGTGCCGCGCCGTTGGGCGTCGTTGAGGACGCCGGGCACATGCCGGGGAGGCACCGCGAGCACGGCGAGGTCCGTCGGCCGGCCGGGCGCCGCGACGATGCCCGCGCCCATCGCCTCGGCGATGCGCAGCGCCTCCTCGCTGGCGTCCTGGAGATGGACGGTCACGCGGCGCTCGGTGAGGGCCAGGGCGATGGACGTCCCGATCATGCCGGTGCCGATGATCGTGACGGTGTTGACGGGGGTCATGGGGATCGCGGAGGTCAAAGGGGTCACAGTGCCCTTAGAGGGAGGCGCGGCCGAGTTTGACCAGGTTCAGCCCGGTGATGCCCTTGACGCCGCCCTCGCCCGCGGCGGGGTCGTAGTCGAAGGTCTTCTCGTCGGCACCCCACTGACCGCAGACGAGGATCTCGTGGGAGGCCTGGCTTCCGGTGGTGGTCGCCCAGTCGATCCACCAGGAGGCGCAGTAGCCGTCGGGCTCGCCGAAGCCGGAGCCGGGCAGGGTGTCGACGAGGTTCCCGGTGACCCGCGCCGTGCCGTTCTGGACGCAGATCGTGATCTCGCCCCGCGCCCCGGTGATGGAGCCGCTCTCCGTGACACAGCCCGGCTCCGCCGCGGCCCGGCCCGTGGCCGCGATGGCCGAAGGTGCCATGACCGCCGTCGTGCTGCCGACGAGCGCGGTGAGCAGGGCCGCGTTCAGGAGTCGCTTCATGGGAAATCGCCTTCCGATCTCAGCGTGACAGGACTCCCGAACGCTAGCCACGGCCGTTATCACGCGCTTATCAGGAAAAGACGATCAAGCTGGGCCGCGATACGACCCCGCTATTCGGCCACGTACGTGCGGCGGACCCATTCGAATACGTGGAGTTCACCGCCGTCGTCGTGCGCGTGGCGGGATTCCGTCGGCTCGAAGTGCTCGTACCGGTTCCCGAGGAAGAGCTTGAACTTCTCCGTGGTGTCCGCCACGTAGCGGACCCGCTCCTCGTGAGGGACGACGGATCCCCCGCGCAGCAGGACATTGGGAGTGTGCGCCATGAGAAATTCCCCTCCATGTCGATCAGACGTTTTCCAACGCGCCCAGGAGGAGCCTCGGTTCCGGCACTAAGGCCGCTCTTTCCACCGACTAAAGCATCGGGACATTTAGCCGGATTTTAGAGCGGCTCGGGACCGTGTCCCGCATGAATCCCGTGGTGAACAGGCCCGCCGATCTCGACGCCTGGATCAGGAGTTTCCATGACGCCGCCGACGACGCCGACAAGGGTGTACGTCTGGTGTGCCTGCCGCACGCCGGGGGCAGCGCGAGCTTCTTCCATCCGTTCTCGGCCGCGCTCGCACCGCACGTCGACACCTACGCCGTGCAGTACCCCGGGCGGCAGGACCGCAGGAACGAGCCGTGCGTGGACACCGTCCCCGAACTCGCGGACCGGCTCTTCGACGTCCTGAAGGAGTGGCAGGACCGCCCTCTCGCCCTGTTCGGGCACAGCATGGGCGCGACCCTCGCCTTCGAGATCGCCGTACGCATGGAGGAGCGGCTCGGCACGTCCCCCGCCGCGCTCTTCCTCTCGGGACGGCGCGCGCCCTCGCACTTCCGCACCGAGCTCGTGCACGAGCGGGACGACGAGGGCGTCCTCGCCGAACTCGCCGCGCAGGGCGGCACGGACATGCGGCTGCTGCGGGACCCGGACGTCCTCGCCATGGTGCTGCCCTCGATCCGCAGCGACTACCGCGCCATCGAGACCCACCGCGCCGACCCCGACGCCTCCGTGACCTGCCCGGTCACCGTCCTCACCGGCGCCAAGGACGGCAAGGTCACCGCGGCCGAGGCCGCCGCCTGGCAGCGCCACAGCCGCGGCGCCTTCGCCCTGCGGACGTTCCCCGGCGGTCACTTCTTCCTCAACGACCACCGGGACACCGTCGTGGACCTCATCCGTACGACCCTGCGGGGCCTGGACCTCAGCCCTCGTCGGCCGTGAGCCGCAGCGAGATCGAGTTGATGCAGTACCGCTGATCCGTGGGCGTCGGATACCCCTCGCCCTCGAAGACGTGCCCGAGGTGCGAGCCGCACCGCGCACAGCGCACCTCGGTCCGCACCATCCCGTGCGACGTGTCCTGGATCAGCTCGACCGCGTCGGTGTCCTTCGGGTCGAAGAAGCTCGGCCAGCCGCAGTGCGACTCGAACTTCTCGCCGGAGGTGAAGAGTTCGGCGCCGCACGCCCGGCAGGAGTACACGCCCTTGGTCTTGGTGTCGGTGTACTCACCCGTGAACGCGGGCTCCGTGCCGGCCTGGCGCAGGACCGCGTACTCCGAGGGGCTCAGCTGCGCGCGCCATTCCTCGTCCGGCTTCTCGACGTCGTACGACATGTCTCTGAACCCCTTACTTCGACAGCTCGGCCAGGATCTGCGGGCCGAGGTCCGTGACGTCGCCCGCGCCCATGGTGAGAACGAGATCACCGGCCTTCGCCATTCCCGCGATCTCCCGCACCGCGTCCGCCTTGTCGCCCGCGGCCCGCACGTCGGCGCCCGCCGCGCGTGCGGCGTCGATGATCAGGGCGCTGGTGATGCCGGGGATCGGGTCCTCGCGGGCCGGGTAGATGTCCAGGACCACGGAGGAGTCGGCGAGCGCGAGGGCCTGGCCCATCTCCTTGCCCAGTTCCTGGGTGCGCGAGAAGAGGTGCGGCTGGAAGAGGACGAGGATGCGCGATTCGCCCGCGGCGGAGCGCATCGCCTCCAGGTCGGCCGCCATCTCGGTCGGGTGGTGCGCGTAGGAGTCGATGACCTGGACGCCGGCCGCCTCGCCCTTGAGCTGGAGGCGGCGCTTGACGCCGGTGTACGACTTCAGGGCGCCGGCCAGGTTCCGCGAGGGGATGCCGAGGGCGATACCGGCGGCGAGGGCGGCGACCGCGTTGTTCGCGTAGTGGCGGCCGGGCACCGAGACCGTGAAGGTGAGCAGCTTGCCGTCGAGCAGGACGGTGACCTCGCTGGTCAGGCCGCGCGCGGTGATCTTGTGGATGCGCAGGTCGGCGCCCTCGGCCTCGCCGTAGGTGACGACCTTCAGCCGCCCCAAATCACGCAGCCGCTTGGTCAGCTCCACCGCGCCCGGCTGGTCGGCCGAGATCACCAGCGTGCCGCCGGGGACGACCTTGCCCGCGAAGATCTCGAACGACTCGTAGATCTCGTCCATCGACGCGTAGTTGGCGTGGTGGTCGAGCTCCACGTTGAGGACGATGGCGACCTCGGGCGCGTACTTGTGGAAGCTGCGGTCGCTCTCGTCGGCCTCGGCGACGAAGATGTCGCCCGCGCCGTGCAGCGCGTTCGAGCCCGGCACGTCCAGGTCGCCGCCGATCGCGTACGACGGGTCGAGGCCGAGGGTGGCGAGCGTGACCGCGAGCATCGAGGTCGTCGTGGTCTTGCCGTGCGTGCCCGCGACCGCGATCGGGCGCAGCCCGTCCATCAGGGCGGCGAGCGCGTCCGAACGGTGCACGACGGGGATGCCGAGCTCGGTGGCGCGGGCCAGCTCGGGGTTGTCGGCGCGGATCGCGGAGGAGACGACGACACAGGTCGCGTCGGCGGCGAGGTGCGCGGCGTCGTGCCCGATGTGGACCGTGGCGCCGAGCGCACGCAGCGCCTCGGCGGTGGCGGACTCACGGGCGTCGCTGCCCGCGACCTGCGCGCCGCGCTGGGCCAGGATCTTCGCGATCCCCGACATTCCGGCCCCGCCGATGCCGATGAAGTGCGGTCGGTCCATGGCGGTAGGAAGGCCGGGTGCCATGCGTGTGTCTCCCCAAGTCGTACGTAGCTGAGCCCCCCAGCCTAGTAGCAATCGGGCCCCGCAAGGGGCGCGGGACCGTGACACCAGCAGCTCCGCCGCGGGGCGCGACGAGCCACAGCGAACCCGCGGACGGCTCACCGGCCCCGCGAAGCGCTACCCCGCCGCGCTGTGCGAGAACAGCTTCAGCACCGGCACCCCCACCTGGTGCCGCGCCCGCGAGGCCCAGTCCCGGTGGAAGAACTCCTCCACGTAGTGGGGATCGGTCAGCACGATGACCTCATCGGCGTCCACGTCGTCGACCAGGCTCTTGAGGGCATCCAGCGGATGGTCCTCGATGAGTCGCCCCGTGGCCGCGCAGCCCGCCGCCCGCAGCGCGAGCAGGGAGACCTGGAGCGCCTGCTCGCCGGGGCCCGTCGCGTCCTGCCCCTCGGGGGTCTCGCCCTCCCGCGCCGCCTCGTCGAGCTCGCCGAGTGCGACGTCGTCGATGGCCCGCAGCAGGCGGTCCGCCTGGTCGCCTCTGGGCTGCAGGAGCACGTGGAAGGTGACCGGCTCGTCCCCGTGCAAGGTCGTGACGAACTCCACGTCGGCGGACGTCAGGGCCTTCTCGATCATCAGTACGCTCGTGAACACTGCAGGCGCCCTTCTCCTCCGTGGGCCGTCGCGAGGCCCCTGCGGAAACCATCCTGCCCCGTGGCCGCACGGGGTCTGCGAAATCTAGTGTGCCCAGCGGAAGGCAAACGGAACGGCAGATTCCGCTGATTGTCAGATACGACGGTATCGGGTGAAGAGGAACCCGGCCTCCTCCAGTACGGACGCCAGTGCGAATTTCTCCGGCACCGCGATCGAGGGCCCGCCCGCGATCCGCTGGGCGTCCCCGCCCGCCAGCATCGGCGACAGCGTCAGACAGAGCTCGTCGAGTACCCCGGCGGCGACGAACTGACCCAGCAGACGTGGCCCTCCTTCGGTCAGCAGCCGGGTCAGCCCCTGCTCGGCCAGGGCCGGGGCCACCCGCTCCGGAGCCACCACCGCACCCTCGCCCGCGATCACCACGACGGCGCCCGCCTTCTCCGCGGCGGCCATCCGGTCGGCGGGCGCCGCGGCCCCGGTCACCACGAGCGTGGGCGTGAGTGGCGCGGTGAAGAGCGGCAGCGTGAAATCCAGGTCGAGACTGGCGCTGACCACGGCGATCGTCGGTGCGACGGCCTGCCCGGCGGCCGCCCTGCGGGCCGCGAACGCCTCACGCGCGCGGGCCGGCCGGTACCCCTCCTGGCGCACCGTCTGGGCCCCGACGACCACCGCGTCGGCGAGCCCGCGCAGGGTGCCGAAGATCCGCATGTCGGTGGCGTTGGAGATCGGCTGGGAGCGGCCGTCGTGCTGGGCCGCGCCGTCGAGCGTGGACACCATGTTGGCGCGCAGCCAGGAGGCCGCTCCGGAGGGATAGGCGTATGCGTCGGCCAGCTCGTCGAGGCTCCACTCCCGTCCGGCCGCGTCGGCCGCCCCACCCGCACGATCATCCGTACGGTCGTGCGTCCGTGCAGGTGTCCGGTCCTCCGTCCGGGCGTCCGTCCGGTCGCATGTCTGGTCGGTCACAGGGAACAGGCGTCGCATATCCGCAGTCTTGCACGCCCCTTAAGGTTGGGAACCGTGTCGTCCTCCACCGCCGCCCCCGGGCACAGCCCCATAGCCGAAGCCGCTCCGCTGTCCCTCTGCGCCCGCGAGCCCCATGTCCCCGCCGACCGTCTGGTCGCCGAGATGGTGCCGCCGCCGCGTTTCGACTCGGTCCGCTTCGATACGTACATCCCGGACCCGAACCAGCCGAGCCAGACCGAGGCCGTGCGCGTCCTCAGCGGCTTCGCGGCGGGCCTGGGCGGGGCGCACGCCTCCGGCTCGGGCAAGAAGCGCTGGTTCCAGAAGAAGGCACCGGCCCCCACGGGCCCCCGCGGCGTCTACCTCGACGGCGGCTACGGCGTCGGCAAGACCCATCTGCTCGCCTCCCTCTGGCACGCGACGCCCGCGGCGCCCGAGCAGAAGGCGTTCGGCACCTTCGTCGAGCTCACGAACCTGGTCGGCGCGCTCGGTTTCCAGCAGACCGTGCGCACGCTCAGCGGTCACCGGCTGCTCTGCATCGACGAGTTCGAGCTCGACGACCCGGGCGACACGGTGCTCGTCTCCTCGCTGCTCGCCAAGCTGGTCGATGAGGGCGTGGCGCTCGCGGCGACCTCCAACACGCTGCCGGGCAAGCTGGGCGAGGGCCGGTTCGCGGCCGTGGACTTCCTGCGCGAGATCCAGGGCCTGTCCGCCCACTTCAAGGCGCTGCGCATCGACGGCGACGACTACCGCCACCGGGGTCTTCCGGAGGCCCCCGCTCCGTACTCCGACGAGCAGGTCACCAAGGCGGCGTACGCGACCGACGGCGCGTCCCTCGACGACTTCCCGCACCTCCTGGCGCACCTGGCCAAGGTGCACCCCAGCCGGTACGGCGCGCTGACGGACGGGCTCTCGGCGGTCTGTCTGACCGATGTGACGCCGGTGCCCGACCAGTCGACCGCGCTGCGTCTTGTGGTGCTCGCCGACCGGCTGTACGACCGGGAGGTACCGGTGCTCGCCTCCGGTGTGCCCTTCGACCGCCTCTTCAGCGAGGACATGCTCAACGGCGGGTACCGGAAGAAGTACTTCCGCGCCATCTCGCGGCTCACGGCGCTCGCACGGGACGCCAAGGGGCTCGTGGGCGAGTAACTCCCGCACCGCCCGGCGCCGTTCACCGACGGCTCCGGCAGCGCGAGTGGCGCCAGAAACGGAAGCTACGCGCGTGGTTCCCGTGCACCAAGGCGCGTGGTACACACATCCGGTCATATTCCTGTCCGCCAGCAGGAGGTTGCCCACCATGTCTGCCACTCGACGTCAGGTCCTTGCCCGCACCGGTGCCGTCGGCGCGGGAATCGCCTTCACCGGAGCCCTCTCCGAACTCTTCGCGGGCTCCGCGGCCGCACTCGGCAAAGCCGGATACGGCCCGCTCGTCCCCGACCCGGCAGGGCTGCTCGACCTGCCCAAGGGGTTCCGCTACAAAGTCCTCTCGCGCGAGGGCGACGAACTGCGCTCGGGCGAGGGGAAAGTACCGAGCAACCACGACGGCATGGCTGCCTTCCGCGGCAAGCACGGCGGCGTCCACCTCGTGCGCAATCACGAGAACCGCGTCACCGGCAAGATCGGCGTACCGACGGTCGAGGGCCTGACGTACGACCCGATGGCCAAGGGCGGCTGTACGGCGCTCGCGCTCGACCGGAGAAACGACGTCGTCGGCGAGCGCGTCGCCATCGCCGGGACCGCCGTCAACTGCGCGGGCGGGCCCACCCCTTGGGGCACCTGGCTGACCTGCGAGGAGACCGAGGACAAGGCCGGCACGAACGGCTACACCAAGGACCACGGCTTCATCTTCGAGGTCGACCCGGTGGACCCGCACCGCACCGGAGCCGTGCCGCTCACCGCGATGGGCCGCTTCCAGCACGAGGCGATCGCCGTCGACCCCCGGCGCGGCATCGTCTACGAGACCGAGGACGCCTTCCTCAAGCCCTTCGGCCTCTTCTACCGCTTCCTGCCCAACAAGCCCGAGGGCGGCCGCGGTTCACTGCGCGCGGGCGGCAGACTCCAGGCGATGCGCGTGCCCGGCGTGCCCGACCTCTCCGCCGTCCAGGAGACCGGCGCGAGCTTCGACGGCATCGAATGGGTCGACGTGCCCGACCCGCTCGCGGCCCAGACCCCCATCCGCCTCCAGGACTTCGGCCCCAAGGGCATCACGCACGCGCAGAAGCTGGAGGGCTGCTACTGGGGCGGCTCGTCCGTCTACTTCGTCTCGTCCTTCGCGCACAGCAAGGACGGCTCGGCCGCCGACCACTTCGGGCAGATCTGGCGGTACGACCCGTCCAGGCGCCGCCTCACCCTCGTGATCGTCTTCGGCCCGAGCACCGACATCCAGCTGCCCGGCGAGTCCCCCGACAACATCTGCCTCGCGCCCACCGGCGGCCTGATGGTCTGCGAGGACGGTGACGGCGCCCAGCACGTGTACGGCCTCACCCGGCGCGGCGAGGTCTACGCGATGGCCCGCGGCAGGCAGAACATCGGCACCCCCGAGAAGCCCGAGTGGGGCGAATTCGCCGGGGTCACCTTCTCGCCGGACCACGACACGATGTACGTGAACTGCTACACGCCCGGCACGACGTTCGCCGTGACGGGGCCCTGGCACAAGTAGCGGCCCCTCGGCCCTCGTCGCACGATCGAGGGATACGACCGGAAGGGGTGCGCGGTGGCGAAGTCCAAGAAGGACACCAAGGGCACGAAGAAGAAGGGCAGGGGCGGCGGGAAAGCGGCCCCGGCCCTCCTCTCCGAGCTGCTGCGCATCCCCGAAGGGGAGAGGATCGACCTCTCCTCGTACGCCGCCGACGCCACGCCCGCGGGCCCCTCCGGCAAGCCCGCGGGCCTGGCCGCGACCGCCCGGATGGGTGAACGTCTCGCCGATCTCCAGGAGCGCCTGTACGCGGCGAGCACCCAGGGCGACCGCCGCCGCGTCCTGCTCGTCCTCCAGGGCATGGACACCAGCGGCAAGGGCGGCACGGTCAAGCATGTGATCGGCCTGTTCAACCCGTCGGGCTGCCGCATCAAGGCGTTCAAGGCGCCGACCGCCGAGGAGCAGAACCACCCCTTCCTCTGGCGCATCATGAAGGCGCTCCCCCAGCCCGGCGAGATCGGCATCTTCGACCGCTCGCACTACGAGGACGTGCTCATCGCCCGCGTCCGCGAACTGGTCCCCCGCAGCCAGCTCGGCCGCCGCTACGGCCAGATCAACCGCTTCGAGAAGGCCCTGACCGACGACGGCGTCACCGTGATCAAGTGCTTCCTCCACATCTCGTACGAACAACAGCGCCGCCGTCTGCTCGAACGCCTCGACAACCCGGACAAGCACTGGAAGTTCAACCCCGGCGACATCGAGGAACGCGCCCTGTGGCCCGCCTACCAGGAGGCGTACGAGATCGCCCTGGAGCGCTGCTCGACGGATGCGGCCCCCTGGTATCTGATCCCCGCGGACCGCAAGTGGTACCGCAACTGGGCGATCAGCAGGCTCCTCCTGGAACACCTGGAGGAGCTGGACCCCCAGTACCCGAAGGCGGACTTCGACGTCGCGGAGAGCCGAAGTCGCCTCCAGGAGACGAAGAACCGCTGAGGCGGCGGCCCCGCGCCCCACGGCGCACGGTCAGACCGTCAGGACGATCTTGCCGGTGGTGCGGCCCTTCTCGCCCAACTCGTGGGCCCGGGCGGCCTGTTCGAGCGGGAAGACCGCGTCCACCAGCACCCTCAGGCGGCCGGACTCGACCAGGGCGGTGATCTCGCGCAGCCCGTGGTGGTCGGGCTCGACGAGCATGAAGACCGCGCGCACTCCGGCCTCTTCGGCCTGCCGGGCGGGGAACGTGTCGTCGGGCGGCAGCAGCGAGACGAGGGTGCCGCCCCTGCGCAGGGTGCGCAGGCTCCGTACCCAGTTGGGGCCGCCGACGCCGTCGACGACGACATCCACGTCGCGGACGGCGGCCACGTCCTGGGTGCGGTGGTCGATGAGTTCGTCGGCGCCGAGCGCGCGCAGCACCTCGTGCTTGGCCGCGCTCGCGGTGCCGATGACGTACGCGCCGCGCGCCTTGGCGATCTGCACCGCCAGGTGTCCGACGCCGCCCGCCGCGGCATGGATCAGGACGCGCCCGCCCGGCCGGACGTCGGCGGTGTCGACCAACGCCTGCCAGGCGGTGAGCCCGGCGAGCGGCAGGGCACCGGCCTCGACGTGGCCGAGGCCGCGTGGCCGCGGGGCGAAGTGCCGGGCCGGTGCGGTGACGTACTCGGCGTACGCGCCCGCGGGATGCGGGAAGCGCGGCATCCCGAACACCTCGTCACCGGCCTCGAAGAGCGTGACGCCCGCGCCGACGGCCTCGACGACCCCGGCCACGTCGAAGCCGAGGGTGAACGGCGGAGTCGATCCGTCGGCGAACACACCGCGTTGGCGGGTCTTCCAGTCGGCGGGGTTCACGCCCGCGGCACGCACCCGGACCAGGACCTCGCCCCGGCCGGGCTCCGGCCGCCGGGTGTCGACGACCTTCAGGACCTCGGGGGCTCCGGCCCGGTCCTGGGTCACGGCGCGCATGGTCGAAGAGTCAGAAGGGGCAAGGGGAACAGGGGAGGCAGAGGAGGCAGAGGAGGCAGTGGGAACGGAAGAAGCAGGTGCGGAGAGATTCGGCATGGATCAAGGCTGGCCCGCCGACCGCACCTGTGGTGATGGCCTGATGGCCAGGTCCCGACAGGATCCGGCCATCACGCGGTCATCGTCCCTTCCGGCCCGCGCCCGGTGCGCCTAGTACGCCGTCACGGGGTAGTGGTCCGACAGATTGGTGTACGTGTACTCCTTGCCCCAGCTGGAGACCGTCCAGGGCGCGCTCTGCTCCTTGACCACGTTGTTGGTCCAGGTGGCGGGGCGTGCGTGGCCCTTGCGGTGCAGGACGTAGTCGAGGTCCTCGCGGGGGTCGTCCGGGTAGCGCTCGGAGGCGATCGAGTTGTCCTGGGTGTCGAAGGAGTACGGGTGTCCGGTGCGCGCGTCGGCCGGGGCGAAGCCGCCGTCGGCGAGCATCGAGGCGTACTCGGAGCTGTGCGAGTCGACGTTGAAGTCGCCCGCCACGAGGACCTGTTCGTCCGCCGGGATGTTCTTGGCGGCCAGGAAGGCGTCCATCTCCTTGAACTGCTTCGCACGGGTGGCCGCGGCCTCGCCGCTGCCGCAGCCCGGGTCGGTGGACTGGGTGTGCGTGCCCACGACGTGCGTCCTGGTGCCGTTGACGTCCAGCACGGCATAGACGAAGCCCTTGTTGGAGTACGAGTCGGCACCGCACGCGTCCTTGTAGACGTACTGCTCCTTGCGCACGATCGGCCACTTGCTCAGGACCGTCACGCCGCCGTCCTCCGGGGTCACCGAGGAGTAGGCGCCGCCGGTGGCGTCCCAGCCGTCCTTGCTGCGGCCCATCACCGGGGTCTGGTGCGGGTAGCGGTCCTTGGCGTTGGCCTTGAGCGCGTCGGACGAGGAGTTGTCGAACGCCTCCTGGAGCACGACGACGTCCTGGCCCTGGAAGAAGTCGGCGGCCGGTATCGCCTTGGCCCGGTGGTCCTGGCCCCAGTTCGGGTAGAGCGTCTTGCTGAACAGGAACGTGTTGTACGTCAGCACCTTGAGCGAGGGCGGGGCGGCGGGCGCGTCGGCCGCGGTGGCGGAGGGAGCGACGGCGGCGAGCGTGGCGGCGGCGAGCACGGTGGCGATCGCGGTCGCGTGGGTCCTGCGCAGCGCTGAGTGCGACACGGAAACTCCTGGGAGTGGGGGGCTGGTTGCTGCTGTTCCCGCCGGTACGGAAGTCGACCGTGTGCGGGCGCTCGCACATCCAAGCAGCTGTGATTACTTCTGGGGATACTGCGCGTGAACACATGGTCCGATCACCCGGAAATGCCGCGCCGCCGCGCGCGGCTCACAGATCGGCGAGCGCCCCGTCCACCGTGGCGTGCAGGACGTCCTCGTCGTCCCGCACGCGGGCGAGGACCCGCAGCCCGTAGTAGGTGCTCTGCACCCGGCGGGCCACGGTCCTCGCGTCGCCGGTGGCGCGGATCTCGCCCGCGCGCCGCCCCTCCTCCACGACCGCGCACAGCTCGTCCTCGACCCGGTCGAAGGTGCGCCGCACCGCGGCCCTGACCTCCGGGTCGAGCCCGGCGATCTCGACGGCCGCGTTGATCGCGAAGCAGCCGCTCCCCGCGGGCCCTTCGCCCGCGCCGTCACCGTCGACGGCGAGCAGCATCATGGCGCGCAGCCGCTCCTTCACCGGGCCGGGGCCGCGCAGGATCGCGATCTGCTCGCCGGTGCGGGTGTCGTGGTAGTGCCGGAGTGCGCGGAGGTAGAGCTGCCGCTTGCCGCCGAAGGTGTTGTAGAGGCTCGAAGGGCCGAGTCCCGTGCTGTCGCACAGGTCGCGCGTCGATGTGCCCTCGTACCCGTGGCGCCAGAACGTCTCCATGGCCGCGGTGACGACGCGGTCCTCGTTGAACTCTCGTGGCCTGGCCATGACCTCACCGTAAACGTTTTGGAACGCCCTTACAAAACGTCGTCCGCGCCCGGCTCCACCGCGCCGACCGCCTCGATCTCGATCAGCCACGCGGGATCGGCGAGCGCGGCGACCTGGACGAAGGACTCGGCGGGGAACGGCGCGACATAGCACTCCGCACGGAGCCGGGCGAAGACGTCCTGGTGGGCCATGTCGGTGACGAAGACCGTGACCTTCACCAGACGGTCGAGGCCGGAACCGGCGCGGGTGAGAACGGTCGACAGCTGGGCGAGCGCCTGCCTGGCCTGCGCCTCGAAGTCGCCCGCGCCGACGGTGCCGCCGTGCTCGTCGACGGGCGCCTGCCCCGAGGTGAAGACGAGGTCGCCGACGCGGATGCCGAGGGAGATGCCCGCCGACTCGTACCAGTCGGGGTCGGCGGTGACACGGACGCGGCCGCCGGGCCGCCCCGCGGGGCTCATGCCTCCACCCGCACGGACTCGTGGGCGACCCGCGCCGCGGAGCCGGGCGCCCATGGGCGCTCACGCTCCGCCCGTTGGAGCCGCGCCGCCCACAGCACCCCGACCGTGCCCGCCGCCGCGAGACCGGCACCGACCCAGGCCACCGACGCGTATCCGAACCCGGCGTCGATGGTCAGGCCGCCGAGCAGCGGGGCGACGGTGTTGCCGACGTTGAACGCGGCCGTATTGGTGGCGCCGACCAGCGTCGGCGCGCCCGGTGCGAGGGTGAACACCCGTGACTGCAGGGCGGGGTTGGTGACATAGCCGACGAGGCCGAGCAGGAACACCAGGACGATCACCACGGCCGTCACCTGCGCGGTCAGGGCAAGGAGTGCGGAGAAGACCGCGAGGGCGCCGAGCCCCAGGCCGAGCGTGCCGAGCGGCCGTGCCTCGCTGGTCCGGCCGCCGATCACGATGCCCGCCATCCCGCCGACGCCGAACAGCGCGAGGATCGCGGGCACCCAGCCCTCGGGGACCCCGCTGACCTCGGTCAGGAGCGCCGCCAGATAGCTGAAGGTGACGATGACCGCGCCGAAGGCGAAGGCCGTGACGGCGTACGAGAGCCAGAGCTGCGGGCGTGCCATGCCGCGCAGTTCGGCCCTGACCGAGGGACGCTCGCCTTCGGCGCGCCCGCCGGGCACGAGGAGCAGGGTGCAGACCAGGCTGACCAGGGTGGCCGCGGCCACCGCCCAGAACGCGGCGCGCCAGCTGGCGACCTGGCTGAGCAGCGTGCCCGCGGGGACGCCGACGATGGTGGCGAGGGTGAGGCCACCGGCCACGACGGCGACGGCGCGCGCCTTGGCCGCCGCGGGGACGAGCGCGACCGCGGTGGCGACGGCGACGCCCCAGTACCCGGCGTAGGCGAGGGCGCCGACCACGCGTGTCACGAACAGGACGGCGTAGCCGGGCGCGAGGGCGCCGACGACATGGGCCGCGACGAAGGCGGCCTGGAGCGAGACGAGCGCCGTGCGCCGCGGCCAGCGGAGCGTGGCGACGGCGAGCAGCGGCGCGCCGACGACCATGCCGATCGCGAAGGCCGAGATGAGCAGTCCGGCGTCGGGGATCGAGACGCCGAGGTCGTCGGCCATGCCGGGCAGGAGCCCGGAGAGCATGAACTCCGATGTTCCTTGGGTGAAGATGCCGAGCCCAACTATGTACACCGCGAGCGGCATTGCGGTGGCCCTCCTTTGCTCGGCGCCCGCCCCGCATCTTTTGGAGCGGACGCTTCAGAACTGACGAGAGGGGACGCTAGCACATTCTGAAACGCTTGCTTCAAAACCAAATGCCTGCTGAAGAACCAAACGCCTGCCGAAGAACCGTCGGGCCGACCCCGCGGCCCGACCGCTCACCGGTGGGCCAGCCTCCAGAGCGAGGTGACCTCGGCGGCGCGGGCCGCGTGCAGCGGGTCGGCGCGGTCCGCGGCGCGCGGATGGCGCGGCACCGTGTCGAGGCGGCCCGCCACCCGCAGCCCCGCCGCGTCGAAGGCCGCCAACAACGCGCCGCGCGACCGCAGTTGGAGGTGCTCGGCCAGATCCGAGAGGACCAGCCAGCCCTCGCCGCCCGGCTCGAGGCGCTCCGCGAGCCCGGTCAGGAAGCCGGACAGCATCGCGCCGCCCGCGTCGTACACGCCCTGCTCGACGGCGGACGTCGGACGGGCGGGCAGCCACGGCGGATTGCACACCACGAGCGCGGCGCGGCCCGTCGCGGGGTAGAGACCTTCGCCCTCGATCTCCACCTGCCGTGCCAGGCCCAGGCGTTGGACGTTCTCGCGGGCGCAGGCGAGCGCGCGCGGGTTGATGTCGGTGGCCACGACGCGGTCGAGGCCGCGGCGGGCGAGCACCGCGGCGAGCACGCCCGTTCCGGTGCCGAGGTCGAACGCCGTCCGCGGGCCGGGCCCGCCCCGCACCGCCGCGACCGGCAGCGGGGCCCGCGCCACCAGGTCGACGTACTCCCCGCGCACCGGCGAGAACACACCGTAGTGCGGATGGATCCTGGCGCCGATGGCCGGCACCGCGACGCCCTTCACGCGCCACTCGTGGGCGCCGATCACGCCGAGCAGTTCACGCAGGGACACCGCCGTCGGCCCCTCGGGCTCTCCGTACGCCGCACGGCAGGCCGCGCGGACGTCGGGCGCCCTGCGCAGCGCGAGGGTGTGCTCGCCGTCGAGCAGCACGAGCAGCATGCCGAGCACCCGGGCGCGGTGGCCGCGGGCGCGACGGCGCAGGTGGAAGGCGTCGGCGGGGGTGCGGCCCGGCGGCGGGGCCTTCCGGTCGACGCGGCGCGCCAGGGCGGCGAGCAGCTGCCGGGCGCCGTGGAAGTCGCCGCGCCAGAGCAGCGCGGTGCCCTCGCAGGCGAGCCGGTACGCGGTGGCGGCCTTCGTCCTGTCGTCGGCGACGACGACCCTGCGGGGCGGCGCGGCGCCGCTCTCGGAGTGCCAACGGGCGTACTGCTCGGTGGGGTTGGTGCCGGTGGTGTCGTACTCGGTCCACTCGATGCGGGGTGGCATCAGGACTCCTCGTGATCGCGGGGCTCAGGGACACGAAGAGCGCGTCGACGCGGGAGACCTCGGCCAGAGACCTCGGCGAGGGACCTCAAGGGTTGCCGAAAAGAGGGTCAGCAGAAAGGGAGGGGCACCGGAAAGAAGGGTGCCGGGCATCCGGCACGTCCAGGGCAGGCGCGGCCCCCGCGTCGCGGCGCGCGAGCGGGAGTCAGCCGAGGACCATGCCCAGAATCATGATCGGGACGCTGTCACACTCCCTCCTCCCCTGGCAAGCGGGCCCCCGCCGCCGACAGGATCCGCCCGGTCGCGCCGGACTCCACGGCCCGCCCCTCTTCGAGTACGAGCAGTTCGTCGGTGCGGCTCGCGACGAGCCGGAGGTCGTGGCTGATGAGGACCAGCGCGAGGGAGCGGCTCTCGCGGAGCTCCGCGAGGAGGTCCATGACGGCGTCCGCGGTCCTGTCGTCGAGGGCCGACGTCACCTCGTCGCAGACCAGGACGTCGGGGTCGGCCGCCAACGCCCGTGCGATAGCGGCGCGTTGGCGCTGGCCGCCGGAGAGCTCGTGGGGGTAGCGGTCCGCGAAGTTGGCGGGCAGGCCGACGTTCTCCAGGAGTTCGAGGACGCGGCCCCCGGCCTCGGCGCGCGTGGCACGCCCGTGCAGCCGCAGCGGGCGGCCGAGCGCGTCGCCGACCGTGCGGCTCGGGTTGAGCGTGCCCAGCGGGTCCTGCGGCACGAGCTGCAGGGAGCGGCGCTGGGCGCGGGTGCGGCCGTGTGCCGTGGGGTGCAGGCGTACGCCGTCGAGCGTGACCGTGCCTTCAGCGGGCCTGTGGAGTCCGACGACGGCACGCACGAGCGTGGTCTTGCCCGAGCCCGAGGCGCCGACGATGCCCGTGCTGGATCCGGCGGTGACGGTGAGGCCGACGCCGTGCAGGACGGGGACGCGGCGGCCGCGGTGCGTGAACGCCGCGTGGAGTCCGGCGACGGTGAGCTTCGGTGCGGCGTCCGGCGCGGGACCGGTGCGGGACGCGGGCGCGGTGTCCGCCGGGCGGTCCTGTCGTACGGCGGTCCGGGGAGCGGGCAGCGGCGTGGCCCGGCCTGCGCGGGACAGGTCCACCACGTCGTCCGCGAGGCGCGCGACGAGGTCCGTGTCGTGGCAGGACAGGGCGACGGCGAGGCGGTGGTGGGCGGCCAGATGGCGCAGGAGTCCGGCGATCTCGTCGCGCACGAACGGGTCGAGGCCCGCGGTGGGCTCGTCGAGGAGGAGTACGGCGGGGCGCCTGGCCAGCGCCCTGGCGAGCGCGACACGGCGCTGCTGGCCGCCGGAGAGCCCGCCGACGCGCCGGTTCTCAAGGCCCTGCCCCACCGGGAGCCTGACCTCGTCCAGCTGGGCGCGCAGGGCGTCGGGGCCGCGGTCCACGGCGAGTTCGGCGACGAGGCGGCGCACCTTCATCCGGGGGTTGAGGCCGGTCCCGGGGTCCTGGCCGAGGTAGGCGATGCGGTGGCGGCGCAGCGCGCGCAGGTCGGCGGCGCCGAGTTCCAGGGGGTCGCGGCCGAGGACCTCGATGCGCCCCGCGACGCGCCGGGCGCCGGGCGGCAGGACTCCGGCGACGGCCCGCAGCAGGGTCGTCTTGCCGGATCCGGAGGGGCCGACGAGCGCGGTGACGCGCCCCGGCCGGACCTCCAGCTGTCCGCCGTCCAGGAGGAGCCGCCCGTCGGGCCCCGCCACGGTGAGCCCTTCGACGCCCACCGCCACGCCGGACGGGGGCACTTGGCCCTCGGGATACCACTCGGGCATGTGGTTCACGACGCGGTCGCCTGCCTTTCGACGGTGGGCCGTACGGCCCTCTCGGTCCCGGGCCTCACAGCGCGGTCACCGCCTTCCTGCCGCTCTGCGGGACGAGGGCCGAAGCGGCCAGGTTGACGCTCATGGCGAGCAGGCCGATCGCGAGCGACGGCGCGAGCACCGCCCAGGGGTTCAGGACGATGCCTCCGGAGTTCTCGCGGATCATCAACGCCCAGTCGGCGGCGGGTGGTTGGGGGCCCACCTGGAGGAATCCCGCGGTGGCCACGAGGTAGACGGCGGCGACGAACCGCAGCCCGAAGAGGGCGAGCAGCGTGGCGCGCAGATTGGGCAGGACCTCCCGTACGACGAGATGCCATAGCCGCTCGCCACCGACCGCCGCCGCCTCGATGTAGCCGGACGCGGCGACCGGCGCCGCGGCGCCCGCGACCAGGCGTACGGCGTAGGGAACGCCCATCACCACGGCGGCCGTGATGACCGCGAGCCGTCCGCCGCCCGGCCAGGACAGCGCGATGAGCAGGATGGCGAGGACGGCGGGCAGCAGCATCAGGACGTCGGCGCAGCGTTCGACGATCCGTCCGACGGCGGGGCGCAGCGCGCCGACCGCGCCGAGCAGCGCGGCCGCGCCGGTGACGAGGGCTGCCACCAGCAGGGAGGTGGCGATGAGTTCGCGCCCGCCCGCGAGCAGCCGGCTGAGCACGTCGCGGCCGAGCTGGTCGCCGCCGAGCGCCGCGGCGCCGCCCGGTTCGGCGTACGGCGCGGTCACCGGGGTCTCGATGGCGTGCGGCGCGAGCCACGGTCCCGCGAAGGCGAGGGCGACGAGCAGCAGCGCGGGCAGCACGCGCAGGACGGCGCCGCGGCGCGGCCTGAGGCGGGCGGCCCGGGTCAGGAGTGCGGTCATGGGCGGCCTCCCGAGGCCCAGGAGCGTACGAGGTCGGCGAGCAGCAGCACGACCGTGATGACGGCGCCGGTGACGGCGACGACCCCGGCGACCAGCGGGCCGTCCCTGTCGGTGACGGCACCGGCCAGCACGGAGCCGATTCCCGGGTAGTTGAAGATGGTCTCGACCACGACGGCGCCGCCGAGCAGCATGCCCGTCGAGGTGGCGATGCCCGCGGCGACGGTGGGCAGCGCGCCCGGCAGCAGATGGTGGGTGAAGACGCGGTGGCGCGGCAGTCCGTCGATGACGGCGCTCTCCACGTGCGGCGCCTTCGCCTCGTCGGCGAGTGCGGCGCGCACGATGCGGACGTTCCAGCCGATCTGCGGGATCGCGAGGGCGAGCACGGGCAGGATCAGCATCCGCCAGGAGGCGGGCGAGCCTTCGGCGTCGGTGAGGGTGACGGCGGGCAGCAGGTCGGTCCAGAGCGCGAAGACGAGGACGAGCGCGACGGCGACGACGAACTCGGGCAGCGCGAGGATCCCGGTGGCCGTCGCGGAGACGGCCCGGTCGGCGGCGCCGCCGGGCCTGACCGCGGCCAGGCACCCGAGCGCGAGCGCGACCACGAGGGTCACCAGGAGCGCGAGGCCGCCCAGGAGCAGGGTGTTGGGCAGCGGCTTGGCGAGGATGCCCGCGATGGACTCGCCGCGCGCCGATGTGCCGAAGTCGCCGGTGGGCAGTCCGGTCATCCACTCCCAGAAGCGGGCGAGCACGGGCCGGTCGAGGCCCAGGAGTTCACGGCGGCGGGCCAGGTCGGCGGCGCTCTCGCCGCGCTCCGATGTGGCGTTGGCGGCGTCGCCGGGCAGCAGTTCGACGGCGACGAAGACGGTGCCGAGCAGGACGGCGAGCAGCAGGGCGCGGCGGGCGAGCAGACCGGTGAGGCGCAGCGCCCCGGCGAGCAGCGCGGGGCGCGGCCCCGGGCCCGCGGTCCCCGCGATCCGTTCGCCCGCCGTGCCGCTCAGCGGGCCAGCCATGCCCGCTCGAGCTGGACGCGTCCGTAGCCGGGCAGCTTGGGCAGGCCGTGCACGGGGGCGGCGGCCAGGTCGATGCCCTCGGCGACGCCCCACAGCAGATAGCCGGAGGAGTCGTGCTCGATCTTCTGGAGTTCCTGGAGCCCCTTGGCGCGCGCGGCCTCGTCCTTGGCGCCGAGGGCCTTGCGGTAGGCGGCGTCGAACTCCTCGCTGCGCCAGCCCGCCTCGTTCTGGGCGGCGCCGGAGAGCATGGTCCGGCCCGCGAGGAAGATCACCGAGTCGTTGGTGCCCCAGTACGTGGTGTAGAGGTCGCCCTTGAGCCACGTCTTGTCGTAGAACGTGGCGGACTCCTGCTTGACGACCTGGACCTTCACCCCGGCCTCGCGCACCTGGCCCGCGAAGAGCGTCGCGGACTCGGCGAGCCCGGGGACGTCCTCGGTCGTCATCAGTTCGTACGTCTTGGAGGTGTCGAAGTCGGCTTCCTTCAGCAGGGACCTGGCCTTGGCGAGGTCGCGTGCGCGCTGCGGGAGGCCCGCGTCGTAGGCGGGGTCGCCGGTGCCGAGGATGTCGTTGCCGACGGTGCCGTAGCCGGAGAGGACCTGCTCGACCATGGCCTTGCGGTCGACGGCGAGGCGCAGTGCCTCGCGGACCTTCGGGTCGGCGAACGGCCCGTCGCCCGCGCGCATCACGATCGGCATCGCCATGTCGTCGGGGCGGCGCACGATCTGGATGTCCTTGCGCTTCTCGGCCGTGCGGGCGGCGACCGCGCCGACGTTGGACGCGAGGTCGATCTGCCCGGCGAGCAGCGCGTTGGACATCGCCTGCGGGGACTCGAAGATCTTGACCTCGACGGCGTCGAGCAGCACGTCGCCGCCGTGCCAGTGCTCGTTGCGCACGAGGCGCGCGTTGCCCGAGCGGAACCAGTCGAGCTTGAAGGGTCCGGTGCCGGGGGCCCTGCCGAGGTCCTTGTCCTTGGTGCCCTTCTTGAGGACGAAGGTCGAGAGGCGGGTGATCAGGGGCAGTTCGGCGTTGGCGTAGTCGGAGACGATGACGACGGTGTCCTTGCCGTCGGCCCTGATGTTCGAGGCCTTGATGCCGGGCAGCCTGGACGGTCCCGCGGGCGTGCCGTGCAGCCGCTTCAGGGACCAGACGACGTCGTCGGCGGTGACCGGGCTGCCGTCGTGGAACGTGGCGCCTTCGGCGAGGGTGAAGCGCCAGGTCTTCAGGTCGGCGGAGGGCCGCCAACTGGCCGCGAGGCGCGGGGCGGTGTTGTCCTTGGCGCCGGGCGCGGTGAGGGTGTCGTGGACGAGCGCGATGACGAGGTAGTCGCTCTCGTTGGCCTGGGTGCCGTGCGGGTCGCGGGTCACGGCAGAGGCCCTGCCGAGCGCGCCGACCCGGAGCGTGCCGCCCTTGCGCGGTTTGCCCGCGCCGCCCGCGGCCCCCGACGAGGAGTCACCGTCTCCCGAGCATGCGGCGAGCAGCGTCGCCGCGCCCAATGCCCCACTGGCCCACAGCACTTGGCGCCTGGTGATGTCCACGTACGTCCTCGTTCCGGTCGGGGCTGCTCGTCGGGCGGCGGTGCGGAGCGCATGGCATGCGGCGGCTCCGGCACCTTAGGGTTGCCTACCCTAATTGTTGACCTTGCCGCAACCCGCGCACGCGAGCCCAAGTGCGCCCCCTGACCTCGTGATTGGCGTTGGCGGCGCTTTCATTCATCACTCGATGACTAAGGTTTGCCTAACCTAATATTACTGCTAGCGTTCAGGGCGTCACCGGTGATCGCACGGCCCCGATTCCTCCCCCAACCCGACGGAAACGGACTATTTCGCGATGAGCACGGCAGCAGCCGCACCTGTACGCCAGCTCGATCCCCACTCCGTGGGCGAGCTCCGAGAAGCCGCGGAGAAGACACTCGAAGAATTCGGAACGTCCGCGACATCTCCCCAACTCCTGGCACGGATACGGCAGTACGCGGACGGGTTCGGTGACACCCTGCGCCGCCACTGCCGCCCCGTGGACACCATCGACGGCCTGTTCGTCCTGCGCGGCCTGACCGTCGACGACGACGCGGCAGGCCCGACACCCCCCGGCTGGGCGCACGCCAAGGACAGCGGAGCGGTGCACGACATCGCGCTGCTGCTGCTCGCGGAGCTGATGGGCAACCCCATCGCCTGGCAGGGCCAGCAGGACGGCCGGTTCGTGCACAACATCGTGCCCTCGCCGGGCCACGAGGACGAACAGACCGGCGCGAGCAGCACGGTGCTCCTCTCCCCGCACACCGAGGACGCCTTCCACCCCGGCCGCGCGCATCTGCTCATGCTGAGCTGCGTCCGCAACCACGACCGCGTCGCCACCACCGCGGCCAGCATCCGCAAGGCCGAACTGGCCCTCTCCGACGTCGAGTTGCTCACCAGGCCCGAGCTGCCCATCCTCCCCGACGACGCCTATGCCGAGGCCCAGGGCTACGCCGAGGCGGCGCCCCCGGCGGTGCCCGCCCTGTTCGCGTCCAAGGACGGTCTGACGCTGCGCTTCGACCCGGCGTACACACCCCTGGAGCGGGCGGACGACGCCTACCGGGCCGCGTACCGGCGACTCGAGGCCGAACTGGCCCGCGTCTCCGTCGCGGTGACGCTCGACCCCGGCGAGGTGCTCGTCGTCGACAACGACCTCGTCGTGCACGGCCGGGTGCCGTTCAAGGCCCGCTACGACGGGACCGACCGCTGGCTCAAGCGGGCCTCCGTGCGCGTGCCCGGGCGGCGCCGACGCCCTCTGGCCGAGGCCTACGAGCACGGTTACGGTCAGGCGGCGCTCGAAGCACACGCCGGCTGAACACCCGCCCACGGACTGGAGGACCACCCATGAAACAGCTGCGGATCCTGTCGACCGGCGACCTCGCGGGCATCGACATCTCCCTCGCCGACGTGATCGCCACCGTCGAGGGCGCCTACCGCACCCTGCACGCGGGCGAGTCGGACAACCCCCGCAAGCTCACCGTCGCACCGCGGGACGGCCACTCCGTCGCGTACGCGATGCTCGGCCGCGACGGCACCCGCGACGTCGTCGCCATCAAGACGTCGTACAAACACGGCCTGGACAAGGGCCGCGACGAGCAGCACTACTACACCTCGCTCACGCTGTACGACGACGCGACCGGGCTGCCCGTCGCGATGATGGACTGCGCGCGCATCGGCTCCCTGCGCACCCCCGCGGTCTCCGCGCTGCTCGCCAGGGAACTCGCCCCGCCCGGCGCCCGCAGCGCGCTGGCCATCGGAACCGGCACCCAGGGGCGGCTCGCCCTGCCGTTCCTGCTCACCACGCTGCCGGGACTCGACCGCCTCATGCTCTCCGGCACGCACCCCGACGGCATTCGGGCGGTCCGCGACGAACTCCACCGGCACTTCCCCGACCGGGAGGTGGAGGTGGTCGAGGACCTGAAGGCCGCGGCATCCGACGCCGATGTCGTCGTCGCCACCGCGGGCGGGCACACCCCCGCGGCCGTCGAGGCGGACTGGCTCAAGGCGGGCGCCCTCTCCGTGCTCGTCGGCCACGGCCTCGCCCCCTCCACTCTGCACCGCGCCGACCGCGTCATCGCCACCAGCGAGGCACAGATGAACGTCACCGGGACGGACATGGCCGACGCCAACGGCCAACTGCCTTCGGTGGACGCCGAGTTCCCCCCGGTGCTCGCGGGCGCCGCCAAGGGCCGCACCGGCGCCGACGAGCGCGTCTTCGCCTACAACAGCGGCCTCGTCGTCACCGACATCGCCCTCGGCCACCACTTCGCCCAACTCGCCCTGACCCAGGGGCTCGGCACCGAGGTGGCGCTGTGGCAGTGAGCGGGGCGGGCGCGGGGCAGGGACGGCTCGCGCCGCCGAGTCTGCCCGCGCTGCCCGACCCGGCCACCGAGGCGGTGCTCGGCTGCGGGCTCGTGCAGGAGCTGGCGTACGCGTTCGGCGGGCCCTTCCACTTCCTGCTGCCGGACGCCTTCGACGCCAATCTCGCGGCGATGCGGGGCGAGTTGGCGGCCGCGGGCGTCGACGGGTTCGTGTACTACGCCAAGAAGGCCAACAAGGCGGCCGTGTGGGTCGAGCGGTGCGCGGCGGGCGGGGCGGGCGTCGACGTCGCGTCCCTCGGCGAGTTGCGCGAGGCTCTCGGCCACGGCGTCCCCGGCGAGCACCTCATGGTCACCGGGCCCGCCAAGGCGCACGACCTGCTGCGGCTCGCCGTGCGCCAGGGCGCGCTCATCGCCGTCGACGCCCTCGACGAACTCGACGCGCTCATCGGCATCGTGGGCGGCGAAGGGCCGGACGGCGGGGCCACGCGCCCGGCCCGGATACTCCTGCGCCGACTGCCGCCCGGCCAGCCGCACAGCCGCTTCGGCATGACCGAGGCGGAGCTGGCCACCGCCATGAGCCGCTGCGCCGTCGCGGGCGAGGCCGTCCTGCGCATGGAGGGCTTCAGCTTCCACCTCTCCGGATACGACATCGGGGCACGCGCCGACCTCGCGGCGGACCTCGTCGAACTCTGCCTGAAGGCACGGGAGTCGGGCCTGCGTGCCGACCGCGTCAGCATCGGCGGCGGACTGCCGGTCAGCTACGTCGGCGCGGACGAGTGGCGCGACTTCCTCGCCGTACGGCACGACGGGCACTTCCACGCCGAGAAGTCGTTCGGCGACGGCGCCTTCTACCCGTACCACTCGCCGGTCGCCGGAGCGGAAGCGCTGCGGGCCCTCCTCGCCCACCGCGCGCCGGACGGCCGCCAACTCCCGGCGCTGCTGCGCGACTTCGGCGTACGTCTGCTGCTCGAACCCGGCCGCGCGCTGCTCGACCGGGCGGGCGCGACCGCGTTCCGCGTGCAGGGCGTCAAGGAGCGGGCGGGCTACCGGCTGCTGACCGTGGACGGCAGCAGCCTGAGCCTGTCGGAGCAGTGGTTCGCCAGCGAGTACCTGCCCGACCCGGTGCTGCTCCCCGCCACGGCCGACGCGCCGGACCCCTCGGCGGGCGCGACCGGGACGTACCCCTGCAGTGTCGGCGCCGCGACCTGCCTGGAGTCGGACATGCTCACCTGGCGGAAGGTCCCCTTCGGACGGCCGCCACGGCCCGGGGACCTGCTGGTGTACCCCAACACGGCCGGATACCAGATGGACTCCAACGAATCCCCCTTCCACGATCTGCCACTGCCGCCGAAGGTCGTCGTCGACCGCACCGAACTGCCGCGCCCGCGCTGGCGGTTGGACCGCCACTTCACCTGACGACCGCCACTTCCCCTGACGGCGGACGCCCGCCCCGAAGCCCACCCCGTCCGACCCCACCCCGTCCCCCACACAGGAGCACATCGATGCCCGGAGCACTTCAGCGCCCCGCCGTGGTCTCCCGCGTGTCCGACCTCATCGGCCACACACCCCTCCTGGAACTCGCCGCCACCGAGACCGGCAGCAGGCTGCTGCTGAAGCTGGAGATGTTCAACCCCACCGGCACCGCGAAGATCCGGATGGCCCGGCAGATGATCGTCGACGCCGAGGAACGCGGCGCACTGCGCGCGGGCGGCCGGATCATCGAGTCCACCTCCGGCAACACCGGACTCGGCCTCGCCGTCGTCGCCGCCGAACGCGGCTACACCTTCACCGCCGTCGTCGACCACCACGCCTGCACGGACAAGCTGCGCGCGATGAAGGCGCTCGGCACGGAACTCGTGTACGTCGCCGAGGGCGGCGACGGCGAGGAACTCGCCACCGCGGCCCGCGAGGAACTCGCCGAGGAGCTGGCGCGCGGCCGGGACAACACCGTCTTCACCGAGCAGCACAACAACCCGAGCAACGGCGTCGGGTACTTCCCCGTCGCCCACGAACTCCACGAGGCCCTCGAAGGACGTCTCGACGTGCTCATCGGCGCGGTCGGCACCGGCGGCGCCCTCTGCGGCACCACCCGCGAACTGCGCAAGCTCATACCGGAGTTCACGACCGTCGGCGTCGAACCCAAGGGGTCGATCGCGTTCGGCGGACCCGCCCACGACTACTACCAGTCCGGCACCGGCACACCCGAAGGCGCGGAGATCGGCGCGCTCGTCGACTTCGACCTGATCGACGAGGGCGTCAAGGTCGGCGACGTCGAGGCGTTCGCGGCCTGCCGCGCCGTGGCCCGCACCGGACTGCTCATCGGCGGCTCGGCGGGCGGCGTGGTGCACGAGGCACTGACCCGCCTCACCACGCTGCCGCCGGGCAGCACTATGGTCGCCCTCGTCAACGACGGCGGCGAGAAGTACCTGGACACCGTCTTCGACGACTCCTGGATGCAAGCCCGCAGCCTCCTCGATCCCGACGCGGAACGCGAGATCGACGAGCTCCTCACCAAGCTCCGCAGGAACCGATGACCTCGCTCTCGCCGAAGCCCGCCAAGTCCCGCAAGCCCACGCCGACTTCACCGCGGCAGGACCCGGCACCCGCGCCCTCCGCGCTGACCACCCTGCTCGGCGACAGCCGCGCCCTTGCCACGCTCGCCGTGCCGCTCGTCCTGACCCAGCTCGCACAGGTCGCCCTGACCACCACCGACACGGTGATGATGGGCCTGCTCGGCACCCAGGAACTGGCGGCCGGCGGACTGGCCATCGTCATCTTCAACCAACTGCGCACCATGGGCGTCGGCCTGGTCACCTCGGTCGGCAACCAGATCGCCGCGGCGGCGGCACGGGCCGAGCAATCCGGGACCGTAGAAGGCGGCGCGGGCGCAGGCGCAGGCGCGCACGAGGAGGTGCGCGGCATCGTCCGCGCGAGCATGGCCGTCGCCACGCTCGCCGGGATCGTCGGCGCCGTCCTCATGATCCTCATCGGCCAGTGCCTGACGTGGCTCGGCCAGGACGCCGCCGTCGTGGACCGCGCGCAGACGATGCTGCTCGCGCTCGCGCCCGGACTGCTGCCGTGCCTGTGGTTCCAGGCGATCCGCCAGTTCACCGTGGGCATGCGCCGACCGCAGGCGCTGCTGCAGATCACGATCGCCTCGGTCGCGGTCAACGCGGGCCTCAACTGGGTGCTCATCCACGGCACTTGGGGCGCCCCTAAGCTGGGCCTCACCGGTGTCGGCGTGGCCACCTCCACGGTCCACCTCCTCTCCTTCCTCGCGCTGTACGCCACCGCGAAACGGGACGAGACCCTCGGACCGCTGCTCACCCTGAACGCCGCCAAGGCGGACCCGGCCGCGGTGAAACGGCTCGTCGGCCTCGGGGTGCCGATCGCGGCGACGTACGGCTCGGAGGCGGGCTTCTTCTCCGTCACCGCGCTGATGGCGGGCGCCTTCGGCCCGGCGGCGCTCGCCGCGCACACCGCCGTCAACCAGCTCGTCTACATCGTCTTCCAGGTCGCCGTCGGCCTCTCGCACGCCGCGTCCATCAACGTCAGCCGGGAACTCGCCCTCGGCCGCACCGCCGACGCGCGCCGCATCAAGAACACGGCGCTCGCCTGCGCGGCGGCGGTCATGACGGTCGTCGGCATCGCCTACCTCACCGTCCCCCGCCTGGTCCTCGCCCCCTTCATGGACTCGGGCTCCGACCGCGCCCTCACCATCGCGACGCACCTCCTGATCGTCACCGCGTTCCTGCAGTTCTTCGACTGCGCGCAGAACATCGGCGTGGGCCTGCTCCGCGGCCTCGACGACACCAGGAGCGGCTTCCGCATCACCCTCATCGGCTACTGGGCCGTCGGCCTCCCCGCCGCCTGGCTCCTCTCCCACCCCCTGGGCCTCGACACGGTCGGCATCTGGCTCGGCCTCCTCACCGGCCTCGCGACCACGGCGATCCTCCTGCTGCGCCGGTACGGGATCTCGCTCGCGGCCAGAGAGGGCCCCTGACAGCCGCCGGAAACGGCGCGTTGTCAGTGGCGGCTGGCACGCTGGCGACCATGAATCCGCTCACCCTGACCGGCGTCACCGAAGCGCTCCGTGCGTCCTGGGCCGCCGACACCTGCTCCCCCGACGACGTCGAACGCGCCCCGTGGAGCGCCGACAACCCCGCCTGGGGGCACTGCGACATCACGGCCCTCGTCGTACAGGACCTGTTCGGCGGCGATCTGCTGGCCGGGGAGGTGTACGCGACGGACGGCACGCAACACGGCTTCCACATGTGGAACCGGCTGGACTCCGGACTCGAACTCGACCTGACACGCGAGCAGTTCCGGCACGGCCAGCGGATCACGGAACCCCGTTCGGTGCAGCGACCGCCGGGTGCGCTGCCGCGCCGCCAGAAGGAGTACGAGCTGCTGCGGGAGCGGCTCGCCGGGCTGCTGGGCGGGGCGCTGCCCGTCGCCCAGGGAGGGGGCTGACGGGTCCGAACACCGGATCGGACAAGATCGACGCATGCCGCCGTCCGGCTGACCGACCAGAAAGGCACCCACCATGAAGCTGCACACCCACGAATGGGGCACCGGCGACCGCGTCGCCCTCCTGGTCCACGGCATCATGTCCGACCACCGCACCTGGCGGCGCGTGGGGCCCGCGCTGGCCGACCGTGGATACCGGGTGATCGGCGTCGACCTGCGCGGGCACGGCGAGAGCGGCCGCGGCGCGTACGGCGCGGAGATCTTCGCGGACGACCTCGTCGAGACCCTCCCGGCCGGTGCGGAGCTGGCGCTCGGGCACTCGCTCGGCGGCATGGCCCTGGCCCTCGCCGTCGAACGCCTCGCGCCCGCACGGGCCGTCTACTCCGACCCGGCGTGGGCGCTCGGGGCGAAGAGGTCCGTCGACCCGGCGGTGTTCGTGGAGTTCCAGCGGGCCACGCGCGGCACGATCGCGAACTTCAACCCCCGCTGGGAGGCGGCCGACGTCGACATCGAAGTCGCCACGCTGGCCGCCTGGGACCCGGACACCGCGCTCGCCCTCTCCGGCGAGAACGCCCGCGACCGCACCCCGGCCGCACCCGCCGTCCCCTCCCTCGTCCAGGTGGCGGACCCCAGCCTCCTCGTCGACGCCGCCCTCAAGGAAACCCTCACAACCCGCGGCTTCGAGGTCCGCACCGTCAAGGCCGCAGGCCACACGATCCACCGCGACGACTTCGAGGGGTTCATGGGCTCGCTGGAGGGGTGGGTCTGAGCGCGGGGCGGGGGCGCGGGGGCCTGATCGCGGGCGCGGCGCGCATCGCCCTTGGCGCGACGCGGACCGGGAGCCGGGGGCACCTCGGCGGCGGCGGGGTGCGGGGGCGCCTCGGCGGCAGCCGGGTGCCGCGCGCTTCCGCCCTGCCTCCGTAAGCGGCTGACCCGGGCCCCCAGCCCATCGCCCGAACCGGCTCCGTACGCGACAAGGGTGCGTGGCACCGGGTCGGCGTCGCAGCGAGGCCGACCCAGGAACGCCCGCACCGCCGACCCGGCAACGCCCGCACCGCGGGCCCGCCGGGACGTTCGGGGATTTGTCGCATTCGCGCATATATCGTCGCCGAGTGATCACTCTCGTACGGAGATGCGCCGCGCTCTGCGCCCTGGGCGCCCAGACCACCGTTCTCGCCGGGTGCTCCGGCGACGCCACGGCGCCCGGCCACCCGGGCCGCCCCGCCCGGCCGCCCGCGGCCTCCGCCGCCGCCGCCGCCCCGCCGTCCGCCGCCCCGCCCACGCTCGCGCCCGGCCCTTCGGGCCTCACCCCCGTGTTCATGAACGGGTCCCGCGCCCACGGCCGCACCGTCGCGCTCACCTTCGACGCCGACATGACCGCGGACCAGGGGCCGCGCGCGGCGGCCGGTGAGCGGTTCGACAATCCCGCGCTGGTCGCCACGCTGCGGCGGCTGAGGGTGCCCGCGACCTTCTTCATGACGGGACGGTGGGCCGATGAGTACCCGGCCCAGGCCAAGGACATCGGCCGTGACCCGCTCTTCGAGGTCGCCAACCACTCGTACAGCCATCACGCCTTCACCGGCAGCTGCTACGGCCTGCCGACCGTCCCCGCGCCCCGGATGCGCGCGGACATGGAGCGCGCGTTCGACGCCTTCCGCAGGGCGGGCGTCGAGCGTCCTGTGCCGTACTTCCGTTTCCCCGGCGGCTGTTACGACCGCCGCGCCCTGCGCGCGCTCGCGCCCGGCGGCGTCACCGCCGTGCAGTGGGACGTGGTGAGCGGCGACGCCTTCGCCACGGACTCCTCCGCGGTGGCCCAGCAGGTCCTCGACGGGGTGCGGCCCGGCTCGGTCGTCGTCATGCACTGCACGCGCAGCGCGGCCCCCGCGACGGAACGCGCCCTGCGGACGATCATTCCGAAGCTGCGCGAGCGGGGGTTCCGCTTCGTCCGGGTGTCGGAGCAGATCGGGTCGACGACGGGGGCCGCGGAGGCGGCCGGGGCCCGGAGCTAGGCTGATAGGCATGGCTGAGGACTACTGCGCAGGTACGAGTACGGGGCCGGCCTCGGCGGACGAGGCACCGTCGGCACCGGCCCCCGGTGAACCCTTCGCCGAGTGCGTCCTGTGCCGTGCGCCCACGGAGTACCCGGAGTCCCACAAGGGCATCACGCTGTGCCCGGTCTGCGCGTGGCAGGAGGCCCAGCGCACGGCCTGTTCGGGGTGAGGGGGACCGAGCCCTCACCCCCGGCCCTTCACTCCCGCCCCCTCACCCGCCCCGCCGCGAACTGAGCGCGCACGCCACCCACATCGCCCCCACCGCCGCGGCCCCCGCTCCCGCCAGCGCGCCCAGCGACACCGGTACCGCCCCTTCGCGCGAGCCCGCCGTCAGGTCCGTCAGGACGTACTTCGCGGGGGACCCCGTGGTGACCAGCGCGAGGAGCGCGAGCAGCAGCAGTGCGGGGACGGCGCGGCCCGCGGAGCGCAGCAGGGGCCAGTTGGTGAGCGCCCCGATCGCCGTGCCGAGGAACGCGCTGACCAGCATGGCGAGGAGACCCGCCGCGGCCGAGGGGAGCCGCGGCACCGCATGCCGGGCGTCCGTGCTCGACGCGTCGCTGATGGCCGTCACCACCAGGACCGCGCAGCAGCCGAGCGCGGCCGCCGCGAGGAGCGCGGCGAGCAGCGAGGCGAGGTGGGCACGTCCTGGACCGGCCGCCGCCGCGGCGCAACTGCGGGCCGCGGGCGGCTCGTTGGTGGCGCAGATCCGGACCAGCCAGGCGGCCACGGGCAGCAGGGCGGCGGCGGCGTATGCGAGGGAGTCGAGGATGGGCTGCCCGCCCTGTACGCCCACGGCGAGGAACACCGCGTAGAGGATCACGGGCGGCAGCCACCGCTGGGACCGTACGAGCAGGGCGAGTTGGTAGTGGAGCAGCGCGGTCATCGGCCCTCTCCTTCGACAGTCTCCGCTTCGGCGGGCCACGCTTCCGCGGGCCGCGTCGGCACGGCGGGTTCCGCGCCGGGTCGTACGGCATCCGCCCATGACGGCGGCTCCGGGGCCCCCGACTCCCCTCGTACCGAAACCACATGCCAGGGCGGCCGCGCCATGAGCAGTTCCCTCAGCACCACGTCGGAGCGGCTCTCCGGCACCGCGAGCCGCAGCACTCCCTCGGGGCTCCGGTCGCCGACCTCCGCGGCCGCCGCGGCGACCGGCGCGGGGAGTCCGGCGTCCCGCGGCGCCTGCGCCTCGATGACGACGACCGGCCCCACGGGCCCGGGCCCCGAACCGGCCGACGTTCCGTTCGGCGTACGGCGGTTGAGCGCGGAGCCCACCACCGCGTACGTCTCGTCCGCCGCCCCGAGGAGCCGCCGCGGATCGTGGTCGACGAAGACGACCGCGCCACCGGCCACGGTCCGCTCGGCGACCGCGCGATCGAGTTCGGCCCGGGCGGGGGCGTCCAGGCCGGTCCATGCCTCGTCGAGGACGAGCAGTTCGGGGTCGGCGACGAGCGCCTGCGCCACGGCGACCTTCTGGCTGCTGCCCTTGGACAGTTCCGCCAGCGGCGTACGCGCGTACCCGCCCGCACCGAAGCGCTCGAGCCACCGCTCGGCGGCCCGCCCCGCCGCGCCCCGCGCGAGACCGTGGACGCGGCCCATGTGCGTCAGATATCCCACCGCGGTGAACGGCAGCGACGCGGGGAACCGTTCGGGGACGAACGCGGTGCGCGGACGCCCCGCGAGGCGCCCCTCGGAGGGTGCGTCGATTCCCGCGAGAAGTCTCAACAGGGTTGATTTCCCTGTGCCGTTGGCGCCCTCGATCCGCACCAGGGAGCCCGCGCCGACGCCGAGGTCGACACCGCGCAGCACCCAGGGTCCGCCCAGCGAGTAGCGCCGTCCCACCCCGTGGAGGCGTATCGCGAGATCATGTTCCATGCGGGTCATCCTCGCGCACGGCCCCCGGGGCGCGGCGAAGTCCCCGGTGCGGCCGATCTTCCGCCTGGCAGACTGGACGGGTGAGCAGCGACCAGACCACCCCCGACGTGCCGGAGGGCCCGCACGCCCCGAGCGTGCCGGACAGCCCCTTCCGGCATGAGAACACCTCGCGCGACGAGGCCCCGCAGTTCGTGCTGCCCCTCGTGGCCCGCATCGAACGCGCCGCTCCGCCAGCCCGCACCGACGCCCTGGAGACCGCGGCCCGCGCCGTCCTCGTCATGCTGAGCGACGACCGGTCGACCGGCGACGGCGAGTGGGCGCAGGCCATGCGCGACTGGCAGGACGCCCGGATCCGCAAGGTGGTCCGGCGCGCCCGCGGCGCCGAGTGGCGGCGCGCCGAGGCACTGCCCGGCATCACGGTCGCGGGCAAGTCGGCCGAGGTCCGCGTCTTCCCGCCGGTGCCGCTCGACGGCTGGCCCAAGGAGCTGGCCAAGCTCCAGGTCTCCGGCACGGAGCTCGACGACCCGGAGCCCCCGGCCGGTGCCGACACGACGCACCCCGTGCTGTGGATGAGCCCCGACGTCGACATGTCGGCGGGCAAAGCGATGGCGCAGGCAGGCCACGGCGCCCAACTGGCCTGGTGGGAGCTGTCGGACGCGGACCGCACCGCATGGCGTGACGCGGGCTTCCCGCTGTCCGTGCGCACCCCGGACGCCGCGCACTGGCGCGAACTCACCGTGAGCGGACTGCCGGTGGTGCGCGACGCGGGCTTCACGGAGATCGCCCCCGGTTCCTGCACGGTGGTCGCCGACCACCCCGCCCTGCGCACGGTGCAGGCGTGACGGGCGGCAACCGCCTCGACGGCAGAGTCGAGCGCGGCAATCAGACCCGCCGCCTGGTGCTGCGGCGCACGGTGGACGTCGCGTCGGTCGAGGGGCTCGAGGCGCTGTCGCTCGGCCGTATCGCCACCGAGCTGAAGCTGAGCAAGAGCGGGGTGTTCGCGCTCTTCGGCTCGAAGGAGGAGCTGCAGCTCGCGACCGTGCGGGCCGCCGGCCGCATCTTCCTGGACACGGTGGTGGAACCCGCCCTGCAGACCCCGCCCGGTATCGGCCGCGTCTGGCGGCTGTGCACGGCCTGGCTCGACTACTCGGAACAGCGCGTCTTCCCCGGGGGCTGCTTCTTCTACGGGGTGATCGCCGAGTTCGACGCCCGCGAGGGCCCGGTGCACGACGCGCTGGTCCGTGCCAACCGCGACTGGCGGGAGCTGGTGGAGCGCTCCATCGCCGAGGCGGTCGGCGCCACCGAGCTGCACGCGGACACGGACGTCGGGCAGCTCGCCTTCGAGTGCATCGCCCTCATGGAGACGGCGAACGGGCACTCGGTGCTGCACGACGAGTCGCACGCGTACGGCAGGGCGAGCACCGCCATCGCGGCCCGGCTGCGCGCGGCGGCGACGGACCCCGCCCTCGTGGGGAACCTCTCGCGCCGCTGAACACCTCGCTGTACTCCCCTCCGAACATCCCGTCGAACACCCGCTGAACGCCCCGCCCGCCTCTTCCGTACTCCCCGGTATCACCGGCATACGGGAGGCACCTTGCGGCGCGTCAACGGCACGGCTCTGATCATCGCGGCACTCGTGGCCACACTGGGGGCGATCGCGTTCCCCGTGTGGTCGTACGCCGACCGCTCCGGCACGGGCCCCGCCAACCTGGCCGCGGGGTCCGTCGCCACACGCTGGGGCCCGCTGTCGGCGGCCGACCGGGACCTGCTGGTGAAGGTGCGGCTCGCCGGGCTGTGGGAGATACCCGCGGGGCAGCAGGCCGTCGAGCGCGCGCCGACCGAGGCGATCAAGGCGGCGGGCGACCATCTCATCGTCGGCCACACCGATCTCGACCGGCGGGTACGGACCACGGCGGCGCAGCTCGGCGTGGAGCTGCCCAATCAGCCGACGGCCCAGCAGCAGGGCTGGCTGCGGGAGTTGACGGAGGCGGGCGGCGAGACGTACCAGCGGAAGTTCGCGAATCTGCTGCGCGTCTCGCACGGGAAGGTGTTCGGCGTGATCGCCCAGGTGCGCGACAGCACCCGCAACTCCCTGATCCGGCAGCTCGCGACGGACGCCAACCAGACCGTCCTCGACCACATCACGATGCTGGAGGCGACCGGACTCGTCGACTTCGACGCCATCGCGAACGGCGCGGCCGCGACCTCGACGGCCAGCCCCACGGGCCCGCCCCCGCCGTCCGGCGCGACTCCCCGGGAGCCGGTGCCCGCGGGTCCGAGCGGCGACGTGTCCGCCACGTCCCGGCCTTCACCGGGGCCGCCCGGCGCGATCAACACCGGCCGAGCGGAACCTCAAATGTAGCTCTGAACGTCTCCACCTGGGGGTTCGATCCGCCCGGCCGGGGCCATGGTCCTGGCAACGGGGGACGAATCGGGGGACGAAGGGGGAGCGACATGAGGCATCTGGGCACCGGAATCGGCTGGCGTCCCGAGATCGCGGACGCCGTGGAGGCGATGCCCGGCATCGACTGGGTCGAGGCCGTGGCGGAGAACCTCTGCCCCGGGCATCTGCCCGCGTCCCTGCTGCGGCTGCGCGAGCGCGGCGTGACCGTGGTGCCGCACGGCGTCTCGCTGGGGCTCGGCGGCGCGGACCGCCCGGACGAGGGGCGCCTGCGGGCGCTCGCCGAGCGCGCCGAGGCCCTCGGCTCGCCGCTCGTCACCGAGCACATCGCGTTCGTACGGGCCGGGGGGCCGCTCACCGCGACGCAGCCGCTGGAGGCCGGGCACCTGCTGCCCGTGCCGCGCACCCGCGACGCGCTCGACGTGCTGTGCGAGAACGTCCGCATCGCCCAGGACGCGCTGCCGGTGCCGCTCGCCGTGGAGAACATCGCGGCGCTGATCTCCTGGCCGGGCGAGGAGATGACGGAGGGGCAGTTCCTCTACGACCTCGTCGAGCGGACGGGCGTACGGCTGCTCATCGATGTCGCCAACCTCCACACCAACCACGTCAACCGCGGCGAGGACCCGGCCAAGGCCCTCGGCGAACTGCCGGTCGAGGCCATCGCGTACGTCCATGTCGCGGGCGGCTTCGAACGGGACGGCGTCTGGCACGACAGCCACGCGCACCCGGTCCCCGAACCCGTCCTCGCCGTCCTCGCCGACCTCGCGTCCCGGGTGACCCCGCCGGGCGTCCTCCTGGAACGCGACGAGAACTTCCCGCCCCCGGCCGAACTGGAACGCGAACTGACCGCGATCCGGGCGACTCTGGCGAGTGCGGGCGTGGCGCCCACCCGGACGGCCACGCCCGCCTCGGAGCCGCTGCCCGCCTCGCCCGCCTCGGAACCGCTGCCCGCGTCGTCCGCCGCGCGCCAGCGCACCGCGCTCGCGCAGGCCGCGCTGCTCTCCGCGCTCGTCGCGGGGACGCCCGTGCCCGAAGGGTTCGACCACGCGCGGCTGCGGGTGCAGAGCCACGCCCTCGCGGCCAAGCGGGCCGACGTCGTGGCCAAGGTGGCGCCCGAGCTGCCGGGGATCGTCGGCGACACCTACCGGGCCGCGTTCCTCTCGTACGCCAAGGACCGGCCCATGACCGGCGGCTACCGGCACGACGCGCTGGCCTTCGCCGAGCACCTGCTGCTCGCGGGGCAGCCCGGGAACGCGGACGCGCGGCGGGAGTTGAGCGACTGGTGGCTGGAGCGCTCGGGCCCCGCACCGCTGTCCCGGCGGCCCGCGGCCCGGCTGCTGCACGCCACCCGCCGCGTCCTGCTGAGGCGGTGACGCCATGTACGTCGTGGGCACGGTGTACACCGTCGCCGTCGTACTCTCCGCCGGGGAGCTGATCAGGGGCGTGGCGGCGGCCCGCCGCACCAGGACGTCCCCGTTCCGCGCCGAGGACCGCTCCGCGCACGGCGTCTTCGTCCGCGGCACCCTGGAGGCCGCGTTCCTCTCCGGCGGCCCCGCCCGGGCCGCCGACGCGCTGATCGCGGGCATGCACGAGGACGGCGGCCTGGTCGTCGCGGGCCCCGGCGTCGTCGGCATCACCCGGCCGAACCCCAGGAACGCCGCCGAGCAGGCCGTCGTCGACGCGCACACCGCGGCGCCGAACGGCGCGCTGCACTGGCTGCGGGCCGGGGTGATGCGCAGCGCCCCGGTCCAGGAGACGGGCGACGCGCTCGCCCGCCGTGGGCTCGTGGTGCGGCCGGGGCTCCAGCACAGATGGCACCGCCGGGCCACGATCCTGACGTTCCTGACCCTCACCGGGTTCATGCTCGCGGCCCTGCTGACGACGGCGCAGTACGGCGGCGTCGACCACTCCGGGACCGGATCCGAGTCGTTGTCCGACGGCATCCTCATGCTGGTGCCCGCCGGCGTCTTCGGCCTGATGACGGGGCTGATCTGCGGCCACATCACGACCAGGCGGCTCACCGTCGCGGGGCGCAGCGCCCTGTACGAGTACGTCCGCTCGTCGCGCCATGTGACGGGCGCCGCGCACCTCGTGGCGGTCCACGGCCTGTCCGCGGCCCACCCCGACCTGCGCGAGCAGCTGATGGCCGCCGCCAGGATCCGGGGCACCGCGACGCCCGCCACGGGCCCGCACCCCGCCCCGTACCAGCCACCGGTCACCGGGAGTCCGAGCTCGAACTCGAACTCGGGGACGCCGGTGTGGTGCGGCTCGGGGAGCGGGGGCGGCGGAGGCTCGTGCTCCGGGGGCGGCGGCTCGTGTTCCGGAGGCGGAGGCGGATCGGCCTGTTCCGGTGGAGGCGGCGGCTCCGCGTGCTCCGGCGGCGGCTCCTCCTGTTCGGGCGGGGGCGGCTCCTCCTGCTCCGGAGGCGGCGGGGGCTCCTCCTGCTCCGGAGGTGGCGGGTCCAGTTGCAGCAGCTCGTCGTCCTCCTTCTGACGGCGCACGCCGCGGACACCGAATCGGCGCGGGAGTACGGCGGTTGACGTACTCCCGCCCGTATCCCGGTGCCCCCTGTCCGGCGCGCACTAACGTGCGGTGCCGCAACAGGAGGCACCATGCGATCCCGATCAATCAACGGCACCGGCCTCATCGTCGCGGGACTCGTCGCGACCCTGGCCGCCCTGCTCTTCCCCCTCTGGTCGTACGAGGACCGCTCGGGCACGAGCCTCGACAGACTCAACGCGGAGACCGTGTCGACCGACTTCGGACCGCTCTCCGCCCTGGACCGGGACTTCATCACCAAGGTGCGCCTCGCGGGCCTGTGGGAGCTGCCCGCGGGACAGCAGGCCGAGGAGCGCGGCACCACCAAGGCGGTGCGCACCGCCGGTGAACACCTCGTCGAGGGCCACACGTTCCTGGACGCACGCGTACGCGAGGTCGCGGCCCGGCTCAGCCTCGAACTGCCCAGTCAGCCCAATCCCCAACAGCGCGACTGGCTCGCCGAGTTGAGCGCCGCACGCGGGGAGACGTACGACCAGGAGTTCGCGAACATCCTGCGCCGCGCCCACGGCAAGGTCTTCTCGGTGGTGGCCGAGGTCCGCGCGACCACCCGCAACTCACTGGTCCGCACCCTGGCCGACGACGCCAACACCACCGTCCTCGACCACATCAAGATCCTGGAGTCGACCGGCCTCGTCGACTTCGACGGCCTCGCACGGGACGCCGCCACGGGCCAGGCCCCCGCGACCCGCTCCCCCGCACCACCGGGCCCCACCGCGTCCCCGGACCCGGCCCCACCGGTCACCCCGTCACCGACGTTCTCGCTGCCCCCGGCGGCGTCCCGCCCGAAGCCGGAGAAGCCGGAGCAGACCCAGAAGCCGAAGCAGCGCGAGAAGCCCGCGAGGCCCGAGAAGGGAGCGAAGAAGGGCGGCGACAAGGACTAGCCCGCGCCGGAGCCCCGGCGGAGCCCGGTCAGAAGCGGAACGTTACCCACCCGTCACCCGCCGTCCACATAGTGAATATGCCGTGGCGCCACGCACCGCCTTCGCATAGAAATCCGCCATGTTCTGGCTGCCCCTTCTCCTCCTCGCCTGGGCCGCGACCGGCCTCTCCTGCGGCAGGCTCTGCCTGGCCGCGAGCCGTGCCGCCGACCAGGAGGGCACCGCGGTCCGCGGGCACCAACTGACCCTCTACGAGGCCGCGTTCCTGTCCGGCGGCCCCTCCCGGGTCGCCGACGTGACCCTCGTCGCGATGGCCCGGGCGCGGCGGCTGCTGATCGCGCACACCGGCTGGGCGACCGTCGTCGACCCGGTCGGCCGCGACGACATGGAGCGTTCGGTGCTCGGCGCGATCGGCCCCGGGGGCCAGTCGCGGATAGCGCCGATACGCCGGGGCGCGGCCGCCGCCGACGCGGTGCGCGCCCTCGCGGACGGGCTCGTCGCGGCGGGCCTCGCGGTTCCCGGGAGCGCGGGCGCGGGCGTCGCGGCGGCCGTGCGGCAGGTGCGCGCGGCGACGGTGGCGGTGCTGGCGCTCGGCGCGGTCGGGGTGCTCATGCCCACCCAGGAGCGGGCGGCGGCGGGGCAGGTCCCGGTGGCGATCTGGTTCGCGCTTCCGCTGCTGCTCTGCGTGGGCTGTCTCGTCATCGCCCGCGTCGAGGTCCACCCGTACACACGGTGGGCGTCCCCCGCGGGCCAGCGGCTCCTCGGCGCGCTGTCGACGGGCGGCGACCCGCTGACCGCCGTGGCCGTGCGCGGCGTCCGCGCGGTCCCCGACCCCGGTCTGCGGGCGGCGTTCTCGCACCGGTTCCGGCCGGATGCGGCGCAAGGGGGTCATTGAGCCGACACCGGCCGACCGGTGCTTTACTTCGCCAACTACCGCACGAAGTATCCCTTTTGTTCGAGTGAGTCCTGCTCACGGGCACTGTTCAGGAGCACCGTTGGGAGCACTGCTCACAAGCACCGCCGGATAAAGGGGTAAGAAGCGCGATGAGAGCAGCAGCCGCCCGCTACGGAACCGCCGGATCCTTGGTCCTTACCGCCCTCGTCGCCGCCCCCGCGGGATCCGCGAGCGGCGCCCCGCCCTCGCCGGAGTCGCACGGCACCACCGTCGCCGCGCAGCGCGCCGAGGTCGCCGGGGTCCGCTGGGGCAGCTGTGCGAAGTCCGAGGACCTCCCGCCGTCGGTCCAGTGCGGCACGGTCTCCGTGCCGCTCGACTACGCCCGCCCCGATGGCAGGAAGATCAAGCTGACCGTCAGCCGCACCAAGGCCACCGGGAAGGCGGAGGGCAAGAAGGTCGCGCACCAGGGCTCGTTCGTCTTCAACCCGGGCGGGCCCGGCGGCTCCGGCATGTACTTCCCGATGGTGGGCGTGCTGCCCGAGTGGAAGCGCATCGCGGCGGCGTACGACCTCGTCGGCTACGCCCCGCGCGGGGTCGGCCGCTCGGCGCCGCTGTCCTGCCAGGACCCCCGGCAGTTCACCAAGGCGCCCACGCAGGCGCCGAGCCACCCCGACGCCTCGTACAAGCAGGAGCGCATCGCGCAGGCGAAGGCGTACGCGCGCGGCTGCGCGGCCCGCAACCCGGGCCTTCGGCACTACACGACGCTGAACAACGCCCGCGACCTGGACGTGCTGCGGGCCGCGCTCGGCGAGCGGAAGCTGACGTTCATGGGCGCCTCGTACGGCACCTACTTCGGGGCGGTGTACGCGACGCTCTTCCCGTCGCACGTGCGCCGCATGGTGTTCGACTCCGCGGTCAACCCCGACCCCTCGCAGATCTGGTACGACAACAACCTCGACCAGTCGGTGGCGTTCGAGCGGCGCTGGGCGGACTTCCGCGCGTGGGTGGCCAAGCACGACAAGACGTACCACCTGGGCACGACGCCCGACGAGGTGCTGCACAGCTACGAGAAGGTGCGCGCCGAACTGACCCACAAGCCCGCGGGCGGCAAGGTCGGCCCCGGCCAGCTGCAGGCCGCGTATCTGAAGGCCGGGTACTACGACGACTACTGGCCGATGCGCGCGACGGCCCTGTCCGAGTATCTGAAGGGCAACTCCAAGCCCCTGGTCGAGCAGGCCGCCCCGGAGCCGCAGGCCGCCGCCGAGGAGGAGAACGGCAACGCCGTCTACACCGCCGTCGAGTGCAACGACGCGTCCTGGCCCACCGACTTCCGGGTGTGGGACCGCGACAACTCCCGCCTCTCGCGCGTCGCGCCGTTCGAGACCTGGGACAACGCCTGGATGAACCTGCCGTGCGCCTACTGGCCCGCGCCCCGGCAGCAGCCGGTCGACGTGCGCGCGGCGCAGGGCGCGCTGCCCCCGACGCTGATCCTGGCCGCCGAGCGCGACGCGGCGACCCCGTACGAAGGCGCGCAGGAACTGCACCGCAGACTGCCCGGTTCGGTCCTGGTCACCGAACAGGCCGCGGGCACGCACGGGATCGGCGGCGGCGCCAACCAGTGCATCAACGGACACCTGGACGCCTACCTGCTGGAGGGCCGGCTCCCGGTGCGGCGCGCGGCGTGCGCACCGCACCGGGAGCCGGAGCCCCTTACGGG
>NZ_JBHYJI010000078.1:0-40588 GCF_042740435.1 Streptomyces sp. NPDC059002 | reverse complement strand
TGACTCGATCAGCTCGATGCAGCTGGCGTCGCGGGCGCGCAGGGCCGGGCTCGTCGTGACGCCGCGCCAGGTGTTCACGGAGCGGACCCCGGAGCGCCTTGCGACGGTCGTGGACGAGGCGGCCGCCGCGGACCGGGTCGTCACCGAGGACGTGGGTGTCGGCGAGGTGCCGTGGACGCCGGTGATGCGGGCGTTGGGGGAGCGGGCGGCGAGTCCGGGGTTCGCGCAGTGGGTGACGGTCGGCGCTCCGGCCGGGCTCGGCGTCGACGTGCTCACGGCCGGGCTGGCCGCCGTGCTCGACGCGCACGACATGCTGCGGGCCCGCACGGTCCCCGGCGAGCCGAAGCTGCTCGTCGGCGAACGGGGTGCGGTCGACGCGACGCGTCTGGTGACCCGCGTCGAGGGCACTCCGGATGACGTGGACGAGGTGGCGGCGCGGGCCGCCCAGGAGGCGGCGGGGCGTCTCGACCCGGCCTCCGGGGCGATGGTCCGAGCGGTCTGGGTGGACGCGGGCCCCGACCACACCGGTCGACTCGTCCTCGCGGCCCACCACTTGGTGGTCGACGGAGTCTCCTGGCGGATCCTCGTCCCGGACCTCCGGGCCGCGTGCGAGGCGGTCGCTGCGGGGCAGCCCCCCGCCCTCGACCCGGTCGGGACCTCCTTCCGCCGCTGGGCGGAACTCCTCACCGCCGAGGCGGCCGACGGGACGCGCACCGCGGAGCTGAACGACTGGACGGCCCTGCTCGGCGACCCGGAACCACCGCTCGGCCAGCGGGAGTTGGACCCGAAGGCCGACACCGCACAGACCCTGCGCCAGCAGACCTGGATCGTGCCACCGGCGCAGGCGGAACCCCTGCTCAACCGGACGACCACGGCGTTCCACTGCCGTGTCGACGACGTGCTGCTCGCCGCGCTCGCGGGCGCCGTCGCCCACTGGCGCGCCGATGGCGGCACGGGGGTCCTCGTCGACGTCGAGGGGCACGGGCGCGAACCGCTCGGGGACGCGGACCTGTCGCGCACCGTCGGCTGGTTCACCGGATCCCGCCCGGTGCGGATGGACGTCACCGGGATCGACCTGCCCCGGGTCCTTGCGGGGGACAGCGCCGCCGGAGCGCTGCTGAAGACGGTCAAGGAACAGCTGCGTTCGGTGCCCGGCGACGGGCTCGGCCACGCACTCCTGCGGCACCTCAACCCGCGGACGGGCCAGGTGCTGAGCGCGCGGCCCGCCCCGCAGATCGGCTTCAACTACATGGGCCGGTTCGCCACCGGCACGCACACCGGCCCCACCGGCCCTTGGGAGTCGGCCGGTGGCACCGCGATCGGCGGCTCCGTCGCCCCGGACCTGCCCCTGCCGCACGCGCTCGAAGCCAACGCGACCGTCCGCGACACCCCCGACGGACCCGAACTGGAGCTGCGGCTCAGCTGGCCGGACGCCGTCCTGACGGAGACCGGGGCCGCGCGGCTCGGCGGCGCCTGGGTGGACATGCTCGGCGGACTCGCCGCGCACTCCGCCGCACCCGGCGCGGGCGGACGCACCCCCGCCGACTTCCCGCTCCTCACGGCGGCGACACAGGAGGACGTCGAGCAACTGGAGGCGGCCGTACCGGCGTTGGAGGACATCTGGCCGCTGTCCCCGTTGCAGGAAGGCATGCTGTTCCACGCCTCGTACGACGAGGGAGGGCCCGACGTCTACCAGAGCCAGCGCATGCTGGCCCTCGAAGGGCCGCTCGACGCCGCCCGGCTGCGCGCCTCGTGGCAGGCGCTCGTCACGCGCCACGCGGCGCTGCGGGCGGGCTTCCACCGTCTGGCGTCGGGGGAGGCCGTGCAGGTCGTGGCGCGGGACGCGGAACTGCCCTGGCGCGAGGCCGACCTGTCGGGGCGCACGGAGGCCGAGGCGCTCACCGAGGCCGACCGGCTCGCCGCAAGCGAGCGGGCGGCGCGGATGGACGTGACGGCGGCGCCCCTGCTGCGACTGCTGCTCGTCAGGCTCGGCGAGCACCGGCACCGCCTCGTCGTCACCAGCCACCACATCGTGGCCGACGGCTGGTCGACACCCGTCATGTTCAACGAGGTCTCCGAGCTGTACGCGGCAGGGGGCGACGCCTCCGTGCTGAAGCGCGCGGCGTCGTACGGCGACTATCTGGCCTGGCTCGCCCGACAGGACAAGGAGGCGGCGCGGGCCGCCTGGCGCACGGAGCTGGCAGGGACCGACGAGTCGACGCTCGTGGCCCCCGCGGACCTGGCGGACCGGTCGCGGACGGTGTCCGAGGAGACCGCGCTGAGCCTCTCCGCGGCGACGACGTCAGCCCTGACCGAACTGGCCCGCCGCCAGGGCCTGACGGTGAACACGCTGGTGCAGGGCGCCTGGGCGCTGGTGCTCGCGCGCCTCGCCGGACGTACGGACGTGGTGTTCGGCGCCACCGTCGCGGGCAGGCCCGCCGATCTGCCGGGCGTGGAGTCGATGGTCGGCCTGTTCATCAACACCGTGCCGGTACGGGTACGGCTCGACGGCACGCAGCCCGTGGCCGACCTGCTCGCCGGGCTGCAGCGGCACCAGTCGGACCTCATGGCCCACCAGCACATCGGCCTGTCGGAGATCCAGGCCGCCGCGGGACCCGGCGCCGTCTTCGACACCATGCTGATGTTCGAGAACTACCCGAGGGACGCCGCCGCCCCCGCGGGCCACGGCGACGCGGACGGCATCGCGATGGCCCAGGTGAAGACGGCGGCAGGCACCCACTACCCGCTGGCCGTGAGCGTCGTCCCGGACGGCCGCCTCCAAGTCCGCGTGACCTACCGCCCCGACCTCTTCGATCTGCGAGAGGCCCGGCGCGTGGCGCAGTGGCTGGTGGGCGCCCTGGAGCGGATCGCGGCCGACCCGCGGACACCCGTCGGACGGATCGACTTCCTGGACACGGCCGAGCGGGCCCTCGTCGTCGAGCGCTGGAACGACACGGGCCGACCCGTCGCGGCGGGTTCGGTGGTCGAGGCGTTCGAGGAACGGGTGGCGCTGTCGCCGGGCGCGGTGGCCGTCGTCTCGGGCGAACAGGCCCTCTCGTACGAGGAGTTGGAGGCACGCGCCAATCGCCTTGCGCGCTACCTGACCGGCCTGGGTGTGCGCCGGGAGTCACGGGTGGGCCTGTGCCTGCCGCGGGGCGTGGACATGGTGGTGGCGGAACTGGCGGTGTGGAAGGCGGGCGGCGCGTTCGTCCCGCTGGACCCTGAGTACCCGGCGGACCGGCTCGCCTTCATGCTCGCCGACAGCGGCGCGCAGGTCGTCCTCGCCGTCGACGGCGCACTGACCGGGGTGCCGGTCGGCGCGGCGCGGATCGTGCTCCTCGACGACGCGGAGACCGCGCAGGCGATCACCGTCCGCTCCTCGGCCCGACCGGGCGAGCACGCCGGACCCGATCAACTCGCCTACGTCATCTACACATCGGGCTCCACAGGCCGCCCCAAGGGCGTGGCCGTGGCCCACGACGGCCTGGTCAACCTGGCGGAGGCCATGCGGCCCGTGCTGGGCGTGGCCGAGGACGTCGTGGCGCTGCAGTTCGCGTCGTTCAGCTTCGACGCGGCGGTACTGGACGTGGCGGTGACGCTGGCGGGCGGCGGGACACTGGCGATCGCGTCACCGGAGGAACGGGCCCAGCCGGCCGCGCTGGCCGCGATGATCCAGGACCTGGGAGTCGGCACGGCGAGCGTGGTGCCGTCGCTGCTGGGGGTGCTGGATCCGGCGGCGGTCGGCGGTGTCGAGAACTGGGTCCTGGGCGCCGAGCTGCTCACGGCTGACCTGGCCAGTCGCTGGACCGGTCAGGCGCGGGTGTGGAACACCTATGGGCCGACCGAGACGACGGTGATGGCCACGGCGGGCCCGGTGGACGCCGGGATCGCGTCGGGTTGCGAACCGCCGCCGATCGGGCGGCCGTTGGGGAACGTGCGGACGTACGTCCTGGATGGATTCCTGCGGCCGGTGCCACCCGGTGTGACGGGTGAGTTGTATGTCGCGGGTCATGGGGTGGCCCGGGGGTATGTGGGGCGGCCCGATCTGACGGCTGAGCGTTTCGTGGCGTGCCCCTTCGGTGGCGGCGGGCGGATGTACCGCACCGGGGATCTGGCCCGCTGGGCCTCGGACGGTCAACTCCTGTTCGCGGGGCGGGCGGACGAGCAGGTGAAGATCCGCGGCTACCGCATCGAGCCGGGCGAGGTGGAGGCGGTGCTGGCCGCGCATCCCGCTGTCCGTCAGGCCGCGGTGGTCGTGCGCGAGGACCGCCCCGGCGAGAAGCGCCTGGTCGGCTATGTGGTCGCGGACGACGCCGAGGGCATCGACGTACAGGCGATACGTGCGTACGCGGCGACGCGCCTGCCCGAGTTCATGGTCCCGGCGACGGTCCTGTCCCTGGACGCGCTGCCGCTCACGGTGAACGGGAAGCTCGACCGGGCCGCGCTGCCCGCGCCGGACTTCGCGGGGAAGACGGGCGTCCGCGAGCCCCGCACGCCCGCCGAGGAGACCCTGTGCGCCCTGTTCGCCGAGGTGTTGGGCCTTGAGCGGGTCGGCGTCGAGGACAGTTTCTTCGAGCTGGGCGGTGACTCGATCAGCTCGATGCAGCTGGCGTCGCGGGCGCGCAAGGCCGGGCTCGTCCTGACGCCGCGCCAGGTCTTCGAGGAGAAGACACCGGAACGGCTTGCAGCGGTCGTGGACGCGGCGAGCGCCACGGAGCAGGTCGTCACCGAGGACGTCGGCGTCGGCGAGGTGCCGTGGACACCGGCGATGCGGGCGTTGGGGGAGCGGGCGACAAGTCCGGGGTTCGCACAGTGGGTGACGGTCGGTGCTCCGGCCGGGCTCGGCGTCGACGTGCTCACGGCCGGGCTGGCCGCCGTGCTCGACGCGCACGACATGCTGCGGGCCCGCACGGCCCCCGGCGAGCCGAAGCTGCTCGTCGGCGAACGGGGTGCGGTCGATGCGGCCCACCTCGTGACCCGCGTCGAAGCCGCCCCCGGCGACGTGGACGAGGTCGCCGCGCGGGCCGCCAGGGAAGCGGTCGGGCGTCTCGACCCGGCCTCCGGCGTCATGGTCCAGGCGGTCTGGGTGGACGCAGGACCCGACCACACCGGCCAACTCGTCCTCGCCGCCCACCACTTGGTGGTCGACGGAGTCTCCTGGCGCGTCCTCGTCCCGGACCTCCGGGCCGCGTGCGAGGCGGTCGCCGTGGGGCAGACCCCGGCCCTCGACCCGGTCGGGACCTCCTTCCGCCGCTGGGCGGAACTCCTCACTGCCGAGGCGGCCGACGAGACCCGCACCGCGGAGCTGAACGACTGGGAGATGCTCCTCGGGACGCCTCAACGCCCCCTTGCGCGCCGCGAGTTGAACCCTTCGGTCGACACCGCGCAGACCATGCGCCGCCGTTCATGGACGGTCCCGCCGGAGCACGCGGCCGCGCTCGTGGGCCCGACCCCGGCCGCGTACCACTGCGGCGTCGACGACGTGCTCCTGGCGACCCTGGCGGGCGCGGTCGCGCACTGGCGGCGGGACGGCGGTGGCACGGCCGTCCTGGTGGACGTCGAGGGGCACGGCCGTGAGCCGCTCGGGGACGTGGATCTGTCGCGGACGGTCGGCTGGTTCACCGGCGGGCATCCGGTGCGGCTCGACGTGGCAGGGGTCGACCTGCCGGAGGCGCTGGCGGGCGGTGCGGCCGCCGGTGCGCTGGTGAAGGCGGTCAAGGAGCAGGCGCGCGCCGTGCCCGGGGACGGACTCGGTTACGAACTCCTGCGGCACCTCAACCCGGAGACGGGCCCGGTGCTGAGTGCGCGGCCCGCTCCGGAGATCGGCTTCAACTATCTGGGCCGGTTCGCCGCGGGAACGCGTGCCGGTCGGCCAGGGCCCTGGCAGCTGACCGGGGAGAGCGCGATCGGCGGCTCGGTCGATCCGGACATGCCCGCCGCGCACGCGCTGGACGTCGGCGCGGTCGTCAGGGACACCCCGGACGGGCCCGAGCTGGAGCTCACCCTGAGCTGGCCAGGGCGGCTGGTGGACGCGGCCGATGCCGAGCGGCTCGGTGCCGCCTGGCTGGGGATGCTGGCCGGTCTCGCCGCGCACACCGCCGACCCCGGCGCGGGCGGCAGGACCCCCTCCGACTTCCCGCTCCTCGGCGTACTGACCCAGGCGGGCGTTGATGAACTGGAGGCGGCCGTACCGGCGTTGGAGGACATCTGGCCGCTGTCCCCGCTGCAGGAAGGCATGCTGTTCCACGCCACCTTCGACGAGGTGAGCCCGGACCTCTACGAGAGCCAGCGCATGCTCGCCCTGGACGGTCCGCTCGACACGCAACGGCTGCGCGCCGCGTGTGAGGCGCTGCTGCGCAGGCATCCGATCCTGCGGGCGGGCTTCCACCGTGTCGCGTCGGGGGAGGCCGTGCAGGTCGTGGCGCGGGACGTGGCGCTGCCCTGGCGCGAGGCCGATCTGTCCGGGTGCCCGGAGGCCGAGGCGCTCGCCGAACTCGACCGGCTCGCCGAGCGCGAACGGGCGGACAGGATCGACGTGACGGCGGCGCCCCTGCTGCGGCTGCTGCTCGTCAGGCTCGGCGGGAACCGGCACCGGCTCGTCCTCACCAGCCACCACATCATCATGGACGGCTGGTCCCTGCCGATCCTGATCGGCGACCTGTCCGCGGCCTACGAGGCGCACGGCACCGACCGCGCTCTGCCGCCCGCCGCCTCCTACGGCGAGTACCTGGCCTGGCTGAACCGCCAGGACGGCGACGCGGCACGCGCCGCGTGGCGGGCCGAACTCGCCGGACTCGACGAGCCGACGCTCGTGGCGCCCGCCGCATCGGCCGGTGCGCCCGTGATGCCCGAGCGGATCCGCTTCGAGGTGCCCGCCGAACTGTCGCGCGGCCTCGCCGAGTTGGCCCGCGCCCGCGGGCTGACGCTGAACACGGTGGTGCAGGGCGCGTGGGCGCTGCTCGTCGCGCGGCTCGTGGGGCGTACGGACGTGGTGTTCGGCGCCACCGTGGCCGGCCGGCCCACGGATCTGCCCGGCGCGGACACGGCGATCGGCCTGTTCATCAACACCCTGCCGGTGCGGGTCGACCTCGCCGCGGGGCAGCCGGTCGCCGACCTGCTCACCGCGCTGCAGGAGCGGCAGGTCGGGCTCCTCGGCCACCAGCACGTGGGACTCGCCGAGATTCATCAACTCGCCGGACCCGGCGCCGTGTTCGACACGCTCGTGGTCTACGAGAACTACCCCCTCCCGCCCGAGGGTTCACCGGACCCCGACGCCCTGTCCGTCCGCCCGGTCGGCGCCCCGCGCGACATGGGCCACTATCCGCTGACCCTCGTCGTGTCGCCGGGGGAGCGGATGCGCGGCGACTTCGTCTTCCGGCCGGACGTGTTCGAGCGGGCAGGGGCCGAGGAGATGGTCGCCTCGCTCATCCGGATACTCCGGCGGATCGTCGCCGACCCGGCGGCTCCCGTCGGCCGGATCGACATGCTGGACCGGGCCGCGCACGACCTCGTCGTACGGGAATGGAACCGCACGCAGGCCGCGGTCGCCGCCGCGCCGCTGCCCGGCCTGTTCGCGGCCCAGGCGGCGCGGACGCCGCACGCGGTGGCCGTGAGCGACGGTGAACAGGACCTGTCGTACGAGGAGTTGGCGGACCGGGCCGCCCGCCTCGCACGGCATCTGATCGCTGCCGGAGTGCGGCCCGAACGCCGGGTGGCGGTGGTCCTCGAACGGTCCGCGCAGCTCGTGGTCGCGCTGCTCGCGGTGTCGACGGCGGGCGGGGTGTTCGTCCCGGTGGACCCGGCGTACCCCGCAGAGCGCGTCGCGTACGTCATCGCCGACGCCGGACCGGCGGTCCTCGTGTGCACCGAGGCGACACGGAGCGCGGTGCCCGAAGGGTTCGGGGGAGATGTCGTGGTCCTCGACGACCTCGTGACGGTCAGTCAGATTGCCGGTCGCGCGCACGGGCCGGTCGGGGACGGGGAACGGCTCGCACCGCTCGCCGCCGCCCACGCGGCGTACGTGATCTACACCTCCGGCTCGACGGGCCGCCCCAAGGGTGTCGTGGTGACCCACGCGGGCCTCGCCAACCTGGCACGGGCGCAGATCGAACGGTTCCGGGTGGCGGAGGAGTCGCGGGTGCTGCAGTTCGCGTCGCCGAGCTTCGACGCCGCGGTCTCCGAACTGTGCATGGCGCTGCTCTCCGGCGGCTCCGTGGTCGTCGCGCCGCCCGACGCGCTGCCTCCCCGGGTGTCCCTCGGCGAGGCCCTGCGCCGGACGCGGGCGACCCATGTCACCGTGCCGCCGAGCGTTCTCGCCGCGGAGGACGAACTGCCGGGCGGGCTGCGGACGTTGGTGGTGGCGGGCGAGGCGTGCCCCGCGGGCCTGGTCGACCGGTGGTCCGCGGACCGGCGCATGGTCAACGCGTACGGCCCGACGGAGACGACGGTCTGCGCCGCGATGAGCGCGCCCCTGACCCCTGGCCGGTCCGACGTGCCCATCGGCGGCCCGATGGCGAACGTACGGACGTTCGTCCTCGACGACTTCCTGCTGCCCGTGCCCGCCGGGGTCCCCGGCGAGCTGTACGTGGCGGGGGCCGGGCTCGCCCGCGGCTATCTGGGCCGCGCGGGCCTGTCCGCCGGACGGTTCGTGGCCTGCCCGTTCGGGACGGCCGAGCGGATGTACCGGACCGGCGACGTGGTGCGGTGGACCGACGACGGCGAACTCGTCTTCGCCGGGCGCGCGGACGACCAGATCAAGGTCCGGGGCTACCGGATCGAACCGGGCGAGATCGAAGCGGTCGTCACCGGGCACCCGGCGGTCACCCATGCCACGGTCGTGGCGCGGGAGGACCGCCCCGGTGAGAAGCGTCTTGTCGCGTACGTCGTCGCGGAGGCGTCGCGGAGTGCCGCGACGGAACCGGCGGACGCCCCTCCCGGCACCCGGGCGGACGCCCCCGCCGACGAACTGCCCGCCCTCCTCCGCACGTTCATCGCCGACCGGCTGCCGGAGCACATGGTCCCGGCGGCCGTGGTGATCCTCGACCGGCTGCCGCTCACCCCGCACGGGAAGGTGGACCGGGCCGCCCTGCCCGCGCCCGACTTCGCGGGGAAGGCCGGTGGCAGGGCGCCGCGCACCGAGCGTGAGGCCCTCGTGTGCGAGCTGTTCGCGGAGGTGCTGGGGCTGGCACGGGTCGGCGTCGACGACAGCTTCTTCGAGCTGGGCGGCGACTCGATCATGTCGATGCAGCTGGCGTCGCGGGCCCGCAGGGCCGGACTGCTGCTCACCTCGCGCCAGGTCTTCGAGGAGAAGACGCCGGAGCGCATCGCGACCGTGCTGGAACTCGCGGGTGAGCAGGAAGGGCCCGAGGACATCGGTGTGGGCGAGGTGCCGTGGACGCCGGTGATGCGGGCGTTCGGCGAGCGCGCCGCGCGGCCCGGCTTCGCACAGTGGGTGACGCTGGGCGCCCCGGCCGGTCTCGGCGTCGATGTGCTCACGGCCGGTCTGGCCGCCCTCCTCGACACGCACGACATGCTGCGGGCCAAGGCGGTGCCCGGGGAGTGGAAGCTGCTCGTCGGCGAGCGCGGGTCGGTGGCCGCGGCGGGGCTCGTGACCCGCGTCGCCGCCGCGCCCGGCGAGCTGGACGAGGTCGCCGCGCGGGCCGCCGAGGAGGCCGCGGGGAGGCTCGACCCGGCGGCCGGTGAGATGGTCGGGGCGGTGTGGGTGGACGCCGGGCCGGACGTCGTCGGCAGGCTCGTCCTCGTGGTGCACCACCTGGTCGTCGACGGGGTGTCCTGGCGGATCCTGGCCCCCGATCTGCAAGCGGCCTGCGAGGCGGTGGCCGCGGGGCGCGAGCCCGTACTCGACCCGGCCGGCACGTCCTTCCGCCGCTGGGCGGAGATCCTCACCGCGCAGGCCACCGGCGAGGAGCGGGCCGCGGAACTCGACGACTGGAGGAAGCTCCTCGGCGCGCCCGAACCACCCTTGGGGAAGCGGGAGTTGGACCCCGCCGTGGACATCGCGAGCACCCTGCTCCACCAGTCGTGGACGGTGCCGCCGGAGCAGGCCGCCACCCTGGTGGGCCGGACCCCGGCCGCGTACCACTGCGGTGTGCACGAGGTGCTGCTCGCCGCCCTCGCGGGCGCCGTCGCGCACTGGCGGCCCGACGGCGGCACCGAGGTGCTCGTGGACATCGAGGGGCACGGCCGCGAGCCGCTCGAAGAGGCCGAACTGTCGCGCACCGTGGGCTGGTTCACCAGCGTGCGACCGGTCCGTCTCGACGTGACCGGCGCCGACCTGGACAGCGCTATGGCAGGCGGCAGCGCTGCGGGTACGTTGGTGAAAGCCGTGAAGGAGCAGGTCCGGTCGGTGCCCGGCGACGGGCTCGGCCACGAACTCCTTCGCCATCTCAACTCCCGTACGGGGCCGGTCCTGGAGGCCTGCCCGGCCCCGCAGATCGGCTTCAACTACCTCGGACGTTTCACCACCGGTGCGCGTACGGGCCCCGCCGGGCCCTGGCAGCCGGCCGGCGGGACGGCCGTCGGCGGCTCGGCCGCCCCCGACATGCCCGTGACCCACGCCGTGGCGGCGGGCGCGGTGGTCAGGGACACCCCGGAAGGGCCCGCGCTCGACATCACCCTGAGCTGGCCCGGACAGCTGTTGGAGGAGGCCGCGGCCGAACGTCTCGGCCGCGCCTGGCTGGCGGTGCTCGCCGGTCTCGCCGCCCACACCGCCGACCCCGGCGCGGGCGGACACACCCCCTCCGACTTCCCCCTGCTCGACCTCGCACAGAACCAGATCGAGGAACTCGAAGCGGCACTCGCCGAGGGAAACCGTTCCCGATAGGCATCAACCGTAATGAGGAGAAGGAGCGATGACCCGATCCCTTGTCGAGGATGTGTGGCCGCTGTCGCCGCTGCAGGAGGGGCTGCTGTTCCACGCCGGCCTCGCCGACCAGGGGCCCGACGTCTACACCGTGCAGTCCGCCCTGGACATCGAAGGCCCCCTCGACGCGGCCAGGCTGCGCGCGTCCTGGCAGGCGCTCGTGGCCCGGCACGCGGCGCTGCGGGCCTGCTTCCGCGCGGTGAGCGGCGCCCAGATGGTGCAGGTCGTGGTGCGTGACGTGACCCTGCCCTGGAGCGAGGCGGACGTCTCGGGCCTGGCCGACACCGAGGCGCGCGCCGAGGTCCGGCGGCTCGCCGAGGGCGAGCTCGCGCAGCGCTTCGACCTGTCGGTGGCGCCCCTGCTGCGGCTGCTCCTCGTCCGGCTCGGCGCCGACCGGCACCGGCTGATCATGACGCTGCACCACATCCTGATGGACGGCTGGTCGATGCCGGTCCTGCTCGGTGAACTCTCCGCCGTGTACGGGGCGGGGGGCGACGCCTCCGGGCTCGGGCGGGCCGCGTCGTACGGGGACTACGTCGCATGGGTCGGCCGGCAGGACAAGGAGGCGGCGCGCGCGGCCTGGCGCACGGAGCTGGCGGGGACCGACGAACCGACGCTCGTGGTGCCCGCCGACCCGACCCGGATCCCGGAGTTCCCCGAGCACGTCATCGCCGACCTGCCCGAGGACGTCTCGCGCGGCGTGACCGCGCTGGCGCGTAGCAAGGGCCTGACGGCCAACACCGTCATCCAGGGCGCCTGGGCGCTCGTCCTCGCGCGCCTCGCGGGCCGCACCGATGTCGTCTTCGGCAGCACGACGGCCGGACGCCCCGCCGAACTGCCCGGCGTGGAATCCATGGTGGGCCTGCTCATCAACACCCTCCCGGTGCGCGTGCGGCTCGACGGCGCACAGTCCGTGGCGGACCTGCTGACCGGGCTCCAGGAACGGCAGACCGCGCTCATCGGCCACCAGCACGTCGGCATCCTGGAGATCCAGCAGCTCGCGGGCCCCGGCGCGGTCTTCGACACCCTGGTCCTCTACGAGAGCTTCCCGCACCCGCCGGGCGGTGCCCCCGGCGCCGATGCGCTCACCATGCGGCCGTCCGGCATGTCCCGGGACGCCTCGCACTACCCGCTCACCCTCGTCGTCACCCCGGGCGAACGGATGCGCTGCAAACTCGACTACCGGCCCGACCTGTTCGACCGCGCCACCGCGCAGGCGATCTTCGACCGGGTGGTGCGGGTCCTGCGGCGGATGGTCGCGGACCCGACGGCCCGGGTGAGCGACATCGACGTACTGACGGCGGACGAACGCGCCACGATCCTCGGCACCTGGAACGACACCACCAGGGCCGTGCCGCCCGGCACCTGGGTGGACGCCTTCGACGAGCGGGCCCGCTGGTCGCCGGACGCGGCCGCCGTGCGGTGCGGATCCGAGGCCCTGTCGTACGGCGAACTCGACCACCGCGCCAACCAGTTGGCCCACCATCTGACGGGCATCGGGGTGCGCCGCGAGACCCGGGTCGGCCTGTGCCTGCCGCGCGGGACCGGCATGGTGGTGGCGCTGCTCGCCGTGTGGAAGGCCGGGGGAGCGTTCGTCCCGCTGGACCCCGGCCACCCCGCGGACCGGCTCGGCCACATGATCGGCGACAGCGGTGCCACGGTCGTCCTCGGGACCAAGGAGACCCTCGACGGCGTGCCCACGGGCCCGGCCCGCACGGTGCTGCTCGACGAGGCGGAGCAGACGATCGCGGCCGCACCGGACGGACCGCCGACCGTCCTGACCGAGCCCGACCAACTGGCGTACGTGATCTACACATCGGGGTCGACGGGACGCCCCAAGGGCGTGGCGGTCCCGCACCGCGGCGTGCTGAACCTCGCCGACGCCATGCGGCCCGTCCTCGCCATGGCCGAAGGCGTCACGGCCCTGCAGTTCGCGTCGTTCAGCTTCGACGCGGCCGTCCTCGACGTCGCCACCACCCTCGCCGCGGGCGGCACCCTCGCCATCGCCACCGAGGACGAGCGCACCGACCCCGCGGCCCTGGCCCGCATGATCGAATCGGCCGGGGTGAGCACCGCGAGCGTCGTGCCCTCGCTGCTCGGCCTGCTCGACCCGGCCGACGTGCCGGGCGTACGCAACTGGGTGCTCGGCGCGGAACGCCTCACCGCCGACCTGGCGGGCCGCTGGACGGGCCGGGCCCGCGTCTGCAACACCTACGGGCCCACCGAAGCCACCGTCATCGCCACCGCCGTCCCGCTCGCCGAGAGCAACCACCCGACGGACCAGGCCCCCTCCATCGGCAGGCCCCTCGCCAACACCCGGATCTACGTCCTGGACGGATTCCTCAAGCCGGTGCCCGCCGGGGCCACCGGAGAGGTCTACGTGGCGGGCGAAGGCGTGGCCCGCGGCTACACCGGACGGCCCGGCATGACCGCCGAACGCTTCGTGGCCTGCCCCTTCGCCGACGGCACCCGCATGTACCGGTCGGGCGACCTCGCCCGCTGGACGCCCGATGGGGAGCTGCTGTTCGCGGGCCGCGCGGACACCCAGGTCAAGATCCGCGGCCACCGCATCGAGCCCGGCGAGGTCGAGGCCGTCCTCACCGCCCACCCGTCGGTCGCCCAGGCCGCGGTCGTGGCCAGGGAGGACCGCCCCGGCGACAAACGCCTCACCGCCTACGTCGTCCCCGACGAACGCAACGGCGAGAAGGCCGACCTGCGGCAGATCCGCGAGCACGCCGCCGCGCGCCTGCCCGACTACATGGTGCCCGCGGCCGTCACCGTCCTCGACGCGCTGCCCCTCACCCGCAACGGCAAGGTGGACCACCGTGCCCTGCCCGTACCGGACTTCGCCGAGCGGGTCTCCGACCGGGCGCCGCAGGGCGAGACCGAGGCGACCCTGTGCACGCTGTTCGCCGAGATCCTCGGCCTCGAACGCGTCGGCGTCGACGACAACTTCTTCGACCTGGGCGGCGACTCCGGTCTCGCCATGCGCCTCGTCGCCCGCGTCCGCGAGGAGTTCGGCGTCGAACTGAGCATGCGGCGGCTCTTCGGCGAGTCCACACCGATGGGCGTGGCCCGGATGCTGACCGCCAAGGCACGTCCCGTCCTCCAGCCGGTCGACGAGCGATCCGACGAAGTGCCCGTGTCCGCCGGGCAGTTGCGCACCTGGCTGATGGACCGTCTCAACGGCGACACCGCGGCCCACCAGACCTCCGTCGCGCTGCGGCTGCGCGGCGACCTCGACCGGGACGCGCTGCGGGCGGCCCTCGCGGACGTCGCCGCCCGGCACGACATCCTGCGCACCACCTTCGGCGGCGCCCGCAGCGACGACCTGCACCAGCACGTCCTGGCACCCGAAGCCGCCCGCCCCGAACCGACCGAGCAGGCGGTGGCCGACGGTGACCTGGCGGAGCTGCTCGCCGCCCGCGCGGGCCACGCCTTCGACCTGTCCCGCGAACTCCCCTGGACCCAGCACCTGTTCACGCTCTCGCAGACCGAGCACGTGCTGCTGCTCGTCGTGCACCGGATCGCCGCCGACGACCTGTCCCTCGACGTCCTCGTACGCGACCTGGGGGCCGCCTACGGCGCACGCCGCGAAGGACGCGTCCCGCAACGGGCGCCGCTGCCCCTGCAGTTCACCGACTACGCCCTGTGGGAACGCGAACTCCTCAAGGGCGAGCAGGAACCCGAGAGCCTGATCGGCGAAGAACTCGCCTACTGGCAGAACGCCCTGGCGGACACGGCCCCGGAGATCGAGCTTCCGGCCGACCGCGAGCGGCCCGCCCTCGCCTCCCACCGCGCGGACTCCGTACCGCTGCGCGTGGCCGCCGACACCCACCTGCGGCTGACCGAGGCCGCCGAACCCGGCGGCGCCCCCACCTTCGCGGTGCTGCACGCCGCCCTCGCGCTGCTGCTCACCCGGCTCGGCGCGGGCGACGACATCCTGCTCGGCACCACGCTGCCGCGCCGGGACAGCGAAGGGGACCTGGAAGGCGTGGTCGGCCCGTTCGCCGGACCGCTCGTCCTGCGTACGGACACCTCCGGCAACCCCACCTTCCTGGAACTGCTCGACCGGGTGACCGAGGTCGGCCGCGAGGCCCGACGGCACGAAGAGGTGCCCTTCGCCCGCCTGGTGGACGCCCTCGCACCGCCCCCGTCCGCGGCCCGCCACCCCGTGTTCCAGGTCGTGCTCGACGTGCACGACGACGGCACCGAGGAATGGGACCCCTCCGAACTGCCCGGCCTGCACACCACCCGCATCGACACCGGAGCCGCCGCCACCGAACTCGACCTGACGTTCAGCCTCACCGAACGGCACCGGCCCGACGGCACCCCGGACGGCATCGAAGGACGGCTGCGCTACGCCACCGAACTCTTCGACAGGGCGACCGCCACCGCGCTCGCCCAGCGCTTGGTGCGCGTACTGGAACAGGTGGCCGCCACCCCCGACGCGCGCATCGGCGACATCGACGTGCTCCTCGGCGACGACGAACTGCGCCTGCTGACCGGGGCGGACACCGGCACGGCGGCGCGCCTGCCCGAGCGCACCGTGGTCGAGCTGATCGCCGAACGGGCCCGCCGCACACCCGACGCCGTCGCCGTCGCCGACCGTGACATCGCCCTCACCTACGCCGAACTGGCCGCGGCGGCAGGCACGTTCGCCCGCCGCCTCACCGCCGTCGGCGCCGGGACCGAGGACATCGTGATCGTCGCGCTGCCGCCCACCACCGGGCTCGCGGCCGCACTGCTCGGCGTGCTCGACGCCGGTGCCGCCTGCCTGTTCACCTCGCCCGAGCGGCCCCTGGACGACGTCGTGGACCTCGTGCGCGCCGGCCGGGCCACCGCGCTGATCTGCCCGGCGGCCACCGCGGCCCGACTGCCCGACGACGCGGGCCTCCCGGTGCTGCGAGCCGACGCCCCCGCGCCCACCGGAACGGCAGGCGGGGTCCTGGGCTCCGGCAGGCCGCCCCGGCCGGGCCACGCGGCGCTCCTGCTGCCGGCCACGGCGCCGACCGGTGCCGCGGCGCGCGCGGTCATCGAGCACCGGGCCCTGGCCGGCCACGCGACGCACCGCACCCCGGCCGCCGCGGCCGGGGACGAGGTGACGCTGGACGACCGCGCCCCCGCCGCCGCGCTCGCGACACCCCTGCTCGCGGCCCTCTGCGCGGGCGGCACGATACGGCTCGCCACCGGCCAGGACACCGCCCCGGTGAACGGCCACGGCCCGGCGGAGACCACCGGCCCCTGGCTCGACCGCCGCACCCCGGACGGCGAACCCGCACAGGGCGCACCCGTCTCCGGCACACCGATCCACACCACCCGCGCGTTCGTCCTCGACGACTTCCTGCGCCCGGTCCCGCCGGGCGTGGTCGGCGACCTGTACCTCGCCGGAGCCACGCTGGCCCGCGGATACGCGGAAGGGCCCGCACCGACCGGGGAGCGGTTCGTCGCCTGCCCGTTCGGGACCGGCGGGGAACGGATGCTCCGCACCGGCGAGCGCGCCAAGCGCACCGCGAGCGGCCTGCTCACCCTGCGGGACAAGGACCGGGACCGCGACAGGAAGGGAACCGGCGGACCGCGCCGCACCGGCGGCGGCCACGGCGACCTCGCGGTGCTGCTGCCGCTGCGCGCGGAAGGCGGCCGCCCCCCGCTGTTCTGCGTGCACCCCGCCATGGGACTCAGCTGGAGCTACGCCAACCTGCTGCGGCACCTCCCGCAGGACCAGCCCGTCTACGGCCTGCAGGCCCGCGGGCTCGGGGCGCCCGAGCCGATGCCGCAGAGCGTCGACGACATGGTGGTGGACTACCTGGAACAGATCAGGGCCGTCCAGCCCACCGGCCCGTACCACCTGCTCGGCTCGTCCCTCGGCGGCCTGATCGCCCAGGCCCTCGCCGCCCGCATCGAGGAACAGGGCGACGAAGTGGCGCTCCTCGCCGTCCTCGACGCCTACCCCGGCGACGTCGGCAGGGTCGTCCACTCCGACGGCGAGCCCCCGCAGGGCGGCACGGAAGCGGCGGCCGACACCACGACCGGCCGCGCCGCACCGGGCGGACAGGAGGACCCCGACCGGGAGATGCCGGGCGACATCGACGCGGTCCGCATGGGCGTCAGCGACGAACTCCTGGCCAAGATGAAGAAGGTGATCCGCAACGCGGCGGCCTTCGCACCGGAGCACACACCGCCCCGCTACGGCGGCGACATGCTCCTCTTCGTCGCCACCGGGGACCGCCCCGCCGAGCTTCCGGTGGACGGCGCCGCCGCCACCTGGCAGCCCTACGTCGCGGGCGCCATCGAGACGCACGAGGTCGACGCGGGCCACTACGAGCTGTTCAAGGCCGACGCCGCCGCGCACATCGGGCGCGTCGTCGCACAGAAGCTCCGCGCGGCCGCAGAGGCCTGAACCAGGGGGGAAGTGAGCCGAGCATGCCCAAACCGACCGACATACCCGTGCACGAACAGCGCGACGGGACCGACCCCGTACCCGAACTCGCCCTGATGAGCAGGGACACCCCGCTCGTCGAACTCGACGTCCCCGGCACCTCCGAGCGCACCTGGCTCGCCCTCGGCTACGACGAGGTGCGAACGGTCCTCGGCGACGCGGACCGGTTCAGCACCCTGCCGCCCGCCGACAACGCGGCCGACTCCCGGCGGCTCGTCCAGGAGGGCAACCTGCTCCAGTACGACCCGCCCGAGCACACCCGGCTGCGCAAGATGCAGACACCGGAGTTCACCCACCGGCGGATGCGCAGGCTGGAACCGATGATCGAGGAGATCGTGGCGGACCACCTGGACGCCCTGGAACGGGCCGGGCAACCCGCCGACCTCATCAGGCACTTCGCCGCACCCATCCCCAGCCTGGTCGGCTGCCTCCTCTTCGACATCCCGCGCGACGACCACACCGAACTCGCCCGCAACCTCGACATCAGCCGCACCGACGTCCGCAGCAGGGAACAGCGCATGGCGGCGGGCAAGGCCTACATGGCGTACATGACCAAGTTCACCGCGCGCAAGCGCCGCCGACCCGGCGACGACCTGCTCAGCGCGCTGATCCGCGAACACGGCACGGACATGACCGACGAGGAGCTGACCGGCACCGTCGCGACGCTCCTCGCCCCCTCCGTCCTCAACGTCGGCGGCACCCTCGGCCTCGGGATCCTCGCGCTGCTGCGCCACCCCGACCAGCTGGCGCTGCTGCTGGCCCGCCCCGACCTCATCGACGGGGCGGTGGAGGAACTGCTGCGGTACGCGACGGTCGTCGCCACCGCGTCGCCGCGCACCGCCCTGGAGGACGTACCGCTCGCCGGACAGCTGATCAAGGCCGGTGACACCGTGCTCTGTTCGCTGTTCGCGGCCAACCGCGCCCAGTGCCCGGGAGCCACGCCCGACGACCTCGACATCACCCGCGAGGACACCAACCACATGGCCTTCGGGCACGGCATCCACCACTGCCTCGGTGCCCCGCTGGCCAGGATGACGCTGCGGATCGCCCTTCCGGCGCTGCTGCGCCGCTTCCCCGGACTGCGCCTCGCCGTGCCGCCCGAGGACCTCAGGTACAAGGCGCCGACGGGCATCTACGGCGTCGAGACGCTGCCCGTGGCCTGGTAGGAGGCGACATGCCGCAGGAGCGCGCGACCATCCCCGTGCACACCCGCAGGACCGGCTTCGACCCGGCCGACGAGCTGCGCGGGCTGACCGAGGACCGGCCCGTCATCACGCTCGACGACGACCCGCGGGCCGACGGCGGCAGGGTCTGGCTGGTGACGGGCTATCAGGAGGTGCGCCAGGTCCTCGGCGACCACGTCCGGTTCTCCACCCGCCGCCGCGTCGGCACGGCCGGGTCCGCGGAGTACCGGCCCGACGAGGCCGTCGGGCAGCTCATGGACTACGACCCGCCCGACCACACCCGGCTGCGGAAGATGCTCACGCCCGAGTTCACCCACCGGCGCATGCGCAGGCTCGAACCGCGCATCGAGGAGATCGTCGCGGAACGCCTCGACCTCATGGAACGCGCGGGGCCCCCGGCCGACCTGGTGGAACAGTTCGCGGAGCCGATCGCGGGCGCGGTCCTGTGCGAACTGATCGGAGTGCCCCGCGACGACCGCAACGACTTCCTGCGCCGCTGCCACCAGCACCTCGCGACCGGCCAGGGACGGCAGCGGCGCGCGGCCGCGGGCACCGCGTTCACCCGCTACCTCGCCGCACTCGTGGCACGCCGGCGCGCCGACCCCGACGAGGGCTTCATCGGGATGCTGGTGCGCGACCACGGCGAGGAGTTCACCGACAAGGAACTGCGCGGAGTCTGCGTCCTGTTGATGCTCGCGGGGCTCGACAACATCTCGGGCATGATCGGCCTCGGCACGCTGGCCCTGCTCGCACACCCCGACCAGCTGGCGGCGCTGCGCGAGGACCCCGCGCGGTCGGACGCCGCGGTCGACGAACTGCTCCGCTATCTGTCCGTGCCGCACGCGCCCACGCCCCGTACCGCGCTCGAGGACGTCACCGTCGCGGGCCGGTACATCAAGGCGGGGGACACCGTCGTCTGTTCGATCCCGATGGCCAACCGCGACCCGGCGCTCACCGCGCTGCCCGACCGCCTCGACCTCACGCGCGAGCCGGTCGCCCATGTCGCCTTCGGCCACGGCATCCACCACTGCCTGGGCGCCGCCCTCGCCCGGCAGGAACTGCGGATCGCCTTCGCGGCACTGCTGCGGCGCTGCCCGGCGCTCCGCCTCGCGGAACCCGCGCGGGACGTGGTGTTCCGGGACAGGTCCACCGCGTACGGCGTGCAACGCCTGCTGGTGGCCTGGTGACAGGAGAGGGCGCGCACCACCGAGGAGATCGTCGTGCTCAACGTCGTGTTCAACGTCGTGCTCAACAGGGAGACAGGGGTGGGGACATCATGAACGGTCCAGGCACAGGCAGCCCGGAGACATCCGGCCAGGCGACGAACGGCTCGCCGGACGCGGTCCGCGACGTCGTCATCGTCGGCGGCGGCACGGCGGGCTGGATGACCGCCGCGTATCTGACGGCGGCGTTCGGCAACCGGGTGCGGATCACGCTCGTGGAGTCGGCGGACGTCGGCACCATCGGCGTCGGCGAGGCCACGTTCAGCGACATCAGGCACTTCTTCGAGTTCCTCGGCCTGGCCGAGCGCGACTGGATGCCCGCCTGCAACGCGACGTACAAACTCGCGGTCCGCTTCGAGAACTGGCGCGAGCCCGGCCACCACTTCTACCACCCCTTCGAGCAGCTGAGGTCGGTGAAGGGATTCCCGCTGACCGACTGGTGGCTGCGCTACCCGGGCAGCGAACGGTTCGACACGGACTGCTTCGTGATGGCCTCACTGATCGACGCCAACCGCAACCCGCGCTACCTCGACAACCGGCTCCTTGAGCAGGAGTTCGTCGAGTCCGACGATCTGCCGAACACGATCGCCGAGTACCAGGGCGCCCAATTCCCCTACGCCTACCACTTCGAGGCGCATCTGCTCGCCAAGTACCTGACGAAGTACGCCACGGACCGCGGCGTGCGGCACCTCGTCGACAACGTCCTCGACGTCGGTCTCGACGAGCGCGGCTGGATCTCGCACGTGACCACCGCGGGGCACGGCCGCCTGGCGGGCGATCTGTTCGTCGACTGCACGGGCTTCCGCGGGCTGCTCCTCAACAAGGCGCTCGAAGAGCCGTTCGTGTCGTACCAGGACACGCTGCCCAACGACAGCGCGGTCGCCCTCCAGGTGCCGATGGACATGGACAAGGACCCGATCCGGCCGTGCACCACGGCCACCGCGCAGGACGCGGGCTGGATCTGGACCATCCCGCTCATCAGCCGCATCGGCACCGGCTACGTCTACGCCCGCGACTACACCGACCCCGATGAGGCCGAACGCACGCTGCGCGAGTTCGTCGGGCCCGCCGCGGCCGACGTGCCCGCCAACCACATCAGGATGCGCATCGGCCGCAGCCGCCGCTCCTGGGTCAGCAACTGCGTGGCCATCGGCCTGTCCAGCGGCTTCGTCGAGCCGCTGGAGTCCACCGGGATCTTCTTCATCCACTACGCGATCGAGCAGCTGGTCAAGTACTACCCGGCCGTCGACTGGGACCGTTCGCTGCGCGAGCAGTACAACGGCGCGCTGATGAACGTCATGGACGGCGTACGGGAGTTCCTCGTCCTGCACTACCGGGGCGCACGACGTGCGGACAACCAGTACTGGCGGGACACCAAGACCCGCACCGTGCCCGACGCGCTCGCCGAACGCCTGGAGAAGTGGGAGAGCAAGGTCCCGGACGCCAGCACGGTCTACCCGCGCTACCACGGCCTGCCGCCCTACTCGTACAACTGCATCCTCCTGGGCACCGGCGGCATCGACGTCAGGCCGTCGCCCGCCCTCGACCTGATCGACGAGAAGGACGCGCTCGCCGAGTTCCAGGCGGTCCGCGACAAGGCACGGCACCTGGTGCGGACGCTGCCGACACAGAACGAGTACTTCCGCCGCATGCGCGACGGGGTGTGACCCGGGCGCATGACCCGTCCGGTGGCTCAGGGGAAGGAACGGGGACGGATGGACACCGAGTTCCGCGACATGATGGCGTCGTTCCCCACCGGGGTCTCGGTGGTGACCGCCAGGGACGGCAGCGCCGCGCCCCGGGGCATGACGTGCTCGTCGCTGTGCAGCCTCAGCGTGGACCCGCCGACGCTTCTGATGTGCCTGCGCACGGAGAGCCCCACGCTGCGCGCGGTGCTCTCCAGCGGGGCGTTCGCGGTGAACCTGCTGCACGGCGACGCCGACTGGGTCGCCGCGCTGTTCGCCTCGGGGGCGCCCGACCGGTTCGACAAGGTCGCCTGGCGGCCCGCGGGACGCACCCGAAGCCCCGCGCTGATCGAGGCCGCGCACGCCGTCGCCGAATGCACCGTCGCGCGCACCCACCCCTCGGGCGACCACGTGATCGTCGTCGGGACGGTGCGCGCCGTCGAACGCTTCGGCCGCTTCGGCCGCGAGAGCGCGCTGCTCTACGGCTTCCGCAGGTACGGCGAATGGTCCCCGGGCGTCCCGGCCGCGGTCGGTGAATCCCGGGGCGGCGGCGAACGGGAGGGGTGAGGGGTCATGCGGAGCGCCGCAGTGCCCACGGCGGCCGACGTGGTGTCGGCCGCGCCCGTACCGCCGATCGCCGCGCACCCCCTGCTGGTCTTCCTGCTCCAGGTCGGGGTGCTCCTGCTGCTCGCCATCCTGCTGGGCAGGCTTGCGGCCCGTTGCGGACTCCCCGCGATCGTCGGGGAGCTGGGCGCGGGGGTGCTGCTCGGCCCCTCGCTGTTCGGCTGGCTCGCGCCGGGCGCCACGGCCTGGCTGCTGCCCGCGGAGCCCGCCCAGGTCCATCTCCTGGACGCCGTCGGGCAGATCGCGGTGCTGCTGCTCGTCGGGCTCACCGGCATCGAGATGGACCTGCGGATGATCCGCCGCAGGGGCGGCACCGCGCTGCGCGTCAGCCTCGCCGGGCTTCTCGTGCCGCTGGCCCTCGGCATCGGCCTCGGCTACCCGCTGGCGCGCATGCTCGACATCGGCGCGTCCGACCGGCAGATGTTCGCGCTCTTCCTGGGCGTGGCCATGTGCGTCAGCGCCATCCCGGTCATCGCCAAGACGCTGATGGACATGAACCTCATCCACCGCGACGTCGGCCAGCTCACCCTGGCCGCGGGGATGATCGACGACACCTTCGGCTGGCTCATGCTCTCCGTCGTCTCCGCGATGACCGTGGGCGGGCTGAGCGCGGGGGTGTTCGGGCACGCCATCGGCTCGCTGCTGCTCGTCCTGGTCGTCGCGGCGCTGCTCGGCCGCCCCGTGGTGCGTCTCGCGCTGCGGCTGTGCAAGGGCTCGGACGAACGGACGGTCTCCGCGGCCGCCGCGATGATCGTGCTCGCCGCGGCAGGCACCCAGGCCCTCGGCCTGGAAGCGGTCTTCGGCGCCTACCTCTGCGGCCTGCTGATCGGCTCCAGCGGGGAGTTCGACCGCTCGCGTACGGCATCGCTGCGCATGGTCGTCCTCGCCGTCCTCGCCCCCGTCTTCTTCGCCACGGCGGGCCTGCGGATCGACCTGCGGGCCCTCGCCGAACCCCCGGTGCTCGCGGCCGCCCTGATCGTGCTCGCGACCGCGGTCCTCGGGAAGTTCGCGGGCGCCTACATCGGCGCGCGGCTGAGCAGGCTGAGCCGCTGGGAGGCCCTCGCGCTCGGCGCGGGCATGAACGCCCGCGGCGTCATCGAGGTGATCGTGGCGATGGTCGGGCTGCGGCTCGGCATCCTCGACACCAGGACGTACACGATCGTCGTCCTGGTCGCCGTGGTGACCTCCGTGATGGCCCCGCCGCTGCTCAAGGCCGCCATGAAACGCATCGACTGCACCCGCGAGGAAGAACTCCGGCTGACCGGCTGGAGCGGGGCGGCACCGGTGCGGGGGAGCCCGGAGCGGGCCGGGCCCTGACGGGGCGCAAGGCCCCGGCGCCGGGGTGCGGGGACCCGCAAGCGGAACTGCCGCGCTGCCCTCGGCACGCGGCGGTTCGGCCTGCCCGGGGCCGGAATCCGACCCCGTCAGCGCACTGTGTGGACGGCCGGTTCTGTGCCCGCGGTGTGACCGCCCGCTGCGTAGAACTTGGGCCCATGTTCATCTCACACAAGCGAGCCGTCGCACGGTCGCTCCTTGCGGCATCGGCTCTTCTCACCGGAACCCTGCTGACGGCGTGCTCGGGCGACTCGTCCGCCGCGTCGTCCAGCAAAAGCTCGGCCCCCGCCGACCGCGCACTCGCCTACTCCGAGTGCATGCGGGCCAACGGGGTCCCCAACTTCCCGGACCCGCAGCCCGACGGCGGCGGCATCCGGCTCAGCCCGGACGACGGGGTCGACCCGAACTCCCAGGCGTTCAAGGACGCGGCCAAGGCGTGCCAGGACAAGGCCCCGCAGGGCCAGGGTCCCGGCGGCGGCGGTGGCCCGGGCGGCGGCGGCACCCTCGACTCGGCCAAGGTCGCGTCCTGGGCCAAGTGCATCCGCAAGAACGGCGTGCCGAAGTTCCCCGACCCCGAGGTCAACGGCTCCAGCATGGTCATCGACATCATGGGCGCGGGCGTGGACCCGGGTGACCCGAAGTTCCGCGAGGCCATGCAGAAGTGCCAGAGCAAGTACCCGGGCGGCAGCGTCCAGTTCGGTGGCGGAGGAGGCCCCCAGTGACGACTCCGGACGACAGCGAGTCCCTGCCGGCGCGCGGCGAGTCCTCGGGCGCCCTGGAACGGCACGGCTCCGGCGAGGTGGCGAACGCGCGGACCGGCGTCCTCACCACGTCGGGCGACGGCGAACGGCCCGAAACGGCCGTCGCGGAACGTCCCGAAGGCGGCGTGCGCGAGCTCGCCGCGGGCGGCGACGGCGACGACGAGGGCACCGACGACGAGGCGTCGCACCGCGGCCGCAGGCACCGCCCGCTGCGCACCTCGCTGGTCGTCCTCGCCGCGATCACCGTCGCGGCGGCCGCGGGCATCGCGGCCACCGGCTCGCTCGGCGGCGACGGCGGCGGCTCCGCGAGCGCCGCGCCCTCCGGGCCGCCCGCGACGGCGAAGGTGCAGCGGACCACGCTGACCGACTCCGAGACCGTGGACGGCAACCTCGGCTACGGCGACGCGACGACCGTCCAGGCCCCGGCCGCGTCCGGCTCCACCGCGAGCGGCCAGAACGGGCAGGGCGGCGCCAGTGGCGCCGAAGCGAGCAGCGGCACGATCACCTGGCTGCCCGAGGAGGGCAAGGTCGTCCGGCGCGGCGACCCCGTCTACCGCGTCGACCAGCGCCAAGTCCCGCTGCTGTACGGCTCGTTCCCGCTCTACCGCACCCTTCAGGACGGCAGCGAGGGCGCCGACGTGACGATGCTGGAGAAGAACCTCCGCGCGCTCGGCTACACCGGCTTCACGGCCGATGACACCTACACCTCCGACACCGCCGACGCCGTCAAGGAGTGGCAGGACGACCTGAACCGCAAGCAGACCGGCACGGTGCGGCCCGGGGACGCCGTCGTGGCCGACGGCGCACGGCGCGTCGCGGACCTGAAGACCACCACCGGCGCCGCCCTTACCGGCAACGTCCTCACCTGGACCGGCACCGAACGCACCGTCGGCGTCGACCTCGACGTGCAGTTCGAGGACCTGGTGGAGAAGGGCACCAAGGCGACCGTCAAGCTCCCCGACAACTCCACGGTCCAGGCCGAGGTGACGGATATCGGGACGCCCACCACCCCGCAGGACAACTCCGGTGACTCCGGCAGCGGCGGCGACAGCGGCAACGACAACAGCAACAACGACGTCACCCTGCCCGTCGAGTTGACGGTGAAGGACCAGAAGGGCCTCGGCCGCTACCAGGCCGCCGCCGTCGACGTCACCCTCAAGGCCGAGTCCCGCAAGGACGTCCTGGTGGTCCCCGTCAACGCCCTGGTCGCCCGGCGCGGCGGAGGCTACGCCGTGGAGGTCGTCACGGCGGACGGCACCAAGTACGTCCCGGTCAAGCTCGGCATGTTCGCGGACGGCAAGGTCGAGGTGTCGGGCACCGGCATCAAGGAAGGCACCGTCGTGGGGGTTCCCAAGTGACCTCGCAGACGCCAGGAACGCCCGCGCCGTCCGCCGCCCGGCCGGTGGTCGAGCTGGCAGGGGTGTCCAAGACCTACGGGGACGTGGCCGCGCTGCGCGGCGCCGACCTCGTCATCCGGCGCGGTGAACTCCTCGCCATCGTCGGCCCTTCGGGCTCCGGCAAGTCCACCATGCTCAACATCATGGGCACCCTGGACCGCCCGTCGGCCGGCATGGTGCGCATCGACGGCCACGACGTCGCCGGTCTCAGCGACCGCGAACTGTCCGCACTGCGCGCGGGCACCATCGGCTTCGTCTTCCAGCAGTTCCATCTGGCCTTCGGCGTACCGGCGTTGGACAGCGTCGCGGACGGACTGCTGTACAGCGGCCGCTCGCGGGCCGAACGGCGCCGCCTCGCCGAGCGCGCGCTGCGCAGGGTCGGCCTCGGCCACCGGCTCTACCACGAGCCGCACCAGCTCTCCGGCGGCGAGAAACAGCGCGTCGCGATCGCCCGCGCGGTGCTCGGCGACCCGCCGCTGCTGCTGGCCGACGAACCGACGGGAGCCCTGGACTCGCGGTCCGGCGCCGTCGTGATCGAACTGCTCCACGAACTGCACGAGGCGGGCACGACGGTGGTGGTCATCACGCACGACCGGGACATCGCCGCGAACCTGCCCCGCGAGGTGCGGGTCAAGGACGGCCGGATCGAGCACGACTCCGGCGACGCGGCCGACGGCCACTCCTCGGCCCTCGTACCCGAGGGGGCCCTGCGATGAGCACCGTGAACGCGACCGAGGAGCTGGCGCCCGCGGCGGGTTCCGCGCCGCCCAAGCGGCCGAGGCCCGCCCGGATGAACCCGGCCGATGTGCTGCGGGTCGGCGGTTCGGGACTGCGCTCGCGCCCGATGCGGGTGTTCCTCTCGGCGCTCGGCATCGCGATAGGCATCGCCGCCATGGTCGGTGTGGTCGGCATCTCCACGTCGTCCTCCGAGGACCTCAACCGGCGGCTCGCGGCCCTGGGCACCAATCTGCTCACCGTCACCCCCGGCACCTCGTTCAGCGGCGACGACGCCCATCTGCCCGCCGAATCGGTGCAGATGATCGGCAACGTCGAGCACGTCGAGTCGGTCTCGGCCATCGGCAGGACGGACGCCAAGGTCTACCGCAACAACTACACGCCCAAGCAGGAGACCGGCGGCCTCACCGTCGCCGCCGCCCGCACCGACCTGCCGAAATCCGTCGGCGCGAAGATCGTCGACGGCCGCTGGCTGAACGCCGCCAACAGCCGCTATCCGGCCGTGGTGCTCGGCCCCAAGGCTGCCGAGCAGCTCGGTGTGCACCGGGCGGGCGAGGACGTGAAGGTGTGGCTCGACGGGCAGTGGTTCACCGTCGTCGGCCTGCTCGCGTCCAACGAGCTGATCCCGGCCCTGGACTCCACGGCCCTGGTCGGCTGGCCCGTCGCGGAGCGCGAACTGGACTTCGACGGCTACCCGACCACGATCTACACGCGCGCCGACGAATCGTCCGTCGGCGACGTACAGGCCGTGCTCGGCGCCACCGCCAACCCCGAGACGCCCAGCGAGGCCGAGGTCTCCAGGCCCTCGGACGCGCTGGCCGCCAAGGAAGCCACCGACGACACCCTCAGCGGACTGCTGCTCGGCCTCGGCGGGGTCGCGCTGCTGGTGGGCGGCGTCGGCGTCGCCAACACCATGGTGATCTCCGTCCTCGAACGCCGCTCCGAGATCGGCCTGCGCCGCTCCCTCGGGGCCACCCGCGGCCAGATACGCACCCAGTTCCTGGCCGAGGCACTGCTCCTGTCCGCCCTCGGCGGGCTCGGCGGGGTCCTCCTCGGCATCGGCGTCACCGGCGGCTACGCGGCCTACCAGGGCTGGCCCTCCGTCGTACCCGTGTGGGCGATGGCGGGTGGCGTCGGCGCCACGCTGATCATCGGCGGCCTGGCCGGCTTCTACCCGGCCGTACGGGCCGCGAGGCTGCCCCCGACCGAGGCGCTCGCCACCACCTGAGACCGCGGTGCTCCTGCTGGATTCGTCCCCCGTGCCACGGGGGCGCCGCGCCCGCCCGCGCCACCGTCCGGGCCGATCCCGGCGTGCGCCGCGGGCGGGACCTCGTGCGCGGGCGCTCGGGCCGCCGTGAGACCGGCCACGCGGGCCAGCCGCCGGAAGGAGTCGAGGAGGCCCGCACGGTCGTACGTACTGGTCGTGACGAGCACCTCCTGCGCACCGCTCTCCTTGATGACCCGCTCAAGCCCGTCGGCGACCTGCTCCTCCGTGCCGTGCACATGACCGCGCAGGCCCGACTCGTAGAAGCCGCGCTCCTTCTCCGTCATCGTCAGACCGGCCACCCGCTCGGCGGGCGGCAGCGGCGGGAACGTGCCGTGCGTACGGGAGTACGCCATCGACCACGCCTCCGGCACGAGCAGACGGCGGGCCGCGTCCTCGGACCCGGCGACGGCGATGCTGCCCGCGATCACCACATACGGCTCGGTGGACCACGCCGAGGGCCGGAACTCCGCGCGGTACTCGTCGATGCCGCGCAGCATCTTCTCGCGGCCCTTGATGTCCCCGATGACCAGCGGGAGCCCCGCCCGGCCCGCGATCGTCGCGCCCTCGCCGACGGCAAGCACGAACGGCGGCACGGCGAGCCCCTCGGCGGGCCTGGCCCGCACCCCGGTGTCCGACGTGCCGCGGAACCAGCCGAGCAGCTCGGTCAGCTGCGCCGCGAAGTCCTCGGCGTCGTGCTTGTCCCTGCCCAGCGCCTTGCGCACGCCGTCCGTGAAGCCGACGGACCGCCCGAGCCCCATGTCGATCCGGCCGGGGAAGAGCGATTCCAGAACCCCGAACTGCTCGGCCACCACCAGCGATTGATGGTTCGGCAGCATCACGCCGCCGGTGCCCACCCGGATGCGGCTCGTGGCCGCGGCGACCGCCGCGGCGAGGACGGTGGGCGCGGAGCCCGCGACGCCCGGGACGCCGTGGTGCTCGGAGACCCAGAAGCGGTGGTAGCCGAGCGCCTCAAGATCCTGGGCGAGCCGCACGGTGTCGCGCAGCGCCGAAGGACCGTCGTGCCCCTCCCGGGTGCGCGAACGGTCGAGGACGGAGAAGCGGGTGCCCGCGATCACTGAGCTCACGAAGGGTTCAACGCGTGGGCGGCGCCCGCATTCCCTACGCTGGCGACGTGACACCGGACAACAGACCCCTCGCCGTCTTCGACCTCGACGGGACGCTCGCGGACACCGCGCACCGCCAGCGCTTCCTGGAGCGCACGCCGCGCGACTGGAACGCGTTCTTCGCGGCGGCTCCCCAGGACCCGCCCCTGCCGCGGGGCGTCGAGCTGGCCCTGGAGAGCGCGGCGGAGTGCGAGGTCGTCTATCTGACGGGCCGCCCCGAACGCTGCCGCACGGACACCGAGGAGTGGCTGACCCGCCAGGGCCTGCCGAAGGGCCGCATCCGGATGCGCCGCAACGACGACCGTCGCCCGGCCCGCCGCACCAAGCTCGAGGTCCTGCGCGACCTCGCCCGCAAGCGGGAGATCCGCATGCTCGTGGACGACGACGACCTGGTCTGCGACGAGGCGGAACGGGCGGGCTTCAGGGTCGTACGGGCGGACTGGGCGAACACGTCAGAGGACCTGAAGGACGCCCAGGAACGCGAGGGCCGCACCTAAGCGCTCCGCGGGAAATGCGGTCCACATCTGCGGGTGCGTCGTGGCTGGTCGCGCAGTTCCCCGCGCCCCTTCGGGGGCGCACCCGAACCGCAGCGAACTTCCACAAGGCCGCTTGGAAGCCCCGTGAGGGACTTCCATGGCTGCGGGGAACCGCGCGAGCAACCACGGTGCCGTCAGGGGCGCGGGGAACTGCGCGAGCAACCACGGCGGACCCGCAGTGAACGACGGCGCCCAGTTGCCCCCCCCGCCCCGCGCAGCGCTTACGCCCCGTCCTCCAGGCGGAACCCAACCTTCAGGCCCACCTGATAATGCTGGATCTCCCCGTTCTCGATGTGCCCCCGCACCTGCGTGACCTCGAACCAGTCCAGCCCTCGAAGTGTCTGCGCCGCGCGGGCGACCCCGTTGCGGATGGCCTGGTCGACGCCCTCGTGCGAGGTGCCGACGATCTCGGTGACGCGATAGGTGTGGTCCGACATGAGGGGATTCCTCCCGGCCGTGGGGTGACGTCGTGGAGTGCCGTCACTCCACCGTGCCCCAGGGCGTCCGCATGCGCGAGGTGGCGCAGACCCCTTGACCGACCCATTGGTACAGACCAAAATCCAGCCACACCCGTTCGAGTATTCGTGCTCACCCCCCGCGTCGGGCCCGCCCTTCCCTGTCCGCAGGCAGAAAGTGACCCACGTGAAGCCCCGCCGCCGTCCCACCGCGCCCCTCGCCCTCGTCCTCGCCTCCGCCACCCTGCTCGCCGGATGCGGGCTGCTGTCCGACGACGAGGAGAGCAGGACCGTCACCCTCTGGCTGATGCGGGGCAGCGCGTCGCAGGAGTTCGTCGACCGGTTCACCGAGGACTTCGAGAAGGAGCACGGCTCCATCGACCTGGACGTCCGCATCCAGGAATGGACCGGCATCGGCGCCAAGGTCAAGAAGGCGCTCAAGGACGACAGCGGCGAAGGACCCGACGTCATCGAGGTCGGCAACACCCAGGTCGCGCAGTACGTCGACGAGGGCGGCCTGTACGACCTGACGCTGGAGTCCGCGCGCGACCTCGGCGTCAACGACTGGCTGCCGGGCCTCGCCGAGCCAGGACGCTTCAACAACGCCCAGTACGGCATCCCCTGGTACGCCGCGAACCGCGTCGTCATCTACCACAAGGACCTGTTCGCCGAGGCCGGCATCGAGCGCCCGCCGCGCACCCGCGCCGAATGGCTCGCGGACACGGAGAAGCTCAACACCGGCGGCAAGCAGGGCATCTACCTCGCGGGCCAGGACTGGTACACCCTCTCCGGGTTCATCTGGGACGAGGGCGGCGACCTCGCCAAGGAGTCGTCGGGGGAGTGGAAGGGCGCGCTGCACTCGCCCGCCGCGCTGCGCGGCATGGAGTTCTACCGGCGGCTTCAGGCGCTCGGCGAGGGGCCGCGCGACGCCGACGAGGAACATCCGGCGCAGGCCGGGGTGTTCGCGGGCGGCGACGTCGCGCAGATCGTCGCCGTCCCCGGCGCGGCCAGGGCCATCGAGGAGAAGAGCCCCGAACTGAAGGGCAAGCTCGGCTACTTCCCCATCCCCGGCAAGACGGCGGCCAGGCCCGGCACGGTCTTCACCGGCGGCTCCGACCTCGTCGTGCCCGAGCGCAGCGACGACCACGAGGGGGCCGTCGAGGTGATCGAGGCCCTGGCGGGCAAGAAGTGGCAGACCGACCTGGCCCGCACCATGAACTACGTCCCGAACAAGGCGAAGCTGGCCCCGGCCGTCGCGGGCGAGGCGGGCGTCGCGGCGATGGCGGTCGGCGCGGCGAACGGCCGGGCCACCCCCAACTCGCCCCGCTGGGCCGAGGTCGAGGCGGACAACCCCATCAAGGGCTATATGACCAGGGTCCTGACCGGCGGCGACCCGGCGACCGAGGCACGCAAGGCCTCGCGCCGGATCACCGAGGCGCTCGACGTCACCGGGCCGTGAGAGCGGAGGGCGGGCCGGGTACGGGCATCCCGTATCCGGCCCCCGCCCGCCCCCTCCCGGCGCTACGAAGCGGTTACGAAGCGGTGCTGAGGGACAGCGCGAAGCGCCCCCGCTCGTCCGTCCACCAGTGCGTCAGCTTCAGGTCCGCGGCGGCGAGTTCGGCCCGTACGCCGTCCTCCCTGAACTTCGCCGAGACCTCCGTGCGCAGTTCCTCGCCCGCGGTGAAGTCGACCGCCAGGCCGAGCGCGGGGATCTTCACCGTCTGGTCGGCCGTGGAGCGCAGCCGCATCTCGATCCACTCGTGCTCGCGGTCCCACACGGCCACGTGCTCGAAGGCCGTCGGATCGAAGTCCGCCTCCAGTTCGCGGTTCATCACGGTCAGGACGTTCTTGTTGAAGGCCGCGGTGACACCGGTCCCGTCGTCGTACGCGGAGACGAGCACCGATGCGTCCTTCACCAGGTCCGTGCCGAGCAGGAGCATGTCGCCGGGGGACAGGAACGCGCGCACGGAGGCCAGGAACGCCGCGCGCTCCGCGGGCAGCAGATTGCCGATCGTGCCGCCGAGGAAGGCGACCAGACGCGGTCCTGGCGTGTCGGGCAGGGTGAGGCCGTGGGTGAAGTCGGCGATCAGGGCGTGCACGTCGAGCGAGGGACGCTGGGCGAGCAGCGCGGTCCCCGCGCCGGTCAGGGCGCTCGCGCTGACGTCCACGGGGACATAGGTGTGCAGGGTGCTCATCGCGTCGATGAGGTGACGGGTCTTCTCCGAGGAGCCCGAGCCCAGTTCGATCAGCGTCCGCGCGCCGGTGACCTCGGCGATCCGCGCGGCGCGGGTGACCAGGATCTCGCGCTCGGCGCGCGTCGGGTAGTACTCGGGCAGGGTGGTGATCTCCTCGAAGAGGGCGCTGCCGCGCGCGTCGTAGAACCACTTGGGCGGCAGGGACTTCGGGGTGGCGGTGAGGCCGTGCAGGACGTCGGCGCGCAGCGCGGCGTCCGTGGCGTCCTCGGGCAGGGTGCGGGTCAGCAGGAACGGGCTCACGCGGTGGGCTCCTTGAGCGGGGTCAGCAGTACGTCGGTGCGGCTTGCGGCCAGCAGGGTGCGGTCGGGCACCTCGCGCCAGTGCGGGTCGTCGTCGTAGGGCTCGGAGGCCACGACGGTGCGGCGGTCGGGCTCGGCGCGGTACCAGAGGGTGTCGCCCCAGGCGGTCGCGGCGATCATGTCGCCATTGGTGAGCAGGAGGTTGAGACGCGATCCCGGGGCGGCCTCCGCGACCTCCAGGACGGTGTCCGCGAGGGCTTGCCCCTCCTCGTCGCCGCGCCGCAGCCGGTGCAGGACGAGCGCCCACACCAGGGCGGAGTCGCAGCGCGCCTCCATCGAGAGCAGTTCGGCGGGCGGCAGCCGGGTGGCGAGCGGCGCGAGGGAGCGGGGCCAGCCCGCGACGGCGCCGTTGTGACTGAACAGCCAGGGCCCCGCGGCGAACGGGGCGGCCGCCGCCTCCCCGTCCGCGCCCGCCAGGGTGGCGTCCCTGACCGCGCCGAGCAGCGCCCCGGTGCGGACGACCCGGGCGAGGTCGGCGAACGACTGGTCGCCCCAGATCGGCCCGGCGCGCCGGTAGCGGGCGGGCACCGGGTCGCCGTCGGCGTACCAGCCCACGCCGAAACCGTCGGCGTTGACGGTGCCGTGCCGCTGGCGCCGCGGCTCCCAGGACTGGCGGTAGAGGCTGTGCGGGGGCTCGACGAGGAGGCTGCCGAGCGGCTCGGGCGGGCCGATGAAGGCCAGATGACGGCACATCAGAGGGCCGCCCCTGCCACATCGGGACTGGCGTCGCGTGCGGTGCGGAACCCGGAGAAGATCTGCCGCCGCACCGGATGGTCCCAGTTGCGGAACGTGCCGCGGCAGGCCACCGCGTCGACGGAGAAGGCGCCGCCGCGAAGCACCTTGTAGTCGCCGCCGAAGAACACGTCCGAGTACTCGCGGTAGGGGAACGCGGCGAAGCCCGGGTAGGGCAGGAAGCCGCTGGACGTCCACTCCCACACGTCGCCGATCAACTGGCGTACGCCGAGCGGTGATTCGCCCGCGGGGTAGCTCCCTGCCGGGGCGGGGCGCAGATGGCGCTGGCCCAGGTTGGCCCGCTCGGGGGTGGGGTCGGCGTCGCCCCACGGGTAGCGCATCGAACGGTCGGCCACCGGGTCGTGGCGGGCGGCCTTCTCCCACTCCTCCTCGCTGGGCAGGCGCCGGCCCGCCCAGCGCGCGTAGGCGTCGGCCTCGTACCAGCTGACGTGCAGGACCGGCTCGTCGGGCGGCACCTGCTCCACCGTCCCGAAGTGGCGCCGCAGCCACTGGCCGCCCTCGCGGTGCCAGAACAGCGGTGCGGCGAGGCCGTTCCGACGGACCATCGCCCAGCCCGCCGGGGCCCACCAGCGTGTTTCCTCGTAGCCGCCGTCCTCGATGAACCGCTGGTAGGCGGCGTTCGTCACCGGTGTGGTGTCGATGAAGAAGGGCGGTACGAGACGGTGGTGGGCCGGTCGTTCGTTGTCCAGGGCCCATGGTTCGGTGGACGTGCCCATCGTGAACGGGCCGCCGGGGACGAGGACTTCGGCGGGGCCGGTGAACGGCGCGCCGGGCGGCGCGGGGTCCGGTGCGGTGAGCGCCGTGGGTCCGGAGCGCAGCTGATGCGTGATCAGCATCGTCTCGTCGTGCTGCTGCTCGTGCTGCGCGATCATGCCGAACGCGAACCCGGCATCGGTCAGCGGAGAGCCGTGCAGCGGCGTCTTCTCCAGGACGTCGAGGGCGCGCCCGCGCACCTCGGCCGCATAGCCGCGGGCCTCGGACGGCGCGAGCAGCGGAAGGCTCGGCCGTTCGGAGCGGGGATGCTCGAAGGCGTCGTACAGCGGGTCGATCTCGGGCCGCATGGCGTCGCGGCCCGCGACCGCGCGCAGCAGCCACTGCTCCTCCTGGTTGCCGATGTGCGCGAGGTCCCAGACCAGGGGCGACATCAACGGCGAGTGCTGCGCGGTCAGTTCGGAGTCGTCGACGGACGTGGTGAGGAGGATGGTGCGGTCCCGTGCGGTGAGCAGCGCGGCGTGCGCGCGCTCCCGCAGGGCTTCGGGGTCGGTGGAGGGGCCGGTCATCGGCGGGCGTCCTTCCCGGGTGCGTCGTGGAGTGGGGGGCGGCCGGGCGCGCCGGTCGCGCGCAGTCCGTCCAGGAGGTCGTCCGCGGGGCAGCGGCCGCGCGCGACGTACTGGGCGCCGTAGGTGGCGACGGCGTCCCTGACGTCCGTGCCCACGCCCATCCGGGGCAGCGCGTCGACGGCCGCGGCGAAGCAGCTGACGGCGGCCTCGCGCAGCTCGGGGTCGGCGAGCCCGTGCCGTGCCGCGTCCAGCCAGAGCGGGCTGTGCGGCGCGGCGGGCGAGCCCGGCGGCCCGTACCGTTCGGCGAGCGGCTTGACGGCGCGGTACGCGGTCTCGGCCGCCGCCGGGTCGTCGAACAGGGCGCCGGTGACGGCGAGCGGCACGATCCAGCCGTCCTCGCCGGGCTGCGCGTCGACCATGCGCAGTTCCAGGTGGCCGCGGGGGCGGACCGGCGGGAACAGCGTGGTCAGGTGGTAGTCCAGGTCGCCGCGGGTGGGCGCGCGCGGCGCCCGGGAGCGGGTCCACGACCGGAAGGTGAGCCCTTCGGGGACGGGCCACGGGGCCCGCCCCTGCGGGTCGCCGAGGTCCCTGACGCACATGACCGGCGCGTCGAGGGCGTGCCGGGTCCATGCCTCGCGCGGCTCCCCGTCCAGCGGCGGGGCGCCGGACCTGCCGGGTGCGATGCCCGCCCAGATGGCCTGCCGGGTGGACCGCCAGCCGGTGCTGCGGCCGTCCTGGAGCGGCGAGTTGGCGAACGCGGCGACCAGGACGGGCCCGAGCAGATGCGCGAGCCGCCAGCGCCGCGCGTAGCCGAGCGGTCCCGGCTCCTCGTGCCCGGCGTCCAGGCAGATCTGCACGGACGCGGTCGAGCACATCATGCGGCGGCCGGAGGGCCCCGCGCGGTCGAAGCAGGACTCCATGGCGTCGTAGCGCGGCTCGTGCAGGATTCTGGCCGGCGGCCGCCATGGGTCGGCGCCGACGCCGCTGAGGGTGAGGTGGTGGTCGCGCAACGCGTCACGGACGACGCGGAGATCGGCCCGCATGGCCGATATGCACTCCATCAGGGATGCGGCGGGAAGCGAGCTGAGCTCCAGCTGGCCGCCGGGTTCGACGGTGATGACCGAGTGCAGGTGCAGGGCCCGCAGTGCGGCGTAGGCCGCTTCGAGGCGGGCGGTGGGTACGGGCTCGTGGGGCAGCCCCGGTTCGTGGACGAGCCATTCCAGCTCCACGCCGGTGGTGCGGGGTGGTCCTGTCTTGAAGCAGATGCCGCGGACCAGCGCCTCCACTTCCGCCTCGGTCACCGTGTCCAGGGCCTTGGCGCGCGAAGGTGCGCCGAGTTTCGTACAGTCTCCCTCTGGCATGACGGGGATCCTTCCAGTCGGTGGTGCTCGTAACACCCAAAACCCTCAAGGGCGTTCGCACAAGAGTGCCCCTAAAGCCTTTCGCGCACCGGGAATTCTGTTGTGCCGCCCGACGCCCTGGGCTCACCATGCGTTCATGAACGACACGGGGCGGAGCGCATGAGCGCCCGGCTGCGCGCACAGGCGCAGGAGACCGAGCGGATCGTCGCGGCGGGCGCGTACGCCGGGCGGGACGGCCGGGAGGTGAGGATCGCCGACGCGGTGGCGGCGGCCCGCGCGGGCACGCGGATGTTCGGTCCCGAACCGGTGGATGTGCCGCCTCGTACGCCCGTTCCCACGGTATGCGAGGTCACGGGCGAGAGCAGCCTGGAGGCGGCCCGCAGACTCACCGACGGCGCGGGCTCCCCGGTCGCGGTGCTCAACTTCTCGTCCGCGCGCAACCCCGGCGGCGGCTACCTCAACGGCGCCCAGGCCCAGGAGGAGGCGCTGTGCCGCGCCTCCGCCCTGTACACCTGCCTGCTCCAGGCCCGCGCGTTCTACGACCACCACCGCGCCGACCGCGACCCGTTCTACAGCGACCGCGTCCTGCACTCGCCCGCCGTCCCCGTCTTCCGCGACGACCGCGGGAGCCTGCTCGACACGGCGTACACCGTCGGCTTCCTCACCTCGGCCGCGCCGAACGCCGGGGTGATCAGGCGCCGGAACCCCGAGCGCACGGCCGCGATCCCGGCGGCCGTCGCGGCGCGCGCGGAACGCGTCCTGGAGACGGCCGCCGCCTGCGGCTACCACCGCCTGGTGCTCGGCGCGTGGGGCTGCGGCGTCTTCATGAACGACCCCGCGCAGGTGGCGGGCGCCTTCCGCGCGCTGCTCGGGGAGGGCGGCCGGTTCGCCGGGCAGTTCGAGCACGTCGTGTTCGGGGTGCTCGACCGCACGAAGGGCGCGGTGACACGCGGCGCCTTCGAGGAGGCGTTCGCGTCCCTCGCGGTCCCAAGGGCCGTTGCCGATCGGCACCCTGCCCCAAGTTCGCGGCTTCGCTGAGTCCGCGGCTTCGCCCGCATCGGACAGGTGCCGGTCATCGGTGAAGGCAGTCGCACGTGTCACCGTGGAACCTGTCCGGCCCAATCCGCTGAGCGGGAACGCCGGATGACCCGCAGGCTCGGTCCATGGTGCTACGACACATGCGCAAGGCCCGGGCCCTCGTCGTCCTCGCCGTCGCGGGCTCGGTGCTCGCTCCCGTACCGGCCGTCACCGACTCCTCGCCACCCCCGCACGCCGCCCCGCCACCCCGCACCGCATCCGCCTGGCTCCCGTACTGGGACCAGGACGCCGCCTACCGGAGCGCCCTGCGCCACGCCGACCAGCTGCACACCGTCAGCCCGTTCTGGTTCGAGGCGAAGGCCGCCGGGCGTGTCGCCCCGCATCCCGGCGCGGGCGAGCGGCGTGTCGTCGACGGGCTGCACAAGGCGGGCATCAAGGTCGTGCCGACCGTCATGGAGAAGATGGCACCCGGCGCACTCGCCGCCGTGGTCACCGACCCGGGTCGCCGCGCCACGCACATCAAGGCACTCCTGAGGATCGTGCGCGGCAGTGCGTACGACGGACTCGACCTCGACTACGAGACCATCGCGCCGACCGGCGACGCCGCCTACAAGAAGGTCCGCGCGGGCTACGCGACGCTGGTCACCGACCTCTGCCGCCAGCTGCACGCCCTGCGCAAGCAGTGCGTCGTCACGGTCTCCCCGAAGACCGCGGGCACCGGCCGTGTCTGGGACTACCGGCGGCTCGGCGCGGCCGTCGACCGGCTGCGCGTCATGGCGTACAACCTGCACTGGGCCGAGGGCCCGCCGGGCCCGCTCTCCACGCCCGCCTGGTACGCGGACATCCTGCGCCGCGCGACCGCCGAAGTCCCGCGCCACAAGCTGGAGATGGCCCTGCCCGCCTACGGCTGGGACTGGGCCGTCGGCAAGCGGCAGCGCGCCCGGCACCTCACCGCCAAGGAGGCCGACGCGCTGCGCCGCAAGGTGGGCGCGCCCTACCGCATCGACCCCGCGTCCAGCACCCCGCACTTCACGTACAAGGACGGCGGGACACGCAGGACGGTCTGGTACCAGGACGCGCGGGGGACCGCGGCCCACCTGCCCGTGCTGCGCCGGTACGGGGTGACCAACACCGCCCTGTGGGCACTCGGCTTCGAGGACCCCGGGCTGTGGCGGGTCCTCGCGAAGTGATCCATGCCGGGGAGGCGGGGACCACCGCCTCAGGGACGTGACAGCGCGGCTTCTGCCGTCGGCCACTGTTCGTACCAGCGCTGGTCCGCCTCCAACTGCGCGGCGAGGGATATCAGGAGCGGCTCGCTGCCCGCGGGCCCGAGCAGCTGCGCGCCGACCGGAAGGCCGCCCGGCGTGCGTCCCGCCGGGACGTTGACGCCGGGCCAGCCCAGCACGTTCCACGGCCACGCGTACGGGCAGGCCGCGATCATCGCCCGGTCGGTGCGCCAGCCGTTCATGGCGGCGAGCGTGCCGACGCGCGGCGGGGGAGTGGCCGTCGTCGGCGCGATCACCACGTCGTACGTCGAGAAGAGGGCGCCCACCCTGCGGTGGAGCGCGGCCTCGGAACGGCGTGCGAGCCGCAGCGGCGCGCCGCCCAACAGCCGCCCCATGCGGGCGGCTTCACGCGTGCGCGGGTCCAGGAGCGCCGGATCGGGCACGTGCCGCGTCCACTCGGCGATGCCCGCCGTGGCGCGCGGGACGAAGGCGAGCCCGATCTGGCCGTAGCGCGGATCGGCCTCCGCCACGTCGTGGCCGAGCGCGGCGAGCCGCTCCGCGAGCGCCACCACCCGGTCCCGCACCACGGGGTGCAGGCGCTTGGGCGTCGCCGTGAACGGCATGCGCAGGGAGAGCGCGACGCGCAGCCGCCCCGGGTCGCGCGTCGCCGCGTCGGCGGCGCGCACGGCGGGCGGCCGGTGCAGATCGCCCGCGTGGTTGCCGCTCGCCGCGTCGAGCAGGAGCGCGGCGTCCGCGACGGTCCGTGCGAGCGGTCCGTTGACGGTGATGCCCTGGAACGCCTCGGGCCACGGCCACGTCGATATCCGCCCGCGCTGCGGCTTGATGCCGACCAGATGGGTCCAGGCCGCGGGGATGCGCACCGAGCCCGCGCCGTCCGAGCCGAGCGCGGCAGGCACGAGCCCCGCGGCGACCGCGGCCGCCGAGCCGCCCGACGAACCCCCGGGCGTATGACCGGAGTTCCACGGATTGCGGGTGTCGCCGAACCCGGGCCCTTCGGTGAAGGGCCACTGCCCCAGCTCGCAGCTGTTCGTCTTCCCGACGAGCACGGCACCGGCCGCCCGGAGCCGGCGTACGGCCTCGGAGTCCTCGGTCTTCGGCGGGAAGGGGCCCCTGCAGCCGAACGCGGTGGGCTCGCCCGCGATGTCCATGTCGTCCTTGACGGCCAGCGGCACGCCGAGCAGGGGCCGCCCGGGGAAGGGCCCGCCCGCCGCCAACTCCCGGTCGGCGGCGTCCGCTTCGGCCAGCGCGGCCTCGGCACGCACCAGCTTGAACGCGTTGAGCACGGGCTGCGCCGCGTCGATCCTGGCCAGGGTCCGCTCGGTCAGCGCACGCGAGGAGACCTCTCCATCGGCCAGCGCGCGGGCGGTGCGCGCCAGTCCTTCGGCACGGTCGGCAGTCATGTGGGGGCACCTTCGTTCGACGACGGGTGCCCGCACGGTAACCGGCGAGCAGGCCAACGGGGAATGCGCGCAGGCGCGTTGTGTGCCGAGGCCGGGCCGGTGCGCGGCGTGCCCGCACGCTCCGCGGCACGGCCGCGCCTCCGGTCCGGCGCGTGCGCGCCCCCACCGCCCGCCTGCGGGCGCCCCGCCACCGTCTGCGAGGATGCCCATGTCATGGTGCAGATACCGAAGCAGCAGCCATCGCAGCGCTCCGTGCCGACGAGCGCCGACGTCGCCCGCCTGGCCGGGGTCTCCCGCGCCACCGTCTCGTACGTCCTCAACAACGCCAGCGCCGTCCGGATCAGCGAGCCCACCCGCCGCCGCGTCCACGATGCCGCGAGGGAACTGGGGTACGTCCCGCACGCCGCGGCCCGCAGCCTGCGCGCAGGACACAGCCGCATGGTGCTCATGCCCACCTCGGAGATCCCGATGGGCCCCCTGTTCAGCCAGTTCTTCAACGAACTGCAGTGGGCGCTCAGCCGTCTCGACTACACCGTCGTGCAGTACGCGAGCCTCGGCCTGACCGGCGAGGACGCCGCGCGCGCCTGGGCGGAGCTGCGCCCGGTCGCGGTGCTCGCGCCCGACGCGTCCGCGCTCGGACCCCGGGGCGTCACCGTCCTCAAGCGCTCCGGCGCGAGGGCCGTCTTCACGCTCGGCCCGCAGCGGGTCGAGGGCGCGCACGCGCTCCTCATGGACGGGCGCAGGGTGGGCGAGGCCGCGGCCCTGCACTTCCTCGCGCGCGGGCGGCGCCGCATCGGCGCGATCGTGCCGACGGAGCCGGGTCTCGACATGTTCTGGCGGCCCCGCGTCGAGGGCCTGCGCGAGACGGTCGACGCCACCGCGACCGCGGGTGCGTCGGTCACCGAGATCCCCCTCGCCCACAGCGAGGAGTCGGCCGCCCGGCTCGCGGCGCGCTGGCGCGGCCTCGGCGTCGACGCCGTCTTCGCGTACAACGACGAGTACGCCATGCTGCTGATGCGGGCCCTCCAGGACGAAGGCATCGACATACCCGGCGACACGGCCGTCATCGGCTCCGACGACCTGATGCTCGGCAGGCTCCTGCGGCCCCGGCTCAGCACCGTCCGCATAGAGCTGCCCTCGGGGCCGAGCCTCGCCGAACTCGTCGACCGCGTGGTGCGCGACCCGGGGGCCGAACCCGAAGTGGGGGCCCGGCCCGGCTGGGGCGGGGGGGGCCCCGCGGGCCGCGGGACAGCCCCGGGCGGCCCCCCGGGCCGAGGGGGGGGGGTTTGGGTTCAAGGGTAGGTGGGG
>NZ_JBHYJI010000077.1:0-40673 GCF_042740435.1 Streptomyces sp. NPDC059002 | reverse complement strand
GGACCGCACCTGCGGTCCGCCGCCCCTCACGCGTATGTTCGGCCGACTACAGCGCCTGCGCCGCGGGCTTCACCATGCCGCGTACCGTACGGGACTTCACGAACTGCCCCATCGCGGTCATTTCCCACTCGCCGGTGAACTGCTTGATCAGCTTCGCCATCATCACGCCGGTCTGCGCCTCGGCGTTGGTCAGGTCGAAGCGGACCAGCTCCTCGCCGGTCGCCGCGTCGAGCAGACGGCAGTACGCCTTGGCGACCTCCGTGAACTTCTGGCCGGAGAACGAGTTCACCGTGAAGACCAGGCCCGTGACGTCCTGGGGGAGCCGGCCGAGGTCGACGACGATCACCTCGTCGTCACCGCCGCCCTCGCCCGTGAGGTTGTCGCCGGAGTGCTTGATCGCGCCGTTCACGATCGACAGCTTGCCGAAGTAGCAGCTGTCCACGTGATTGCGCTGCGGGCCGTACGCGATGACGGACGCGTCCAGGTCGATGTCCTTGCCGCGGAACGCGGGCTCCCAGCCGAGGCCCATCTTGACCTGCGAGAGCAGCGGGCGGCCGCCCTTGACCAGGGACACCGTCTGGTTCTTCTGGAGGCTGACCCGGCCCTTGTCCAGGTTGATCTTCCCGGCGCCGGGCGCGGGCGCGGCGGGCGGCGCCGGGGGCGCCGCGGGGGCGGCCAGGCGCGGGTCGGCGACCGGCGGCGGACCCTGCACGGGCTGGCCCACCGGGGGCGCCAGCGGCGCGGGCGGCGCGACGGGGGCGGCGGCCGGGGCCGGGGCGGGCTCCTCCACCGAGACGCCGAAGTCCGTGGCGATGCCCGCGAGGCCGTTCGCATACCCCTGGCCGACCGCGCGGGCCTTCCACGCGCCGTTGCGCAGGTAGATCTCGATGATCACCAGGGCCGTCTCGGTGCCGAGCTGCGGCGGGGTGAAGGTGGCGAGCACCGAACCGTCGTCCGCGTTGCGGATGGTGGCCGTGGGCTCGACGCCCTGGAAGGTCTGGCCCGCCGCGTCCGGGCTCGCGGTCACGACGATCTTCTCGATGCCGGGCGGCACGGCGGTCGTGTCGACGGTGACCTTGTCGGGCGTCGTGCCACCGCCGGACTGGTAGGTCACACCGGGGCCCGAGGGCTGGTTGAAGAAGATGAAGTCGTCGTCGGAGCGCACCTTGCCGTCGGCGGTGAGCAGCAGGCCCGATACGTCGAGCCGCACCGGAGCGGCGACGTCCACCGCCACGCGGGCGGCGGTCAGCGGGATGTTCGAGCCGGGGGTCATAGCTGTCATGCCTGGGGTAACGAACGATCTCGCTTTACCGTTCCCTTACCCGCGCAAGGATTTTTCCGGGCTTCATCAGGGCCCTGATCAGCCCCGATTACGGGGATGTGCGCGGGCCGACCGTTCGTTGCCGCGCTTGTAGTTGCCCGTCCAGCGGGCCATCACCAGCTGCGGATCGCCGCCTTCGAGCTCGCCGATGAACCGTTCGGCGCGGGCGCCGCGCAGGGTGCCCGCCGCGCGGCCGGCGTGGGTGATGGTGACGCTGCCGTCGGCGCGCTGTTCGTACGTGAATCCCTGAGGTCTCGGCATGGCCGGGAGCGTATGTCCCCGCCATGCCGAGCGGTATCGAATTACGGCGCAGGCCCGTCCGGCTACGGCACCACGACGATCTTCCGCCCCACCCCGGAGGCGAACCGGTCCAGTGCCTGTGGATAGGAGTCGAGCGGCAGCCGGTCGCTGATGAACACGTCCGGGTCGATCACCCCCGCCGCGAACAGCTCGGCGGCCCGTTCGTAGCTGTGCAGGACGGCCATCGAGCCGGTGATGGTGATCTCCTGGTTGTAGATGCGGTACGGGTCGATGCTGACCCGGGTCGCGTAGTCCGCCACGCCGAACTGCAGGAAGGTGCCCGCCTTGGCGACCCGGCCGAGTCCGTCCTGGATGGCGGCCGCGTGGCCCGTCGCGTCGATCACCACGTCCCAGCCCTCGGCCCTGTCGAGCTCGTCCGCGCCGGCCGCCGACGCCGAGACGCCGAGCCGGGCCGCCGTCGCGAGGCGCTCCGGGTTGAGGTCGACCACGTCGACGCTGGCGGCGCCGGTCCGCTTGGCCAGCTCCAGCATCATCAGGCCCATCGTCCCCGAGCCGTAGATCAGGACGTGCGCCCCGAGCCGGGACTGCAGGACGTCGTAGCCGCGCACCGCGCACGAGAGCGGTTCGATGAGGGCCGCGTCCTGGGTGCGCACATGGTCGGGCAGGCGGACGCAGTTGGCGGCGGGCGCGAGGGCGTACTGGGCGGCGCCGCCCGCGGTGGTCACCCCGATCGCGGCCCACCGTTCGCAGAGGTTGCCCCGCCCCGACCGGCAGTACCGGCACTCGTGGCAGTGCAGCGAGGGGTCCACCGCGACCCGGTCGCCGACGGCCAGCTCGCGCACGTCACGGCCGAGTCCGACGACGGTGCCCGCGAACTCGTGGCCCGGCACCACCGGCAGTGTCGGGGCGAACTCGCCCTGGCGGATGTGCAGATCGGTGCCGCACAGGCCGCACGCGGCGACCTCCACGACGACTTCCCGGGGCCCCGGTGTCGGGTCGGGCACCTCGCCGACGACGACCTTGCCCACCGACTCGACGATCGCGGCCTTCATTTCACGGCTCCCAACGACAGGCCCTGGACCAGTTTGTCCTGGGCGGCGAACCCCGCGGCGAGCACCGGCAGGGAGATCACGAGCGACGCGGCGCACACCTTCGCCAGGAACAGGCCCTGGCTGGTGATGAAGCCGGTCAGGAAGACGGGCGCAGTTTGGGCGACGACGCCCGAGAGCACCCGCGCGAAGAGGAGTTCGTTCCAGCTGAAGATGAAGCAGATCAGGGAGGTCGCGGCGATCCCGGGCAGCGCGATGGGGGCCACCACGCGCGTGAGGACGGTCGGCAGGCGTGCCCCGTCGATCTGCGCGGCCTCGATGATCGCCTTGGGCACCTCGGAGAGGAACGACTGCATCATCCACACCGCGATCGGCAGGTTCATCGAGGTGTAGAGGATGACGAGCAGCCAGATGTTGTCGAGCAGGCCGGTGTTCTTGGCGAACAGATAGATCGGCAGGAGGCCCGCCACGACCGGCAGCATCTTCGTCGAGAGGAAGAAGAACAGGACGTCGGTCCACTTCTTCACCGGCCTGATGGACAGGGCGTACGCGGCGGGCAGCGCGAGGACGAGCACGCACAGGGTCGAGACGGCCGACGCCACCGTCGAGTTGATCAGCGAGGGCCAGGGGCTCGCCCCGCCGCCCGCGCCGAAGAAGTCGCGGTAGCCGTCCAGGGTGAGCGAGGCGGCCAGCGAGGGCGGGTTGGTGGCGGCGTCCTCCTCGGAGTGGAACGACGTCAGGGCCATCCACGCGATGGGCAGGAAGAACAGGATCCCGGCGAGCCAGGCGGTGAGCCCGAGGCCGATTCCCTGGGTGCGCCTGGTGCGTCCGATGCCTGCCGTGCTCGTGCTCATCAGCGGGACACCTCCTCACGGAACAGGGACGAGACGACCCGCAGGGCGAAGGTCGCGATGATGATCGAGCCGATGACGACGAGCACTCCGGCCGCGGAGGCCAGGCCGTTCTCGTGGGCCTGGTAGAAGCTCTGGTAGACGGTGTACGGGAGGTTCGCGGTGCCCAGGCCGCCGGAGGTGATCGTGAACACGGCGTCGAAGTTCTGCACGATGTAGATCGAGCCGAGCAGCGCGCCCAGTTCGAGGTAGCGGCGCAGGTGCGGCAGCGTCAGATGGCGGAAGATCTGCCAGTTGTTCGCGCCGTCCACGCGGGCGGCCTCGATGAGTTCGGTGTCGCGGCTCTGCAGCCCCGCGAGCAGGATCAGCATCATGAAGGGCGTCCACTGCCACACCAGGGATGCCTCGATGGCGAGGAGCGGGGTGTTGGAGATCCAGTCGGGCTGGGTCGCGCCGTCGCCGCCGACCCAGTGCAGGAGGCCGTTGAAGAGCCCGTACTCGGGGTTGTAGAGCACGTGCTTCCACAGCAGTGCGGCGGCCACGGGCACGAGCAGGAACGGCGCGATGAGCAGGGTCCGCACCAGGCCGCGGCCCCGGAACCTGCGGTCCAGGAGCAGCGCGAGGCCGAGTCCGATGACCAGGGTCGCGATGACGACCGAGGCGGTGAGCAGGATCGTCGTCAGGACCGACTTGCGCAGGTCGGGGTCGGTGAGGACCTCGGTGTAGTTGGCGAATCCGGTGAAGCGGCGGGCGTCCGGGTAGAGGGCGTTCCAGTCGAAGAAGGAGATCACCAGGGTGGCCACGAACGGCAGTTGGGTCACGGCGATCATGAAGATCAGGGCGGGCAGGAGCGGGGCCCTGGTGGCCCAGGCGCGCAGCCGCCCCGGCGACCCCGGCCTGCGGGCGGTGGGCACGCGCGTGTGCCCGACGGCGGAAGTGCTCGCGGCGGCGGTCATCGTCCCTCGTACTCCTCGGAGATCTTCTCGGCGAGTTCCTGGGACGCGTCCAGGGCCGATGCGACGGACTGGCGCCCTGCGATGGCCGCGCTGATCTCCTGGGAGACCTTGGTGCCGAGGTCGGTGAACTCGGGGATGCCGACGAACTGGATGCCGGGCGCGGGCCTGGGCTGCACGCCGGGGTCGCGGGGCCGCGCGCCCTCGATGGCGGCGCGGGTGACGTCCTGGAAGGCGGCGGCTTCCTTGCGGTAGGCGGGGTTCGCGTACGTCGACGCGCGCTTGCCCGCGGGCACGTTCGCCCAGCCGATCTTCTCGCCGACCAGTTCCTCGTACTCCTTGCCCGACGCCCAGGAGATGAACTTCCAGGCCCTGTCCGGGTTCCGGGACGCCTTCTGCATGCCCCACGCCCAGGTGTAGAGCCACCCGGAGTTCTCGGTCCGCTCCACCGGGGCGGGCACGTAGCCGATCTTTCCCCTGACCGGGGACTTGGCGGCCTCAAGGGATCCGGCGGCCGCCGTCGCGTCGTACCACATGGCGGTCTTGCCCTGGGTGAGGTTGTTGAGGCACTCGGCATAGCCGGACTGGGCGGCGCCGGACTCGCCGTGCTTGCGAACGAGGTCTACGTAGAAGCGAGTTGCCTTTTCGAACTCGGGGGAGTCGAGGCGGGCCTTCCAGTCCTTGTCGAACCAGGTGCCTCCGAAGGTGTTCACCACCGTCGTCAGCGGCGCCATCACCTCGCCCCAGCCGGGCAGCCCGCGCAGACAGATGCCCTTCATCCCCCGTTCCTTGCCGTCCACTTGGGCGGCGAGCCGCGCGACCTGCTGCCAGGTGGGGTGCTCGGGCATGGTCAGGCCCGCCTTCTTGAAGACGTCCTTGCGGTACATCAGGAAGGACGACTCCCCGTAGAAGGGCTGCCCGTAGAGCTTGCCGTCGTCGCCGGTGAGGGACTGGCGCATGGGCGGCAGGACGTCCTTCTCGTCGTAGCCCTTGTCCTTGCGCGCGTACGAACCGACCTCGTGCAGCCAGCCGTTCCTGGCGTAGATCGGTATCTCGTAGTTGCTGAGCGTCGCGATGTCGTACTGCCCGGCCTGGTTGGCGAAGTCCTGGCTGATCTTGTCGCGGACGTCGTTCTCGGGCAGGACGGTGAAGTTCACCTTGATGCCCGTCTCCTTGGTGAAGTGGGCGGCGGTGAGCTTCTGCAACTCCACCATCTGCGGGTTGTTCACCATGAGGACGTTGATGGAGTCGCCGCCTGAACCGGTCCCGCCCGCACCGGCCCAGCAGCCGGCGAGCAGCGGGGCGAGCAGCGTCCCTGCGGCGGCCGCGGCGCGTACGCGCGGCCTCCGTCGGCTCGGGGTTCGCATGAGTCGCTCCTGGACGTAGAGGGGTATTCGGGGAGGAATCGGATGCGCCGGGGCATGCGGGGGCCGCGGCGCACGGGGACGTACGAAAGCGTGGGGGTGGTGAGGGAGGAGAGGAGAGGGGAGGAGAGGGGAGGGGAGGGGACGGGGCGGGCCGGGGTCAGACGCGGATGACCTGCGGGCCGAGGAGGGAGTAGCGATGGGCCTCGGAGGCGGGCAGCCGGTCGCTCGTGACGATCGCGTCGAGGTCGCCGATGCCCGCGAACCGGCAGAAGCTGGTCGCCCCGAACTTGGTGTGCACGCCCAGGAACACGGTGCGCCGCGAGGCTCTGATGGCCTGCGCCTTCACCTCGCTGACCGCCGGATCGGGCGTGGTGAGGCCGTACTCGCGGGAGATGCCGTTGGCGCCGATGTACGCCAGGTCGATGACGAATCCGGCCAGCATGCGGGTCGTCCAGTGGTCGACGGTGGCGAGCGTGCCGGGGCGCACCCGCCCGCCGAGCAGCAGCACCGAGACGTTCTCGGCCTCGGCGAGCGCGCCCGCGGTGGTCAGCGACGCGGTGACCACCGTCAGCGGGCGGCCGTCCGCGGCGTCGGGCAGCGCCTCGGCGATCAGCTGCGGGGTGAACCCCTCGTCGACGAAGACCGTCTCGGCGTCGCCGAGCAGCTCGGCGGCGGCGACCGCGATGCGCCGCTTCTCCGGGACGTGCATGGTCGTGCGGAAGGCGAGGGTGGTCTCGAAGCCGGCGCTCTCCACCGGGTAGGCGCCGCCGTGGGTGCGGCGGACCAGGCCGTGGTCCTCCAGGGCCCGCAGATCGCGGCGGACGGTCTCCTTGGCGACCCCGAGCTGGGCGGCGAGCGCGGTCACGTCGACGGAGCCGGAGTGGCGTGCCGCGCTGACGATCCGCCGCTGACGCTCTTCCGCGGTCATCGGTGCCACCTCTTCCCCAGGGGGTCGTGCGGTGCCCGTTCGGGCCCTGTGGGGAAGTTCTACAGCCAGGGCACGGGCCGTGCCAGGCTCGCAGCGGGCGCGATGCTGCCCGGATGTGCCCGTTTCACGGGGCGGCGGCCTGTGGCGCGGGCGGTGGGCGTGCCCGTTTCGGGGGTCGGGGGTGCCCGTTTGCCGCCCGCACGGGGAGCGGGCCGGAGTCAGCGGGGCTGGAAAGCGACCTCGGGATGGCCCGCGGTGGGGCCGTCGAGCAGCGGCTGGGGGATGCCGCGCAGCTGCTGGTCGAAGAACGCGCCCGCGTAGGCGCGGGTGAGTTGCTGCGAGCGCTCGCCGGAGAGCGGTGCGTCGGGCAGGGCCGCGCCGAGCTGGTCGAGGACGACCGGGGCGTCGGTGAAGGTGAAGTGCCCCGACCCCTTGACGGTCAGCCAGCGCTTCCAGCCGTCCAGGCCCCGCCAGGTGCGGTCCCAGCTCTCGTCCCTGCCGCCCGCGCTGTGCTCGCTGCGGGTGCCGAGCATCATGAACGGGCGGCCGCGCAGACCGGCGGTCGTGGTGTGGAAGGTGCCGTCCATGTTCAGGCCCGCCCGCACCCGGGGGTCGGCGGTCATGGCGGCCAGCGCCGCGGCCCCGCCCACGGAGTGGCCGCCCGCGCCGATCCGGCCGGTGTCGACGAGGCGGGCGTACCGCCAGGTCGCGTCGGCGCCGGTCAGCCGGTCGATGACGTACGAGAGGTCCTTGGCCCGCCCCTCGGTGACCTTCTTGAGCACGCCGGGTTCGGTGAGCGTCTCGCAGGCCGCGCAGGTGAGCGTCCGGCCGCCGGGGAACGCCGCGCCCGCCGCCTCGTAGGCGTGGTCGACGGTGGCGACGACGTAGCCGCGGCTCGCGAGGTCCTCGGCGAGGTGCGTCAGCGTGGCGCGGGGCGTGGTGAATCCGGGCGAGAGCAGGACCAGCGGGAACCTGCCCTGCAGGGGGCGCGCGTCGGCGCGGGCGAAGGTGCGGGTGGCGCGGTAGGCGGCGGCGGACACCTTGCCGTCCATGTGCCCCGACTTCAGGAGCAGTTGGGCCTCCTTGCCGGTCATGTAGGAGGTGGGACGCCCCGATCCGGGCAGCGCGGGGTAGTACGCGGAGACCATCAGCTCCCGGGCGCCCGCCGAGGGCACCCAGGGGTCGCGGCGGCTCTTGTCGACGAGGTGCAGGGTGTCGCGGCCCACCGCGAACGGGCCGGTGGGGCGCGGCAGTTCGGCCCCGACGGTGGCGACGGCGGGGGTGGCCTCGCCGCCCGAGGTGCCGGGGAGCGGCGCGGCGAGGGAGGTCGGGCCGTCGGCGAGCGGCAGCGCGAGGGCAAGGGCGAGCAGGGGAACGAGGGTACGGCCGCGCAGGGTCTTCCGGATTTCGCTCATGCAAAGAAATGCTAGGGCGGCGGTCCGGGCGCCGCGTCGCCCGTGAGCACGAACCGGAACCGGCCGTTCGTCAAGAGATCAGCAGGTCGCCGGGACGAACGTCAGGCGTCACGGGCGCCGAACGTCCATCGAACGCGGAGCCCAAGGTGGATGTGCGGACGGCACGATCGTTGCCCTGTTCGCAGAGCGGCTTTCAGTACGGCCACACCGGTGGATGCGTGCAGAAGTGGCCGCCCAGGTGCGCGTGGTCCGGGTTGGCGGGGTCCAGCTCGCCCTGCTCGGCGAGGAGCTTCTCGGCGTACTGCTCGGAGTCGTCCTGCGGGTCGTAGCCGAGGGCGCGGGCCGACGAGAGGTCCCACCACAGGCGGGTGTTGGCGGACGAGCCGTAGACGACGGTGTGCCCCACGTCCTCGGCGGTGAGCGCCGCGTGGAAGAGCCGCGCCCCGTCGCCGGGGCTCATCCAGACGGACAGCATCCGTACGTTCGTCGGCTCCAGGAAGCACGAGCCGATGCGCACGGAGACCGTCTCGATGCCGTGCTTGTCCCAGTAGAACTGGGCGAGGTCCTCGCCGAAGGACTTGGAGAGGCCGTAGAAGGTGTCGGGGCGGCGCGGCGTGTCGACCGGGATCAGCGGGTCGTCGCCCCGGGGGCGCGGGGTGAAGCCCACCGCGTGGTTGGAGGAGGCGAAGACGATGCGCCGCACGCCCTCCTCGCGGGCCGCTTCGTAGAGGTGGTGGGTCCCTTCGATGTTGGCTTTAAGGATCTTGTCGAAGCCGGACTCCAGGGAGATGCCCGCGAGATGGAGCACGGCGTCGACCCCGCGCACGGCCTCGCGCAGCGCCGCACGGTCGGCGAGGTCGGCGGTGACGGCGTCCGGCTCGCCGGGCAGGGGGCGCATGTCGAGCAGCCGCAGGTCGTAGCCGTAGGCCGGCAGGAGCCCGCGCATCAGGGTGCCGAGGCCGCCTGCGGCGCCGGTGAGCAGGACGGTGCGGGGAGCGGGCATGCGGGTCTCCTCGTGCGGCGGCGGGCCGCGTATCGTGCGGCCGCGCCGGGCCGCGTACTCATGCGCGTGCACGATTCACATCCATGGACACGCTAGGGATCACGATCGTGCCACGTCAAGGGTCCCGGCACGGCGGCCGCCGAGGGGGTCCGGAGGGGGCCCGGAGGGGGAAAATCCGCTCCTGCGCGGGGAGTTCGCGCGCTTGACCGGCGCCGAGGGGGCGGCTTAGCGTGGTCGCGTTCAGGGATATGGACATGAATCAGAAACGTGCACGCCTAGGGAGAGCCCGTGACGCCAGCCGCCCTCGCCACCCGACTTCGCGTCCCCAGCGGGCCGTTGTTCTTCCCGGTCACCGCGTTCGGAGCCGACGGATCCCTCGACGTCGACGTCTTCCGCGCGCATGTGCGCGACGGCATCGAGGCGGGCGCCGCCGCCGTGTTCGCCTGCTGCGGCACGGGTGAGTTCCACGCCCTGACCCCCGAGGAGTTCCAGGACTGCGTCGCCGCCGCCGTCGAGGAGGCGGCGGGCCGCGTGCCGGTCGTCGCGGGCGCCGGCTACGGCACCGCGCTCGCCGTGCGGTACGCGCGCCTCGCCGAGGAGGCGGGCGCCGACGGACTGCTCGCCATGCCGCCCTACCTCGTCGTCGCCGGGCAGGAGGGCCTGATCCGGCACTACACCGAACTGGCCGCGGCCACCTCCCTGGACGTCATCGTCTACCAGCGCGACAACGCCGTGTTCACCCCCGAAACCGTCGTCGCACTCGCCCGCGCCGAGGGCGTCATCGGCTTCAAGGACGGCCTCGGCGACATGGACCTGATGCAGCGCACCGTCAGCGCCGTGCGCCGCGAAGTGCCCGGCGACTTCCTCTACTTCAACGGCCTGCCCACCGCCGAGCTGACCGGCCCCGCCTACCGCGGCATCGGTGTCACCCTCTACTCGTCGGCCGTCTTCTGCTTCGCGCCCGACATCGCGCTCGCCTTCCACCGGGCGTTCAACTCCGGCACCCCGGAGGGCGACGCCACCGTGAACCGCCTCATCGACGGTTTCTACCGGCCCTTCGTGGAGCTGCGTGCCGAAGGCCGCGGATACGCCGTCTCGCTCGTCAAGGCGGGCGTACGCATCGGCGGCCTCGACGTCGGCACCGTCCGTCCGCCGCTGCACGAGCCCGCCGACGAGCACATCAAGCGCCTGGCCGAACTCGTCGAACAGGGCCGGGCGTTGCTCCGGGAGGGCGTGTGAGGGCGGGCGCGTTCCTCTATCCCTGGGACGTCGTCGGTGACCCCGGGGCCCCCGCGCGCCTCGCCGCCCTCGGCATCCGGCAGGTCACCCTCGCCTCCGCCTACCACTCCACCCGCGCACTGACCCCGCGCCACCCGCGCCACCGCGTCGTCACGGCCGACCACGCCGCCGTCCTGTACCCGCCGGGGCAGCGGTGGCAGGCGCGCGCGCTGCGGCCGTACACGGCGGGGGACTGGGCCCGGGGCGATGCCTACGGAGAGGCGGCCGAGGCCCTTCGGGACGCCGGGCTCGACGTGCACAGCTGGGTCGTCCTCGCCCACAACTCCCGCCTGGGCGCCGACCATCCGGCCACCTCCGTCGTCAACGCCCATGGCGACCGCTACCCCTGGGCCCCCTGCATCGCGCAGCCCGCCACGCGCGCGTACCTGGTCGATCTCGCCGCCGAGGCCGCCGTGCGCCCCGGGACGCGCGGCACGGAACTGGAGTCCTGCGGCTGGTACGGCCTGGCACATCTGCACGCCCACGACAAGATCGCGGGCGTCACGCTCGGCGAGGCCGGGCAGTACCTGATGTCGCTGTGCTTCTGCGCCTCCTGCCGGGAGGGGTACGCCCAACAGGGCCTGGACCCCGACGCGTTGGCGTCCGACGTGCGCGGCGCACTGGAACCCGTGTGGCGCGGCGAGGCCGAGGACGCGGGGTGGGCGTCCGTCGAGAAGCTCATCGGGGACCGGCGGGCGGCGGCCACGCGCGCGTGGCGCGAGGAAACGGCCCGCACGCTCCAGGAGGCCGCGATCGGCGCCGTCCGCGCGGCCGCACCGCCCGGCTTCCGGATCCTGCTGCACGCGGACCCGGTGCCGTACCACTGCGGCGCGAACGCGGGCGTCGACCCGGCGCACGTCCTCTCCGTGGCGGACGGCGTGGTGGTGCCCTGCACGGGCGGTGCGGGGGCACTTGAGCCCTTCGCGGGGCACGCCACCGGTGCGTCCGTCCTGGCCGCCAACCTCACCGTGGTGAGCGGCATGGGCGGCAGCCCCGCGACCCTCGCCGCCGACGCGGCGAGGGCGGCGGACCTCGGTGCCACCGAACTGCGCCTGTACCACGCGGGACTGGCATCGGACGCCGACCTCGCGCACGTCACGGAAGCCCTGTCACGCGTGGAGTGATCGCCGATACGATCCGCGCACCACAACCATCGCTCCACCACCAGGGGACAGAGGGAGACAAGGTGCGCAACAAGGGGATATCCGCGCTGGTCTGTGCCGGACTGATGGCGGGTGGCGCCGTGCTCGGCGGCGCGCTGCCCGCCACCGCGCAGACCGGTGCGGCGGCCCGGGCCGGTGACGCGGCGACCGACATCCGCGAACAGCTCGAGAAGATACCGGGCATGACGGTCGTCTCCGTCGCCGACAAGGAGGGCTTCCCCTTCTACACGCTCACGTACGCCCAGCCCGTCGACCACCGCAGGCCCAACGGCGCCACCTTCACCCAGCGCGCCACGCTCTGGCACAAGGACACCGGCAAGCCGACCGTCCTCTACACCGGCGGCTACACCCTCGCGAGCAACACCACCGCGCTCACCAAGCTGATCGACGCCAACCAAGTCAGCGTCGAGCACCGCTACTTCGAGAAGTCACGGCCCGCGGGCGCGGCGGGCGACGACTGGTCCAAGATGACCGTCCAGCAGGAGGCCGCCGACGAGCACCGCCTCACCCAGGCGCTGCGCGGCATCGAGAAGGGCAAGTGGCTGGGCACCGGCGCCAGCAAGGGCGGCATGACCGCGACCTACCACGAGCGCTTCTACCCCGAGGACCTCGACGCCGTCGTCGCGTTCGTCGCGCCCAACGACGCGAACAACCGCGACGACAGCGGCTACGAGCGGTTCTTCAAGACCGTGGGGACCAAGGAGTGCAGGGCCGCGCTCAACGCCGTGCAGCGCGAGATGCTCGTACGCCGCGACGCCCTGCTCCCCAAGTTCGAGGCGGACGCCAAGACCAACGGCGACACCTTCGAGGAGACCCTCGGCACCACCGACCGGGCCTATGAGTTCGCGGTCCTCGACCAGGTGTGGAACTTCTGGCAGTCCGGCACCGCCGCCGACTGCCCGACCGTGCCCGACGCGAAGAAGGCCACCGACGACGAGCTCTACGACTGGTCGAAGAAGCACGGCTTCAGCGTCTACCAGGACGAGTCCCTCGGCACCAACGGCACAGGGCCCTACTACCGGCAGGCCGCCACCCAACTCGGCTGGGCCGACCTGAAGTTCAAGCACCTCAAGGACGTCCGCCACTACCCGGACATCTACCAGCCGAACTCGGTGCTGCCCGCCGCCATGCGCGGCACGTACAACAACAGGACCATCGCCGACGTCGACCGCTGGGTGAAGACCAGGGGCGAGCGGATGATGTTCGTCTACGGCGAGAACGACCCGTGGAGCGCCGAGCGGTTCACCCCGAGCCACCGCGACTCCCACCGCTATGTGGTGCCGGGCGCCAACCACGGCGCGTCGATCGCCAAGCTGCCCGCGGCCGAGCAGGCGGAGGCCGTCGCGACCATCAAGCGCTGGGCGGACGTGAAGTAGCTCCCGGGGCACGGGAGTTCAGGTCAGCACCCGGGACCTCAGCAGGGGCGCGGCGATCAGCAGCCGCGCCCCCGCGACGACCGGCAGCAGGACATGGACGTCGACGCTCTCCACGAGCGCCGCGCCCGCCGCGATGCCGATCGCGGTCGGCGTGAACATCAGGGTGTTGGCGGTCGCCGCGACCCGGCCGAGGAGCGCGTCCGGCGTCTCCCGCTGCACCGCCGTCAGGCCCGCGATCAGCACGCAGGGCAGCCCGACACCGTTCGTGAGGCTGCCCGCGAGGACCGCCGCGTCGCTCGGCAGCGCGGTCAGGACCGCCGAGAGGCCGGTCAGGGCGATGCCCGCGCCGCCGAACCGCCGCGCCCCGAACCGCCGCATCAGCGCCCCCGACGCGACGCCCACCGCGACGGACCCCACGCCCTGCACGACGTACAGGACGCCCGTGTACGCGGGGGAGCGGCCGAGCCCCTCGACGACCGCGTAGACCGTCGCGCCGGTGATCCCCGAGGTCAGCATCGTCAGACCGCCCGCCACCACGAGGGGCCGCAGCCGCTCGTGCCCCCACAGATACCCGGCCCCCTCCGCGGTGCGCGCCCGCAGCGAGGCGCGCTCGCGCACCGGCACGCTCTCCCGCACCCGCAGCAGCGCGAACATCCCCGCGGCGAGCACGAACGTGACGGCGTCCAGGAGCGCCACCCGGGCGCCCCCGTACGCGGCGAACAGGCCCGCCCCCGCGAGCGGCGCCACCAGCTTCATGCCCTCGTTCGCGGACATCCGCAGGCCGTTGAAGTCGCCGAGCAGTTCCTTGTCGACCGCCGTCGCGACCAGGGCGGCCTCCGCCGCGTCGGTGACGACGCCGCACGCCCCGTACACGAAGAGCACCGCGAACAGGATCCAGAGCCGTCCCGCGGAGTCGACGGCGAGCAGCGCGACGAGCAGCACACCGAGGGCGAGGTTGGCGGCGACCAGGAGTGGTCTGCGGCGGGTGCGGTCGGCGAGCGTGCCGAGCAGCGGGCCGATGAGGGTGGGCGCCCACAGCGCGAACTGGCAGAGCGCGGCGAGCCCGTCGGACCCCGTCAGCTCCTTCACCCAGATCCCCGATGCCAGCCACAGCGCGGAGGTCCCGAAGCCCGAGACCACCACCGCGCCGAGATAGAGCCCCGCGTTGCGGTCCCCGAGGACGCGCCCGATCGTCGATGTCATGCCAGGTGATGCTGGTTTCTAAGGCCCCTGCGACGGAATCGGGCGGATTCCCTACGCTCCCGCGATGAGTTCGGGGCCCGGCGCCGGTCTGCAAGAGGAGACGTACCGACATCCCCGACTCATACGTACCGGCGCCACCGACTCGCCCGCGTCGCCCCCACCGACCGGAAGACCCGGAAGACCCGCCAGACCCGCCAGACCCGCAAGTCCCAGCAGCCCCGGAAGGATCCCCCATGAACGACATGCTCGACCTGGGCCCGCAGGCCCGCCTCGTCGCACGGATCGCCGACCGCGTCACGGACGAGCAGCTCGCGGCGCCCACGCCCTGCCCCGACTACGCGGTGCGCCATCTGCTGGGCCATGTGCTCAGCCTCTCCCGGGCCTTCGCCGACGCCGCGCGCAAGGACCTCGGGCCCGGCCTCGACCGGGCGCCGGGGAGCTTCGTGCCGGACGTCGGGCCCGGCTGGCGCGGCGAGCTGCCGAAGGCGCTCGACGCCCTCGCCGAGGCCTGGCGCGACCCGGCGGCCTGGCAGGGCATGACCCGCGCGGGCGGCGTCGACCTGCCCGGCGAGGTCGCGGGACTCGTGGCCGTCGACGAACTCGTCGTGCACGGCTGGGACCTGGCGCGCGCCACCGGACAGGAGTACGCGCCCGACGCGGCGAGCCTGGGCGCCGCCGAGGCCCTGCTCACGCCCGCGGAGGGCGGGGACGGCGACGGGCCGGAGGGCGGCCTGTTCGGCACACCGGTCCCGGTGCCGGCCGACGCCCCGCTCCTGGACCGGGTGATCGGCCTGAGCGGCCGCGATCCGCGCTGGGCGCCCGGGAGTTGAGGGCGCGCGGGGACCACCGCGCCGTGCGGGGCGCGTGGCGCGGGCATCGCGGGCCGGTATCGATCGCATAAAAGGTCTCCCAAAGGGGCTCCCCACACCGGGGTCAATGCGCGTAGACAGTCGGTGACCTGCCCGATCCACGATCCGACCCGGAGATCGCATCCATGCGGAAGTCCCTGCGCGTGGCCGCCCTGGCCACCACCTGTACCGTCGCGGGCGCCGTCCTGTACGGCACCGTCGCCACCGCCGACCAGGACCGGCCACGCGCCACCAAGGAGCCCCACAACATCGGCCTCCTCGTCGGTGAGATCGACGAGTACTACGGCGCGACCAAGGGCGCCGACGGCGTCTGGAAGTCCTCGCCGGACAGCCCGTACGCCAAGGACCTGGCCCGCATCCAGGCCAAGGCGAAGAAGGACATCAAGAAGGCCGCGCACAAGGCCCGCCACGGCAAGGGCAAGAAGCCCGCGATCGTCCTGGACGTGGACGACACCGCGCTGCTCAGCCTCGACTACGAGAAGTCGACCAACTACACGTACAACAACGACACCTGGGACGCCTACGTCAAGGCGGCCAAGCGCCCCGCCGTGTTCGGCATGCCCGAACTGGTGGCGTACGCCAAGAGCAAGGGCGTCGAGGTCTTCTTCCTCACCGGTCTCGCCGAGTCGCAGCGCGAGGGTGCCGTCACCAACCTCGCGAAGGCGGGCTACAAGACGCAGCTCGACCGCACGCACGTGTTCACCAAGAACAAGCCCAACCCCCCGGCATACCTGAGCCACTGCGCCACGCCCGACGCCTGGAAGTGCGACACGGTCCAGTTCAAGGAGGGCACCCGCAAGTACATCGAGTCCACGGGCTACGACATCGTCGGCAGCTTCGGCGACCAGGTCTCCGACCTCGCGGGCGGCTACGCGGACAAGACGTACAAGCTCCCGAACCCGACGTACTTCGTGGGCTGATCCGGTCGATAGGTCAACGTCACGAGATAGGTTGCATTCCTGACTAGGTCGCCATACGGTCTAGGTAGCTCAGACGCTCAGGGGCCGCGCGGCATGCGCCGCGCGGCCCCTTCGGGAAGGGGGACCCCATGACCATCTCGCCGGACTTCTCCGTCGCATCGACGGCCGTCACGGCCGCGCTCGCCGCGCTTCTGCTGCTCGGCGAGCCTGTGATAGGCCGCCGCGCGTACGGCTCGCTGGCCCGCCGCAGGGACACCGAGCCCCGCGCCCTGGTCCGCTACTTCACCTTCGTGCTCGCGCTGTGGTGGGCGTACGCCGCCGTCGCTGTCGCCGCCCTGCTGCTCTCGCCGGGCATCGACGCCGCCGACCTCGGCATCACCGCGCCCGAACGGCCCGGGTACACGGTGGCCCTGATCCTCGTGTTCCTGGCCGTCGCCGTGGCGTCGGGGCGGAACTTCCGGGGCCTCGCCGAACAGGGCAAGAACGTGCCGGGGCTCGCCTCCATCGAGGCCATGCTGCCGCGCACCACCGAGGAGCGCAGGCTCGCCATCGCCGTCGCCGTGACCGACGGCATCTGTGCCGAACTGGTCTACCGCGGACTGCTCATCGCCTTCGGCGTCGGCGTGCTCGGCCTCAACCTCTATGCGGCGGCGGCCGTTTCGGCCGTCGTCTACGCCGTCGCGGGGCTCTACCAGGGGCGCACGGGCGTCGGAGCCTTCGCCCTGTACGGCGTGGTCCTCGCCGGTCTCTACCTCGCCACGGGCAGCCTGCTGCTCTCCGTCGTGGCGCACACCGCGCTGTCCGTGCGCGACCTGACGCTGCCCGCGCCGGACAGGCTCCGCGCCGCGCCCGCCGCCTGACCGCGGACCTCCCAGCCGAAGAAGGGCATCACCCCGTGACCGCTACCGACCGCCGCGCCAGCTGGTTCAAGGGCGTACTCGACCTGCTCGTCCTCGCCAGCCTCACCGACGGTGAGAGCTACGGCTACGAGATCGCCAAACTGCTCGGTGCCGCGGGCTTCGGCCAGATCAAGGGCGGCACGCTCTACCCCGTCCTCAACCGTCTTGAGGAGGCGGGCCTGGTGGCCGCGGAGTTCCGCGCCACCGAGAAGGGTCCGGGGCGGCGCTACTACCGGCTCACCGACGCGGGCCGCGCCACGCTCGGCGAACAGGGCGGCCTGTGGCTCGCCTTCGACGCTTCCGTACGGGACGTACTCGCCAAGGCGGGAGTGGAGGGACGATGAACACCCGCTACGAGAACGACGGTTACCTCATCGGCCTCGCCGAACGGCTGCGGGCGCACGGCGTCCCCGCCGACCGGGTCGAGGCGACCGTGACGGACCTCGCCGCGCACCTGGACGAGTCGGGGGCCGACGACGCGGAGGCCGAGTTCGGCCCGCTCGACGAGTTCGCCCGGCAGCTGGCGCCCGAGTCCGCCGACGGCGCACCGAAGACGCCGGACGCGACCGTCGAGACCTGGCGCTGGACCGCCGACACCTATGTCGACGAGGAGCTCCTGAACCGGTTCGGCGACGAGGGCTGGGAGGTGGAGCGGGTCGACGCGATCGGCCGGTTCGTGAGCCGGCGCGACACCGAGCGGCCGCAGCGCTGGGAGTACCGGCGCGAGCTGGTCACCCGCGGCCGCGAGGGCCTGGACGAACGGCTCGCGCCCGATGGCTGGGAGGCCTGCGGCAACTGGGTCATCTACGCCTGGTTCAAGCGGCCGAAGGCGGCGAGCCTCGGCCCCGGCGGGGAGCTCTCGTCGCCGCCGCCCGCGCCGGGGCGGAGCAACTTCCTGAGCCGGAAGTTCTATCTGCTGGTGGGCGTCCTCGCCGCCGTCGTGGTCGGCTCCGGGGCCGTCACCTTGCTCGGCGACGAGCCGGGCTCCGGGTTCGGATTCGCCTCGGGCCTGCTGTTCGGCGCCTGTGCGCCGTTCCTGCTGATCGTGCTGGGCCGGGCCTGGCGCCACCGCGGCGGCCGGGACAGGTGAGCGGGAACGGCTGAGCGCGGGCCCCGGGCGGACGGGGGTCACCCGGGGCCCGCGCTCACCGCGGTGCGGTGTCAGCCCTTCAGGGCCGCCGCCATCATCGCCTTCGCGATCGGCGCCGCCAGGCCGTTGCCGCTGACCTCGTCGCGTGCCGCGCTCGACGACTCGATCATCACCGCGACCGCGACCTCCTTGCCGTCGCTGCCCTTGGCGAACGAGGTGAACCAGGCGTACGGCGTCTTGCTGTTGTTCTCGCCGTGCTGCGCCGTACCCGTCTTGCCGCCCACCGTCGCGCCGCTGATCTTCGCGTTCGATCCGGTGCCCTTCTCGACGACCGTCTCCATCGCGGACTGCAGGCCCTCGGCGGTGGACTCGCTCATCACGCGCTGCGAGCCGCCGTCGTCGTACTTCTCCAGGGCGTCCCCGGAGGAGTCGTTGATCTGCGACACCATGTACGGCTTGGCGAGTTCGCCGCCGTTCGCGATGGCCGCGGAGACCATCGACATCTGCAGCGGCGTGGCCGTCACGTCGAACTGGCCGATGCCGGTGAGGGCGGTCTGCGCCTTGTCCATGTCGGACGGGTAGACGCTCTTGGACGCGCGCACCGGCACATCCAGCTTGTCCGTGTTGAAGCCCATCTTCTCGGCCATCGACTTGACCTTGTCCTGGCCCAGGTCGACGGCCATCTTCGCGAAGACGTTGTTGCACGAGTACTGGAGCGCCGTGCGGATGTCGGCGTTCTCGCAGGGCGCCGCCTGGTTCTCGTTCTTGAGGACCGTCCGCGTGCCGGGCAGCGTGTACGGGTTCGGGCTGCTGGTCTTCGTGTCCACCGAGCCGTACAGACCGTCCTCCAGGGCCGCCGCCGCGACGACCAGCTTGAACGTGGAGCCGGGCGGGAGCGGCTGGCGCATCGCGCGGTTGACCATCGGCTTGTCCTTGTCGGTGGTCAGCTCCTTCCACGCCTTGGAGTCCGTGGAACCGCTGATCTTCGACGGGTCGTACGACGGGGTCGAGACCATGCCGAGGATCTTGCCGGTCTTGGGGTCGATGGCGACCGCGGCGCCCTTGGTGTCACCCAGCGCCTTGTACCCGGCCTTCTGCACCGCGGGGTCGATGGTCGTCAGGACGTCGCCGGGTTCGGCGCGCTTGTTCGTGACCGTGTCGAGCGGGTTCTTCAGACGGTTGTCGGTGCCGTCGAGAAGGTCCTTGTAGATGCCTTCGAGCTGGGTGGCGCCGTAGACCTGGGAGCTGTAGCCCGTGACGGGTGAGTAGAGATCGCCGTCCTTGTAGGTGCGTTTGTACGCGAGGTCTCCGCCCTTCGTCCGCTCGGAGCCGGTGATGGCCTCACCGCCCACGATGATGTCGCCCAGCGGGTTCGCGTACTGCTCTATCGCGTTGCGCCGGTTCAGCTTGTCGTCCGCGAGAGCCTTCGAGTCGTAGAACTGCACCCATGTCGCCCGCACCAGCAGGGCGAGCACGAGCAGCAGCGCGAAGACCGAGGCGTGCCTGATCGTCTTGTTCATCCCACGGGAGGACGAGCGGAGGGGAGGGTTTCGTTCCCTTCTGGCGTGCTTGCGACCGTTTTCTCAGAGAGTTCTTAAGAAGCGGGGCGGCCGGGCGGGCCCCCGGAAGCCCGCATCGCCGGTCGGTTCAGCCGGTCTTCATGAACCCCGCCTCGTACGCCGCGATCACCGCCTGGGTGCGGTCCCGCGCCCCCGTCTTGGCGAGCACGGACGCCACATGCGTCTTCACCGTCGCCGCGCCCACGCCCATCCTTCCGGCGATCTCCGCATTGGTCAGACCCGCCGCCATCAGCCGCAGCACCTCGCTCTCGCGGCCGGTGAGCCGGGCCACCCAGGCGGGCGGCGCGGGCTCGGCGCGGCCGTGCTCGGCGGCAAGGGCCCGGACGGCCGAGGGGAAGAGCAGCGAGTCGCTGTGCGCGACGATCCGCACGGCCTGCACGAGGGAGTCCGCGTCCGCCCGCTTGAGCAGGAAGCCGGAGGCCCCCGCGCGCAGCGCCTCGTACACATAGGAGTCGTTCTCGAAGGTCGTCACGACGACGATGCGCGGCGGCTCGGGCAGCGCGGCGAGGATGCGTTCGGTGGCGCGGATGCCGTCGACCTCCGGCATCCGGACATCCATCAGGACCACGTCGGGCCGCAGCTCCCGCACCACGGAGACCGCCTCGGCGCCGGTCGCCGCCTCGCCCACCACCTCGATGCCGGGCTCGGCGGAGAGGATCGCCCGCAGGGCGGTGCGCACCATGCGCTCGTCGTCCGCGAGGACGACCCTGATGTCGTTCGCCGTCATTGCTTTCCCTTCAGCGGAAGTCGTACGTCCAGTCGCCACCTGCCCTGCTCGGGGCCCGCCCGCGCCGTGCCGCCGAGCAGCCGCGCCCGGTCCGCGATGCCGCGCAGGCCGTGGCCGCCGCCCGGGCGGGAACCGGGGGAGTGCGGCGGCAGCGGGTTCTCGGCCGTGACGGTCAGGCCGGTGTCGTCCAGGGCGATGCGCAGTGCGACGGAGGTGCCATCGCCGCCGTGCCGCAGTGCGTTGCTCAGGGCCTCCTGCACGATGCGGTACGCCTCGCGCGAGACCAGCGGGGGCACCGCGCCGGGATCGGCGTCCACGGCGGCGGTCACCCGCAGGCCGCCCGCCCTGGTGCGGCGCAGCAGGCCGTCCAGATCGCGGAGCGTGGGCGCGGGCTCCGTCGAGCGGGCGTCGTCGGCCTCCCGCAGCACACCGAGCACGGCGTCGAGCTCGCCCACCGTGCGCCGGGTGGTGTCCTCGATCGCGGCGAGCGCCTCGCGGACGAACTCCGGATCCTTGTCCAGGACGCGGCGGGCCGCGCTCGCCTGCAGCGTCACCGCGCTCAGCGCATGGCCCACCGAGTCGTGCAGTTCGCGCGCCAGACGGTTGCGCACGGCGAGCTCCGCGGCGCGCTGCTCGGCGACCGCGAGCCGGTCGGCGGGCGTCGGCCCGAGCAGCACGGGCGCCCACCGCGCGAGCAGCCCGCCCGCGGTCGCCGCGCACGCCCCGAGCGCCACCAGCAGGGCGATGCCGATGACCGGCGAGAGCGCGAGCATCCAGGGCTCGTCGAAGACTTCGGGCAGCCCGACGCGGGTGTCGCGCAGCCCGGAGAGGAGCGGAAGGACGATCAGCATCACCGCGAACGGCGGCAGCGCGAGCGACATGCCGCTGATCACCCCGCCGAAGCCGAGGTGCAGCGTGAACCACGCGACGGTGCGCCCCCGCGCGGCCCGGGTCCGCGCGGGCCCGTCGGCGAGGGAGTCCGCGGGCACCGCGCACAGCGCCCGCACCGCCGCCACCGACATCGGCCGGGTCAGCGGGAACAGCGCGGTGACCGCGGCGAGCGGCAACCCGACGGCGAACGCGGTGAGTTGGCTGGTGATCGAGCCGAAGACGTTCGTCTCGCCGAGCAGCGGTCCCACGATGACGGAGCCGACGAAGACGTACGGCATGGCGAGGGCGCCGCCGAGGATCAGATGGATCCACCGGCGGCGCGCCCGGCGCCCGAACAGGGCGGCGACACGTGCCCTCACGTCGTGGACCCCGCCCGTTCCTTGAGGAAGCGCGCCCCGAGAGCGGCCACGAGCAGACCGACGATCATGTGCACAGAGTAGGTCAGGAGCATCGGTCCGGTGAGCCGCTGCGTGAGGTCCTCGCCGCCGACGAGCAGGGCGAGGAGCAGCCAGCCGCCCCAGCAGCCCACCGCGCCGGAGCCGAGCCAGGCGAGCGCGAGCGGCACCTTCACGGGAAGCGCGGGCAGCCACCGGAAGGTCAGCAGCAGGGCGCCCGCCACGGCCGCGCCGAGATAGACCACGTTCAGGGACTCCAGGACGGCGAAGGAGGTCGTACGCTCCTGGGCCCGTGCGTCGTTGAGGCCGGCGTCGGAGCCCGCGGCCCACAGCACGTGCAGGGCGACGGGGACGAGCGCGAGCAGGGCGGCGCAGGCCGCGGCCACCCGAGGGCCCCGCGCGCCGGACCGGGCCAGGTCCCCCGTCCGTCCGCGCCACAGGTGGCCCCAGCGGTCCCTGGCGTACAGCACGAAGAGGGAGCCGAGGGCGATGCCCTGGACGATGAAGCCGGTGTAGACGACGACGAAGACCCAGTCGTGCAGAAACTCCTCCGAGCCTTTGCCGCCCCCGCCGTCGGACGATCCTTCGACGCTCCCGCCGAGCGCCTTCACGAGGAGCTGCAGCGGGAATCCGGCCATGATCGGCACGAGCAGTCCGCTCGCGATCCACATCGGGAGCGTGAGCAGCCAGGCGGGTGTGCGCAGGCCCCAGGGCCGGGTCAGGAGCAGCACCAGGACGAGGACCGTCGCGTCCATCAGGACGGTCAGACCGTTCGCGAAGATCATCGTCGTGCGGTGCGCGAGGAGGGAGCTCCCCGCGGGGATCCCGATGTGACTCCCGAAGATCCAGGCGATCTTGAGCGAGAGGTACGGGACGCAGGCGAGCCCGGCGGCGATCCGCAGGGCGCGGCGCGGCGTGCTGAGCACGCGGGGGGCCGGGGAAGGGGCGGGAAGCAGGATCTGTGCCATGCCTCAACGCTCCCGCAGGCCCCCGCCGCGCACCTCCTGCCCTGCGACGATCCGCCTCCGCCGTCCGGCGGAGGCGGACTGCGCCCGAGGGACGGGCGGGGTCAGCCGGCGTCCAGGACGAGGACCACCTCGTCGATCTCGGTCCCGCGGGCCTGGGCGAAGCCGCGCTCCTGGGCGGTCACACGGAAGCCGCACTTCTCCAGGACCCGGCGCGAGCCCGCGTTGTCCGCCGCGGCGCGGGCGTACAGCGGTCGCTCCGGGACGAGTTCGAGGAGGGCGCGCAGCGCGGCGGTGGCGAGGCCGCGTCCCCAGTAGGCACGGTCGATCCAGTAGGTGACCTCGCGCTCGCCGGGATCCCCGTACACCGCGGCGTTGCCCACCACGTCGCCGTCCGCGAGGACCGTGCGCAGTTCGACGTCGTCGGCGGCGCGCATCGTCGCCCAGTGCGCGTCGAAGCGGTCCCGGTCGGCCGGGTCCTCGGGGGTGAACGCGGCCATGTGGCGCGATGCGGGATCGTTCAACTGCCGGAAGAAGACGGGCAGATCGCTGTCGTGCACCTCGCGCAGGATGACATCCATGCGTCAGAGCCTACGAGTTGCCAGTGTCAGCCGGTCGCGGGCGTCGAACAGGGCGTCCTTGACCATCTGTTCATGGGCGGGCGTGAGGCGCGCCACCGGCACCGAGCAGCTGATCGCGTCGCGCGCCGGGGTGCGGTAGGGGATGGCGACGCCGAAGCAGCGCAGACCCAGCGTGTTCTCCTCGCGGTCCACCGCGAAGCCCTGTTCGCGCACCGTGCGCAGCTCCTCGATGAGCTTCTCGCGGTCGGTGATGGTGTGCTCGGTCAGCGCGGGCAGCGTCTGGGGGAGCATCTTGCGCACCTGCTCGTCGGTGTGGGTGGCGAGCAGCGCCTTGCCGAGCGAGGTGGAGTGCGCGGGGAGGCGGCGGCCCACGCGCGTGAAGGGCCGCAGGTAGTGCTGCGACTGGCGGGTGGCGAGATAGACGACGTTCGTGCCGTCGAGCCTGGCCAGGTGGATCGTCTCGGTGGTGTCGTCGGAGAGCCGGTCCAGGGTGGGCCTGGCGGCCGCGACGACCTCGTCGCCGTCGATGTACGAGGTGCCGACGAGCAGGGCGCGCACCCCGATGCCGTACCGCGTGCCGGTCGCGTCCGTCTCCACCCAGCCCAGCTCGACCAGGGTCCTGAGCAGCATGTAGAGGCTCGACTTGGGGTATCCGACGGCCTCTTGGACCGTGGCGAGGGAGTGCATTCCGGGGCGGCCCGCGAAGTACTCGAGCAATTCCACCGTCCGCACCGCGGACTTGACCTGCGCACCGCCTCCGGTCTCGCCAGCCGACATCGCCCTTGACCCCTTTGAACGCCGAGAAATAGTCTCCGAATACCCTGCTCATTCATCGACAGGGACCGCGTTCAGCATATCGAACGGCCCTGGTGAGTGGCATACCTCTGGAAAGGGAATCCGCGGTGGCAGCAGCACCAGTCTGGAGTGTCGACCCCCGAACCGGGAAGCAGCGCGAGCAGGTTGCGGTGGAGGCCACAGCCGAGGAGGTCGACCAGGCGGTGCGCGCCGCCAAGGACGCCGCCCCCGCGCTCGCCGACCGGGCCGTCCGCGCCGCCTTCCTGCGCACCGCGGCCGATCTGCTCGACGAGGCCGAGGCGCACCTGGTGGAGGCCGCGGACGCGGAGACCGCACTCGGCCCCGTCCGGCTCACCGGCGAACTCGCCCGCACCCGCTACCAGTTGCGGTCCTTCGCGGACCTCGTCGACGAGGGAGCCTTCCTCGGCGTCGTCATCGACCACCCGGACGCGTCGGCCACCCCGCCCGTTCCCGACCTGCGCCGCTACAAGATCCCGCTGGGCGTCGTCGCCGTCTACTCCGCCTCCAACTTCCCCTTCGCCTTCTCCGTGCCGGGCGGCGACACCGCGAGCGCGCTCGCCGCGGGCTGCCCCGTCGTCGTCAAGGCCCACCCCGACCACCCCGCCACCTCCGAACTCGTCGCCGCCACCCTGCGCAGGGCCGCCGCCCGGCACGGCATCCCGGAGGGCGTGCTCGGCCTGGTGCACGGCTTCGACGCGGGCGTTGAACTGGTCAGGCACCCGCTGGTGTCCGGCGCCGGATTCACCGGTTCGGTACGCGGCGGCCGCGCCCTCTTCGACGCGGCGGCGGCCAGGCCCGTGCCGATCCCCTTCCACGGCGAGCTGGGCTCCCTCAACCCCGTCGTCGTCACCGAGGCGGCGGCCGCCGAGCGCGGCGAGCAGATCGGCGCCGGGCTCGCGGGCTCCATGACGCTCGGCGTCGGCCAGTTCTGCGTCAAGCCCGGCCTGGTCCTCGCCCCCGAGGGCGCGGGCGGCGACCGGCTCGTGAAGTCCCTGACCGAGGCGGTCAGCGACACCGAGGCCGGGGTGCTCCTCGACCACCGCATGCGGGACAACTTCGTCACGGGCGTGCGCGAGCGCGCCCAACTCCCCGACGTGGACGCCCCGGTGACCCCCGGCGCGGGCGGCGAGCACACCGTCAGCGCGGGCTTCCTCACCGTGCCCGCCGCGCGGCTGGCCGAGGAGGGGGCGTACGACCTGCTTCTTGAGGAGTGCTTCGGCCCGGTCACCGTCGTCGCGCGCTACGCCGACGCCGCGGAGATCACCGCCGTCCTCTCCCGGCTTCCCGGCAACCTCACCGCCACCGTGCAGCTGTCCGCCGAGGAGGCGGCGGGCGGCAGCGGCCGGGGCGCCGAGCTGCTCGCCGAACTGACCCCGCTGGCAGGCCGCGTGCTCGTCGACGGCTGGCCCACCGGCGTCGCCGTCGCGCCCGCCCAGCACCACGGCGGCCCCTACCCGGCCACCACCTCCACGTCGACGTCCGTGGGCGGCACGGCCGTCGAGCGCTGGCTGCGCCCCGTCGCGTACCAGAACACCCCCGAGGCGCTGCTCCCGCCCGAGCTGCGCGACGCCAACCCGCTGGGCCTGCCGCGGCGTTGCGACGGGCGCCTGGAACACTGACGCCATGGATGTCACCCTCCCCGAACTGCCCTTCCCGCTGCGCACCTACGGCCCCGACGGCCACTGGTCGTACGAGGACGGGGTGCTCACCGGCTGGGCGGGCGCCCGCCAGGACCGCTTCGTGCCGCCGACGGGGGAGGCGCTCGACCCCGCATCCGACGCGCCCCGCCTGCTCGGCGCGCCCGAGGGCGACTTCCAGCTGATCGCCCGCGTCACGGTCGGCTTCGCCGCGGCCTTCGACGCGGGCGTGCTCTATCTGCACGTGGGCGACCGCGAGTGGGCCAAGCTCTGCCTGGAGCGCTCCCCTGACGAGCCCACGATCTGCACGGTCGTCACCCGCGGCCGCTCCGACGACTCCAACGCCTTCGTCGTGGACGGCGGCAGCGCCTGGCTGCGCATCAGCCGTACGGGCTCGGCGTTCGCGTTCCACGCGTCGACGGACGGCGAGCACTGGACGTTCGTGCGGATCTTCTCGCTCGGCGACGAGAAGTCCGCGCGGGCCGCGCTCGTCGGCTTCCTGGCGCAGTCGCCCGTCGGGGAGGGCTGCGTGGTGACGTACGAGAACATCGAGTTCCGGCCCAACTGGCCGCAGGGGCTGCGGGACGGCTCCTAGAGAGTGATCCTGCGGCCGGTCGCGGCCGACCGCTCGATGGCGTCGAGCAGTCCCTGGCGGCGGGCCGCGTGCGCGAAGTCCGGTGCGTGGGCGGTGCCTTCGGTGAGATCGGCGAGCACCTGGGCGTACTGCGCCCCGACGTTGTACGCGGGGAGTCCGCGCAGGCCGTCCAGGGCGGGCACGTCGAAGTGCCGTGCGGGGACGGGGAGTTCGGCCACCGCGGCCGCCGCTCCCCGCGCGCCCCGCACGGTCAGGGCGGCCTGCTGGAGGTGGCCCGAGTCGCCCGTGACGACGAGGTCGCCCTCCGTGCCGTTGATCTCCCAGTGGAAGTCCGTGCCCCGGGACAGGCCCGCGCGGAAGTGCACCGAGGCCACGGCGCCCGACGCGAGCCGTCCGCCCACCGCGATCTGGTCGTCGACCGTCATCGGCGCGGCCCGCCCGGTGCCCTCCTCGTGCACGACGGGACGCCGGGTCGCCAGGGTCGCCGAGACCTCGGTGAACTCGCCGAGCACCATGGCCACGGCGTCGATCGTGTGCCCGAAGGGGATGGTGAGCATCGTGCCGCCGTTGGCCTTGTCGAGCAGATACTCCCCGCCCGGCTCGAAGACGGGACCCCAGCGCCGGCCCGACGCGACCAGGCTGGTGGACAGGACCTCGCCCACATAGCCGTCCGCGACCAGCTCGCCGACGTACCGCACCGCGGGCGCCGAGCGGGCCTGCAGCCCCGCGAACGTCCGCACCCCGGCCCGCTCCGCGGCGGCCGCCAGCTCGTCGGCCTCGGCGGCGCCGTTGCCGAGCGGCCACTCGGAGAGCACCGCCTTGCCCGCGCCGAGCGCCGCGAGGATCACCTCGCGGTGCAGCGGCACCCGCACGCTCACCACGACCAGATCGACCTCGTCGCTGCGGACGAGCTCCGCGGTGGAGCCGAAGGCGAGCGGCACCCCGTACTTCGCGGCCGCGGCCCGCGCGGAGGCGTCGCTCGACGCGGACAGGGCGCGCAGCTCGTATCCGTCGAGGCGGTTCAGCGCGGGCAGATGGGAGTGGGGCGCCCAGCCGCCGCGGGCGGAGAGGCCGACGAGGCCGACACGGACGGGGGACGCGGAAGCAGGAGTGGAGGTCATGATCGGGACGGTAGAAGCAGGGCCCTGATTACCCGCAAGGGGTACAGCTATATTTTGGAAACCATGACTGGTCAGAGCGCACACGACAGCCGCGAACGCCACGACATCTACGGGCTGCTCTGCCCCGGCCGCGCGGTCTTCGAGCTGCTCGTCAACAAGTGGACGGGCCTCGCGATCACCGCCCTGGAGGACGGCCCGCGCCGCTTCGGCGAGCTGCGCCGCAAGCTGGAGGGCGTCAGCCCCAAGGTGCTCACCCAGACCCTGCGCCGCCTGGAGGAGAACGGCCTGGTGCTGCGCACGGTCTACGCGGAGGTGCCGCCCCGGGTCGAGTACGAACTGACCGACCTCGGCCGCGGCGCCCTGGAACCCCTCGCCCATCTGCGCACCTGGATCAGGGGGAACACGGGAAAGTTCGTCGCGGGGGAATGAGGCGCTTTGCCCGTACGTTGACACCGGGAGCGGAGGCAGCCTCCGTACCGACTTGGACGTACGACCTGAAGAGAGCAGTCACACACATGCGCGTCGAGATCTGGAGCGACATCGCCTGCCCCTGGTGCTATGTGGGCAAGGCCCGCTTCGAGAAGGCCCTCGCCGCCTTCCCGCACCGCGACGGCGTCGAGGTCGTGCACCGCTCCTTCGAGCTGGACCCCGGGCGCGCCAAGGGCGACACCGCCCCGGTGATCACCATGCTCACCAAGAAGTACGGCATGTCCGAGGAGCAGGCCCGCGAGGGCGAGCGGCGCCTCGGTGAGAACGCCGCGTCCGAGGGCCTCGGCTACCGCACCGAAGGCCGCGACCACGGCAACACCTTCGACATGCACCGCCTCCTGCACCTGGCCAAGGAGCACGGCAGGCAGGACGAGCTGATCGGCCTCCTCTACCGCGCCAACTTCGCCGAGGAGCGGTCCGTCTTCGAGGACGACGAGCGCCTCGTGGAACTCGCCGTCGCCGCGGGCCTGGACGCCGACGAGGCGCGTGCCGTCCTCGCCGACCCGGAGAAGTACGCCGCCGACGTCCGCACCGACGAGCGCGAGGCCGCCGAACTCGGCGCCAACGGCGTGCCGTTCTTCGTCCTCGACCGCACGTACGGCGTCTCCGGCGCCCAGCCCGCCGACGTCTTCACCCAGGCCCTCGAACAGGCCTGGAGCAACCGCTCGCCGCTGACCACGCTCGCCGACGGCGCCTGCGGCCCCGACGGATGCGCGGTTCCGCAGAAGGGCGACACCGTATAAGAGTTGGTCCCATGCGGATCAACAACGGCGCCGAGTTCGCGCCCACGACGACGTATCTGAACACCGCGAGCTGCGGCCTGCTGCCGCACCGCGCGAGCGAGGCCGTGCGCGCGCTGACCGCCGAACTCGGCCAGGGCAGGCCCGGCGGGGCGGGGGACTTCGAGGTCGTGGACGCGGCCCGCGAGTCCTTCGCCAGGATCGTCGGCGTGGCGCCGGGCCGGGTGGCCACCGGCGGATCGGTCGCCGTGCACGTCGGACTGATCGCGGCCTCCCTGCCGCCCGGCAGCGAAGTCCTCTTCCCCGAAGGGGAGTTCGCCTCCGTCGTCACCCCCTTCGTGATGCGCGGCGACCTCCGCGCGCGGTACGCGCCGCTGGAATCCCTCGCCGACGCCGTCCGGCCCGGGACCGCGCTCGTCGCGTTCTCCGCGGTCCAGTCCGCCGACGGCCGCACCGCCGACCTCGACGCGGTGCGCGCCGCGGCCGCCGCGCACGGCGCGCGCACCCTCGTCGACGCGACCCAGGCCGTGGGCTGGCTGCCGTTCGACGCAGGACGGTACGACTACACCGTCACCGGCGCCTTCAAGTGGCTGCTGTCCCCGCGCGGCACCCAGTTCCTCACGGTGACCGAAGAGGCCCAGGAGACGCTGGTCCCGCTGCACGCGGGCTGGCTCGCGGCCGCCGACACCTGGAACTCCACATACGGCCCCGTCAGCGAACTCGCCCCCGGCGCACGCCGGTTCGACGAACCCCCCGCCTTCCTCGCGTACCACGGCGCGGCCGCCGCCCTCACGCTCCTCGAAGAGACCGGCATCGACGCGGTGCACGCCCACGACACGGCGCTGGCCGCCCGCTACCGCGCCGGACTCGCCGCTCTCGGCCACGAACCGGTGCCCGGCACGTCCCCCATCGTCGCCGTGCCCGGCCTCGCCGACCGGCAGCCCGAACTCGCCCGCGCCAAGGTCGTCACCTCCGCACGCGCGGGACACCTGCGGGCGGCGTTCCATCTGTACAACACGGAGGCGGACGTGGACCGGCTGCTCGACGTGCTGTCCGGCTGAAGCCTGGCGCGCCGGGCGGCGGCCCGCCACGCTTGGCAGGGCGGGGCGGGCGCGCCGGGCGGCCGCGCGAGGTGGTGATGCCGATGAAGCGGGCGTTCGACACGGCGGACATGCCCGGCGAGCCCGAACGGCCTTCGCCCGACGCGGAACTGCACCGGCGCCTCGTCTACGGCGAGGAGGCCGCGCTCGCCGAGGCGTACGCCGCGTACGGCGACCTCGTCCACCGCGTCGCCGCCCGCGTCACCCGCAGTCCCGCCGCCGCGGAGGACGTCGCCCAGGAGGTCTTCGCCCACCTCTGGAGCAGGCCCTACGCGTTCGACGCGCGCCGCGGCAGCCTGCGCACCTGGCTCTCCATGCTCGCCCACCGGCGGGCCGTGGACTGGGTGCGCGGCGAGGAACGGCACCGCAAGGCGGTGCACGCCGACGACACGGTCCTGCGGGCGGTCCCCGCGCCGGGGCCCTCCCCGGACGAAGCGGTCCTCGAACAGGAACGCTCCCTCCTTCTGCACTCCGCGCTCGCCCGGCTCCCGCTGCCCCAGCGGCAGGTGGTGCACCTGGCCTACTTCGCGGGCCGGACGTACCGCCAGGCCGCGGTCGAGCTCGGCATCCCCGAAGGCACCGCCAAGACCCGCCTGCGGACGGCCCTGCGCACCCTGGCCGAGACCCTCGCAGACCCGCCCCTGCGAGGTGAACTCCCGTGACCACGGACCACGAAGAGGTGCGCCGGCTCCTGGGCGCCTGGGCGGTGGACGCCCTGCTCCCTGGCGACGAACGCCGCATCGCCGACCACCTCCCCGACTGCGCGGCCTGCTCCGAGGAATCCCGCCGCCTGCGGGACACCGTGCGGTACTTGGACGGGGTGGGGGCGGGGCATCAGCTGCCGGGCGGGGGTGGTCCCGCGGAATCCGCACAGGCGCGGCCGCGGCCGCGCGACCCGTCGGGGGAGGCGACCGACATGCACGTCCTCTCGCTCGCGTTCCGCACCCGCGCCCCGGCCCTGCGGACCGCTCCGCACGCCGAGCCCTATGCCGCCGCGGTCGCCGGGCTGCAGGCGCTGCTCGGGGAGATGGACGAGCGGGGGGCCTGGGGGACGCCGGTCGTGCACGACTGGGACGTGCACGACACCGTCGCGCATCTGATCGCCGCTGACGAGCCGCTCGCGCTGCGTCTTGGGCTGCACGCGCGCGTGCCCGCCTCGCGGGTGTCCGAGGGGACGCCGTGGCGGGCGGTCTGGGCGGCGCGTACGTCCGACGTGATCGCCCACGAACGACGGCGCGAGCCCGCGCGGACCGTCGCCACCTGGCGCAACCAGGCCGCCGGACTGCTGGCCACGCCCGCCGCCCACGACACCGAACTCGCCGCGCGGCCCGCGGTGCTGATGGGCGTACGGCTGCCGGTCGCCGACCACTTCCTGGTGCGGGCCTTCGAGGCCTGGGTGCACGCCGACGACATCGGCAGGGCGCTCGACCGGCACGTGCCCCCGCCGCCGGTCCCGCACCTGTGGCGGCTCGTCCGGCTCGCCGTCCGCATCCTCGGCATCGCACTCGGGGAGAAGGCGCCGCCGGTGGCGCTCACCGTCGCGGGGGAGGGCGGCAGGGTCGAGTGGATCCTGGGCGACACGGGCGACGCCGTACGCGCCGAACTCGTCCTGGATCCCGTCGACTTCTGCCTCCTGGTCGGCGGCCGCCGCGCTCCGGAGGAGGTGCCGCGCGGCGTCTCGGGTGATACGTCGGCGGCCTGGCGGGTCCTGACGCGGGCAGCGTCGCTGTCGTGGCTGTAGGGCCCTCGTAGGGCGCGGCGGGAGCCCCGTCCTACCGCCCCGCGGCCCGCGCCGCCGCCCGCTGAGGGCAGTCCGCCGTCTCCACGCAGAGATTCGTCTCGACCTTGGCGAGCAGCCGCGCCAGCTCCGTGCGCTCCGCCGGTTCGAGCCCCGCGAGGGTGTGCCCCTCCAACTCGGCCCAGGCGCCCTCCACTTGGGCGAGCAGGCCGCAGCTCGCGTCCGTCGCCTCGACGAGCACGGCCCGCCGGTCGGACGGGTCGGGACGGCGCCGCACATGTCCGGCCTGCTCCAGGCGCTGCAGCATCTTCGTGACCGTCGAGGGGTCGAGCTCGACCGCCTTGATCAGCTCGGACTGGCGCACCGCGCCCGCGTCCCACAGGTGCATCATCACGAACTCCTGGCCGGGGTAGAGCCCGAGCTTCTTGAGCAGCTTGCCGGCGGCGATGCGGTGCAGCCGCGCCACCCGGCTGACGGCGAGGCTGACGGGCCCGGCCGTGGCGACCCCGGAGGAGCCGGGGGTACAGACGGGGTCGGCCGTGGCGTTCGGTGCGGTGTCGGCCTTCATCACGTGCTCCTGCTGCTGGTCTCTTGGCTCACTGGACGCCGTCCGGTGCGGGTCACCGGTACGTCTTCCAGAAGATTACCTTGGTCGGCCAATGAATGGGTTACAGTGGCATCCGGCGCGATTACTTGGCCGACCACATAAACACCTGCCCGGGAGTCCTGATGACCACCGCGTTCGACCCGATCGACCTGTCCGGAAGCCACCTCGGCAACCGCATCGCCATGGCCCCGATGACCCGGAGCCGCGCTGGTGAGGGCGGTGTGCCCACGGACCTGACCGCCGAGTACTACGCCCAGCGCGCCTCCGCGGGCCTGATCGTCACCGAGGGCATCCAGCCTTCTGTGGTCGGCCAGGGATACCCGGACACCCCGGGCCTGCACAGCGCCGAGCAGGTGGCCGGCTGGCGCAAGGTCACCGACGCCGTGCACGCGGCGGGCGGGAAGATCTTCGCCCAGCTCATGCACGCGGGACGCATCGGCCACCCCGTGCTGCTCCCCGACGGCCTGGTCAACGTCGCCCCCTCGGCGATCGCCGCCAAGGGCCAGGTCTACACCGCCGAGGGCCCGAAGGAGTTCGTCACCCCGCGCGAGCTGACCGGCGCCGAGGTCCGCGCCACCATCGACGACTTCGTCACCGCCGCCCGCAACGCGATCGACGCGGGCTTCGACGGCGTCGAGCTGCACGGCGCCAACGGCTATCTGATCCACCAGTTCCTCGCGCCCGGCTCCAACCAGCGCACGGACGAGTGGGGCGGCTCGCCCGAGAACCGCATCCGCTTCGCCGTCGAGGTGGCCAAGGCCGTCACCGCGGAGATCGGCGCCGCGCGCACCGGCATCCGCCTCTCGCCCGGCAATCCCTTCAACGACATCACCGAGCCGGACCCGGAGCCCGCGTACACCGCCCTGGTGAAGGAGCTCGCCGCGCTCGACCTGGCGTATCTGCACGTCCTGGAGGTGGGGGAGATCCGCGAGCTCTCCACGCGGCTGCGCGCGGAGTTCGGCGGCACGTTCGTCCTGAACCCGCAGACCGAGGGCCCCACCAGCCATGACGCGCTCGCCCTGATCGAGGACGGCACCGCGGACCTCGTCTCCTTCGGCGCGCTGTTCCTCGCCAACCCCGACCTGCCGGCCCGCCTGCGGACCGGGGGCCCGTACAACACGCCGGACCAGACGACGTTCTACGGCGGCACGGAGAAGGGCTACACGGACTACCCGGCGCTGTAGTCCCGCCGCGAAGCGAGTCGGCCCGGCACCCAGATGGGTGCCGGGCCAACTCGTACAGGAACCGGGCTACTTCACCGGGGTGAAGTCCCGCGCGCCGATGAACTCGGGTCGCCGGACCGGCGCCGCGAACGGCTCGACCGCCGTGTTCTCCACGCTGTTGAACACGATGAAGACGTTCGACCGCGGGTAGGGGGTGATGTTGTCCCCCGAGCCGTGCATGGCGTTGCAGTCGAACCACGTCGCCGCCCCGGCCTCGCCGGTGAAGAGCCTGATGCCGTGGTCGGACGCGAGATGGGTCAGCGTCTCGTTCGACGGGATGCCCGCGTCCTGCATCTGCAGCGACCGCTTGTAGTTGTCCTTCGGCGTCGCGCCCGCACAGCCGAGGAACGTCTTGTGCGACCCCGGCATGATCATGAGGCCGCCGTTGGTGTCGTGGTTCTTCGTCAGCGCGATCGACACCGAGACGGTCCGCATGTTCGCCAGACCGTCCTCCGCGTGCCAGGTCTCGAAGTCCGAGTGCCAGTAGAACCCGGAGGCCCCGAAGCCGGGCTTCACATTGATCCGCGACTGATGGACGTAGACGTCCGAGCCGAGGATCTGCCGGGCCCTGCCGACGACGCGCGGGTCCGCCGCGAGCCCGGCGAAGACCTCACTGATCCTGTGCACCTCGAAGATGGAGCGGATCTCCTGCGAGCGCGGCTCCACGATCGAGCGCGGGTTCTCGCGCATCGCGGGATCGCCCATCAGGCGCTCCAGCTCCGCGTGGTAGACGGCCACCTCATCGGGGGTGATGAGCTGGTCGATCGCCAGGAACCCGTCCCGTTCGAACCCCGCCAAGTCCCCGGCCGCGATGGGCCCTTCGGTGCCCGGCGCGGACCACACCACGGGGTCCTTGCGCTCGATGAGCACCTCTTCGGCGCCTCGTGTCGGGTACAGGTCGGCGGTGCGTTCGGGTGCGGTGGTCATGGTGTTGCCTGCCTCTCCTCTCGTACGGCCCTGTTCGGGATGCAGAACGCGAAAGTCAGTCGGCCTCGGGCTCGGTGAGCAGCGGGTAGACGCCGTTCTCGTCGTGGTCCTCGCGGCCCGTGACCGGCGGGTTGAAGACGCACAGGCAGTGGAAGTCTTCCTTGATCCGCATGGTGTGCTTCTCGTGCCCGTCGAGCAGGTACATGGTGCCCGGCGTGATGGTGTACTTCTCGCCGGTCGTGTCGTCGGTCAGCTCGGCTTCGCCCTTGGTGCAGACGACGGCCTCGATGTGGTTCGCGTACCACATCGACGTCTCCGTACCCGCGTACAGGATGGTCTCGTGCAGCGAGAACCCCACGCGCTCCTTGGCGAGCACGATGCGCTTGCTCTCCCAGGTGCCCGAGGCGGCCTTCACATGTCGGTCGGTGCCTTCAATGTCCTTGAACGAACGGACGATCACGGTGAGTTGCCTGCTTTCTTAGCTGTCGTACGGTGAGGGTCGGGCGGCCGTCAAGCGGTCTCGCGCACGGCGCGCGCCAGCGTCCGCAGACCCTCGTCCAGCTCGTCGGGGGTGATCGTCAGCGCCGGAAGGAGCTTGACGACCTCGCCCTCGGGGCCGGAGGTCTCGATGAGCAGGCCCAGTTCGAAGGCCCGCTTGGCCACCGCGCCCGCCCGGTCCTTGTCACGGAACTCGATGCCCCAGACCAGGCCGCGGCCGCGGTACTCCTTGATCTCGTCGCGGTTCTCGTCGACGATCGCGACCAGCGCCTGCTCGACCTGCTCGCCGCGGGCTCGGGTCTGCTTCTCCATCGCGGGGCCGTCGGTCCAGTACGTCTCCAGGGCGGCGGCGGCCGTGACGAACGCCGGGTTGTTGCCGCGGAACGTGCCGTTGTGCTCGCCCGGCTCCCACACGTCGAGCTCCGGCTTGAACAGACAGAGCGACATGGGCAGGCCGTAGCCGCTGATGGACTTCGACACCGTCACGATGTCCGGCGTGATGCCCGCCTCCTCGAAGGAGAAGAACGCGCCGGTGCGGCCGCAGCCCATCTGGATGTCGTCGACGATGAGCAGCATGTCCCAGCGCTCGCACACCTCGGCGAGCTTGCGCAGCCACTCGGCGCGGGCCACGTTGATGCCGCCCTCGCCCTGCACCGTCTCGACGATCACGGCGGCGGGCTGGTTGAGGCCGGAGCCCTGGTCCTCGAGGAGTCGCTCGAACCAGATGAAGTCCGGGGTCCTGCCGTCGAGGTAGTGGTCGAACGGCATCGGCGTGCCGTGCACCAGCGGGATGCCGGCGCCCGCCCGCTTGAACGCGTTGCCGGTCACCGCGAGCGAGCCGAGCGACATGCCGTGGAAGGCGTTCGTGAACGACACGATCGACTCGCGGCCCTTGACCTTGCGGGCCAGCTTCAGCGCCGACTCCACGGCGTTGGTGCCCGTCGGGCCCGGGAACATGACCTTGTACGGCAGGTCGCGCGGGCGCAGCACGATGTTCTGGAACGACTCCAGGAAGGCGCGCTTCGCGGTCGTCGACATGTCGAGACCGTGCGTGACGCCGTCCCGCTCCAGGTAGTCGATCAACGCGCGTTTCAGGACCGGGTTGTTGTGGCCGTAGTTCAGTGAACCGGCACCGGCGAAGAAGTCGAGGTACTCGTGGCCGTCCTCGTCGTACATGCGGCTGCCCTGCGCGCGGTCGAAGACCGTAGGCCAACCGCGGCAGTAGCTGCGCACCTCCGACTCCAGGGTCTCGAAGACGCTCAGGTCGGGCTGGGTGATGGTCACAGCAGATCTCCTGGGAGATGGAAAGGCGTGGGAGGTGGGGGAGTTGACGAATGCGTCGGGGGAGTGACGCCGTTCAGTGCGGCAACGGCTCGATGAGGTAGAGCACCTCGGGCTCGTGCCCGCCGTCGGGGAACAGGCCCGCGTCGAACAGGACGGTGCGCTCGACCGATGCGCCGTGCCGCCGCGCGTACGAGGTGAAGAGGGCCTCGGACGCGGTGTTGCTGGGCGCGATGGTCGTCTCCAGGGAGCCGATCGCCTGCCCGGCAGCCACCTGCGCGGTCAGTCCGTCGAGGAGCGCGGCGGCGAGTCCCTTGCCGCGGTGCGCGTGGTCGACGGCGACCTGCCAGATCACCAGCGTGCCCGGCCGCTCGGGGCGGATGTAGCCGGTGATGAACCCGGCCACCTCTCCGTCGGCGTCCCGCGCCACGACGGAGGTCGCCGCGAAGTCGCGGCACCAGAGCAGATAGCTGTACGAGGAGTTGAGGTCGAGGACCTTCGAGTCGCGGGCGATCCGCCAGATCGCGGCGCCGTCGGCGACGTCGGGGGCACTGAGACGCAGCCCCTCGGGCATTTTTCGGAAATTCGCTTGCAGGTCGGTCGGTAGATCGGCTTGTGCAGCGGTCATGCGGATTGAATTTACCGAGCAATTCCTGGGATTGCATCGGGGGAAGGGGTTACGCGAGAGCGGTCCATGTGTTATCACGCGGGGGTGCGCGCCCGCATGAGAGGCCGTCCATTTATGGGGATTTGCCCAGGAGGAAGCGCGCATAACGGACTCGATGTGGAGTACGTCACAGAGCCGTAACTCCCGCGAGACGCGTCCGAATTACGGTGTTTGGCGCTGTCGAAACCTTAGTGTTTAGGTCTCCGGAAAGCGGGCAGAAGAATACGGGAAGCTGTGCTTCTCGACTTTATAAATAATGCGTGAAAATGCCTGCCGAAATTCAAAGGAACGCGGTGGGGCGGAAGGATGCATTCCCGGTCCGCCCGCGCACTTCCCGGCGAGCGTCGCGCGGCCGTCCGGAGTCGTCATGACAGGCACGCTGCCACGGCCGCCGGACGGCCGCTGTCGTTCAGCCCCTGGCGAACCGCCAGCATCGGGGCGGCCCTTGTGCCGCGGCGGAGCGCTTACCGCCAGGCGTCCTACCGCCAGGCGTCCGTCACCGCGCGCCGCGCCGCCTCCAGGTCGACCGCGAGACCGCACTCGCCCATCGCCGCCCCCAGCGCGGCCAGCGAGGCATGGACGACGCCCCGGGTCGCGTCGGGGCCGTAGTGGTTGACCCGGATCATCTCCTTGGCCAGCGCCCCGCCCCCGGCGACCAGCGGAAGCACCGGATCGGCGGCGAGCGCCTTCGCGACGAGACCGGACGCGTCGACGCCCGAGGGCGCGCGCAGCGTGGTGGCGACGGGGGCCGCGTCCCCGGCCTCGTACACATACGGCTCCAGGCCCCCGCCCAGCGCGAGCGCGCCCGCGCGCGTGGCCGCCGCGGCGGTGGCGTGCCGCGCCATCAGGGCGTCGAGGCCCTCCGTCTCGATGCGCTCCACGCACGCCTCGAGCGCCAGCATCTCCAGCTGGGCGGGCGCGTGCAGGAGGGCCTTGCGGCCGCCGTCGATCCAGCGCTCCTTCCAGTCCAGGAGGGAGAGGTAGGAGCGGCGCGGCGCCTGCGGGTTGGCGGCGAGGCGCTGCCAGGCCCGCTCGCTGACCGACACCGCGGAGACGCCCGCGGGGCCGCCCATCGCCTTCTGCGCGCCGATCACGCACAGGTCCACGCCCCACGCGTCAGGAAGCAGCGGCTCGGCGGCCACCGAGGCGACCGCGTCCAGCATGAACAGCGCGCCGTGCTCGCGGACCACCGCGCCGATCTCCGCGACCGGGTTGGTGTTGCCCGTCGCCGCCTCCGCGTGCACCAGCGAGACGAAGTCGATCTCCGGGTGCTCGGCGAAGGCCTGGCGCACCTGGTCCGCGGTGACGGCGGTGTGGAAGGGCACGGCGAGGTCGATGACGGTCGCCCCGCAGTCCCGCAGCCAGTTCCCGAAGGTCTGGCCGTACGGCCCCGTGATCACGTTCAGCGCGGTCGTGCCGGGACGTGCGGCGCCGCGGATGCAGCCCTCCAGGGGCAGCAGGGCCTCGCCCTGCATGATCACGACGTCCTGCTCGGTGTCGAGCAGCCGGGCCACCCGCGCCTCGATGGCGGCGAAGTGCTGGGCGCTCAGCGGTGCCAGGTCCAGAAAGGGGTGCGTCACAGTACTGCTCACGTCACTGCTCACTTCGCTCGCGAGTTCGTTCGGGCTGCGGTACCGAGCGTACCGGCCGCCTTTTAGGCTGCTGTTCATGAGCGATCACGCGGTGCTGCACGTGAAGGGGCGGGTGCTCGTCGGGCCCGATGACGTACGGGACGAACTGTGGGTGATCGGGGGGAGGGTGACGTACGACCGTCCCGTCGGGGCGGCGGCGGACGACCTCCGCACCGTCGACGGCTGGGTGCTGCCCGGCCTCGTCGACGCGCACTGCCACGTGGGCCTCGACGCGCACGGGCCCGTCGACGCCGACACGGCCGAGAAGCAGGCGCTGACCGACCGCGAGATCGGCGCCCTCCTGATCCGCGACGCGGGCTCCCCCTCCGACACCCGCTGGACGGACGACCGCGAGGACCTCCCGAAGATCATCCGCGCGGGCCGGCACATCGCCCGCACGCGGCGCTACATCCGCAACTACGCCCACGAGATCGAGCCGGACGACCTCGTCGCCTACGTCGCCCAGGAAGCGCGGCGCGGCGACGGCTGGGTCAAGCTCGTCGGCGACTGGATCGACCGCGAGGCCGGTGACCTGACCGCCTGCTGGCCCCGCGGCGCGGTGGAAGCGGCGATCGCCGAGGCGCACCGGCTCGGCGCCCGCGTCACGGCCCACTGCTTCGCCGAGGACTCCCTGCGCGACCTGGTCGAGGCGGGCATCGACTGCATCGAGCACGCCACGGGGCTCACCGAGGAGACCATCCCGCTCTTCGCCGAACGCGGCGTCGCCATTGTCCCGACCCTGGTCAACATCGCCACGTTCCCCGTCCTCGCCGCGGGCGGCCAGGCCAAGTTCCCGCGCTGGTCCGACCACATGCGCAGGCTCTACGACCGCCGCTACGACACCGTACGCGCCGCATACGACGCCGGAGTCCCCGTCTACGCGGGCACCGACGCGGGCGGCTCCCTCGCCCACGGACTCGTCGCGGCCGAGGTCGCCGAGCTGACCCTCGCCGGGATCCCCGCGGTCGACGCGCTCTCCGCGACGACGTGGGGCGCCCGCCAGTGGCTCGGGCGGCCCGGGCTCGTGGAGGGGGCGCCGGCCGATCTCGTGGTGTACGAGGCGGATCCCCGGGCGGATGTGCGGGTGCTTGGTGCGCCGCGGAGGGTGGTGTTGAACGGGCGGGTGGTGGGTTGACGGGGGGCGTTACGCGGGGCTTTCCCGGTCGTTGAATCTCTTTCTCTCCGCCTCGCTTGCGCCTCGCTTCCGCCTCACTTCCGCCTTGCTTTCTGCCTCCCCTCCGTCGTTGTTTGTGGTTCTCGTGGGGTTCAAGGGAACGTCCGTGCCTCCCGAATCGAAAGCAAGGTCGAAAACCTCCCTTTGGAGTGAACTCACGTCAGGTTGCTGACCGTTCACTCTCAGTGCGTAAAGATTCCCGCGTCGCCCTCCGCTGAGAGAGGGCGACGCCCTCGGTGCGCACGCGATGTCCCCATGTGGCGTGCGCCGCCGACGGCTCCGTTCCTCTCGTGGGGGTTCCACCACCTTGAACAGCAACACCTTCCGCATGCCCGCGCGCCGCCTCTCCGTCGTCGCGATCGCCACCGCCCTGGCCGCCGGTCCCGCGGCCCTCGCCGGTGCCGGGTCCGCGCAGGCGACCGGCGGCGACGGGGGCGACGGCGGCGACCGTGGCGGGCGCGCCGACGCCGTCGTGCTGCGGACCGGGCTCGACGTCTCCCTCCTCAACAAGACCCTGAACGTTCCCCTCAAGGTCTCCCTGAACGAGGTGCAGGCGCCCGCCAGCGCCGAAAAGACCGCGCTCACCGCCCAGTTGGACGGGGTCGACGGCGGACAGCCCTTCAGCGTGCTCCGCGCGGACGTGGCCACGGCGCGGGCCACGGTGAAGGGCGACACGGCCGAGGGCTACAGCAACATCGCGCGCGCCAAGGTCCATCTGCCCGGGCTTCCCCTGCTCTCCCTCATCGAGGTCGACCAGATCACGTCGAAGGCGGTCTGCGAGGCCGGGAAGCGGCCCGTCGCCTCGGCGAATCTGCTGGGCGGGGTGACGGTGCTCGGCAAGAAGGTCACGTTGACCACCGGCGGGACGACCGAGGTGAAGGTGCCCGGGGTCGGCGAGGTGCGGCTCGACCTCTCCCGGACGCGGACGACGTCGCGCACGGCTGCGGCGTCGGCGTTGCGGCTCAAGGTGTCCGTGAATCCGCTGAAGTTGAATGTGGCGGAGGTGGAGGGTGTGGTGACGTTGGCGGGGGCGGGGTGTTCGGCGCCTGCGTCTGCGTCTGCGCCTGAGCCGGAGGGGAAGCAAGCGCAGGGGGAGCCGGAGAAGCCGGTCTCTGCGCCGAAGGCGGCGGAAGGGCCGGAGGCGTCGGAGGCGAACCTGGCGGAGACCGGGGGGAATTCGACGACTCCGTACGTCGCGGGTGGGGCGGTGGCGCTGTTGGCGGTGGGCGCCGGAGTCCTGACCCTCGCCCGCCGGTCCCGCAACTAGCCGCACGCGCCTGGGGTTTCGTCTGTGGGGCGGGGCCGCGGGGGTATGTGCGTACTCGCTATCCCGTGGTTTGTGCC
>NZ_JBHYJI010000076.1:7436-42023 GCF_042740435.1 Streptomyces sp. NPDC059002 | reverse complement strand
CCCTGGCCAGCACCCTCATCTGGCTCACCACATGATCGACAAGACGCTCCCTAGGGCTTGTCCGGCGGACAGGCCCTGGGAGCCGCCCGGAGGTCAGTCGCCGCGCAGTACCAGCGCGAGGAGTCCCGGGAAGCGGGCCTCGAACTCCGTGCGGCGCAGCCGGTTGACGCGGCGCGCGCCCTCGTCGCGCTGCTCGACGAGCCCCGCCGCGCGCAGCGCCGCGAAGTGGTGGCTCAGCGCCGCCTTGCCGACGGACACGTCGAAGCTGCCGCACGACCGCGTCCAGTCGCCGGATCCCGCCAACTCCCGTACGAGATGGAGCCGTACGGGATCGGCGAGCGCGGCGAGCGCGGTCGGCACGGAGACGTCGTCGGGGTGCGTGTGCACGGGTGCCGCGCGATGACCGGCCACGGTCCGGCCCTCCCTCTTGCCGAGTGTTCGATGAAAACCATACACTCCCGACTGTTCGCTTTTCGTTGAACAGTGGTGGAGAGGTGGCACAGCCATGCGCGCAGTCCAGTTCGAGCAGACCGGCGGACCCGAGGTCCTCCACGTCGTGGACGCCGCCGTCCCCGAGCCCGGCCCCGGCCAGGTCAGCGTCGACGTCGCCTACACCGGTGTGAACTTCGCCGACCTCAAGGCACGCGCCGAGGGATACCGCGTGCCCGCCCTGCCGTACGTGCCGGGCCTTGAGGTCTCGGGGCGCGTCCGCGCGGTCGGCGCGGGCGTCGCAGGGCTCCGCCCCGGACAGCAGGTCGCCGCGCTCACCGCGGGCGGCGCCTACGCCGACGTCGCCGTCGCGCAGGCCGAGACCGTCTTCGCGCTCCCCGACGGCGTCGACCTGCGGACCGCCGCCACCCTGCCCACCGTGCTGCCGACCGCCCACGCCCTGGTCCACGAGGTGGGCCGCCTCCAGGCCGGCGAGAGCATCCTCGTGCAGGGCGCGGCGGGCGGCGTGGGCACCGTCGTCGGCCAGTTGGCGAAGGCCGCGGGCGCCACCGTGTACGGCGTCGTGTCGAGCGCCGCCAAGGCCGAGTACGCCCGCAAGCACGGCTACGACGAGGTGTTCGTCGGCGACGCCTTCGCCGACGACGCCCGCCGCGCCACCGCGGGACGCGGCGTCGACCTCGTGCTCGACCCGGTCGGCGGCGACACCTTCCGCGACGGCCTCGCCGCGCTCGCCGTCTTCGGCCGCCTGGTCTCCTTCGGCAACGCGAGCGCCGCCGAGCCGTGGCGGGTGGGGCAGCAGGAGCTCTACCCCGGCGCCACCACGGTCTCGGCGTTCTCGATCCTGACGCTCGCGCAGACCGCGCCCCAGGAGCTGCGCGCGGTCGCCGACCGTGCCTTCCGCCTGGTCGCGGACGGCACGGTCACCCTGCCGGTCACCGCCGAGTTCCCGCTGGCCGATGCCGCGGAGGCGCACCGTCTGATGGGCGGCCGCGGCACGACGGGCAAGCTGCTGCTGCGGGTCGGCGGCACCGGCTGAGCGCACCTACGGGCGCTGCCCCGGCCTGTCGACGACGGCACGCTCCAGGATGGCGCTGCGGCCGACGACCGTGCCCTTCTTGAAGCCGGACGGCAGATCCTCGGTCGCCACCTGCCGCTCGCCCAGGTACTGCTTGGTCTTCTTGTCGAAGATCAGCTCCTGCCTGATGCCGTCGTCCTCACGGGCGATGGCGACACCGTGCCGCCCCTCGGCGTCCACCGCGTCGTCGAGCAGCTCGACGCCGGGGATCTTCGCCGCGGCGAGCCAGAGCGCGGCGGCCTGCTCGGGCGGCATGAGGGACTCCCGGGAGAGGTCGCCGACCAGCACGAAGGTGGCCTGGTCCGCGCTGGAACTGCCGTCGCTCTCCCGGTGGAGCCAGTCCAGCATGTTGACCGGGTCGGTCGGCAGCCTCTGCAGATTGCGGTAGTAGGTGTCCGTCGGCGTGAGCGGCAGTTCCGGCTCGATGACCTCGTTCTGGGCGCCGTTGGCGGGCTCGTGCAGCAGGTCGTCGCGCTTGCCGTCCACGGAGAACCAGATCTCGCGCGGGTGGATGGGATCGAGCTCCCCGGGCCCGTCGTCCGAGTCCGACGAGTAGCCGATCTTGCTCTTGATGTAGACGTACTGGTCGTCCCTGATCCCCTTGGACGGCTGCTTCTCGGCCGCCGCGGCGATCTTCTCCAGCATCTGGACGGTCTCCTTCGACGGCGGTTCCGCCTGCGCCGCCCGGTCGCCGAACGGCGAGGCGACGAGCACGCCCGCCGCGACGGCCGCGGTCACCGCGCCCGCGACGAGCGCGGGCCTGAACCAGATCTTCGCGTTCTTCTTCGGTGCGGACTTCTTGCCGGGTGCCTCGGCGGCCCCGGCCTCGTACTGCCGGATCTCGGTCAACAGGTGCTCCTTGAGCAGGTGATGACGGCCCGGCGGAAGGTCGCGCTCGGGAAGTTCGCTCATCGGTTTCCCTCCCTGATGGGCCTGACCGCGGACGTGCGGTCATCTCCTGGCTGTCCGGGGCGCTTGCGGGGTTCCACGGCTCTTGCGAGTTTCGCCCGGGCCCTCGAGAGCCGGGAGCGCACGGTGCCGACCGGGATGCCGAGGGCCCGGGCGGCGGCCGCGTAGTCAAGACCCGACCAGACGCACAGGGCGAGCACCTCGCGCTCGGCACGGCGCAGACTCGCCAGGGCCGTGCGGACGAGAGCGAGCTGCTCCCGGTCGTCGAGGGAGCCCGCGACGACCTCGGCGAAGTCGGCGACCACCTCGTCGCGGGGCAGCCGGGCGACGGCGGCCGCGTGCCGTCTGGCCGCCCTGCGCGTATTGCGCGTGACGTTGGTGGCGATGCCGAGCAGCCACGGCCGCACCGAGCCGCCCTCCGCGTCGAGCCTGTCGCGCAGCCGCCAGGCGTCGAGGAAGGTCAGGGACACGATGTCCTCGGCCTGCGCCCAGTCGCCGGTGAGCCGGTAGGCGTGGTTGTAGACGGAGCGGGCGTACGCGTCGAAGAGCTCGCCGAACGCGTCGGCGTCCCCGTCCCTGACCCGGACGCGCAGCACCTGACGGCGCTCCCACTCCTCCTGGTCCCGATGTTCCCCCTGATGCATCTCCACACCCTCTGACTGTCCGCACGCCGAAGGCCGGTTCCCGTGACCTGGGTCACGGGAACCGGCCTCTGCGGACGGGCGCGGTACGCGGGTTCAGGGGTGGTAGATCTCCTTGACCGACGCGGCGGGGCCGCCCGATCCCTTGACGACGCGCACCTTGACGGTGCCCAGCTTGGCGGCCTTGACCAGCTGGTCGTAGGTGCATGCGGTGGTGCCCACGTTGTTGTCGGCGGTGACGGAACCGTCGGAGCCGCCGCAGATGGCCGCGGCGCCGCGGATCTGGGTGTCGTCGCCTACCTCGAACTCCTGGTTGTCCACCATCATCTTGTACTCGGCCAGGTACGACAGCGTGCCGGTGAAGCAGCCCTCGGTACCGGTGTTGATGCACTCGCCCTTGGCGCCTGTGTCGTCGCCCGCGCCACCGGAGTCCGAGCCGACGACGCCGGAGTCCGAGGAGCTGGACTCACCCGAGCCGGTGGAGCCGGACGAACCCGAATCCGAAGAGCCCTTCGGGGCGGGCGCGGTGGATTCCTTACTCGTGCTCGTCGAGGAGGAGGAGGCGGCGCCACTGTCCTTGGTGCCCTCGCCGTCGTTGCAGGCGGTCAGCGAGAAGGCGAGCGCCGCGGTGGCGGCGAGGGCGAGCGTGGCGTTCCTGAGCGGAGCGGTACGCATGATCGTAGGTCCCCCGATGTGGTGGTTAGGTTTGTTGACAGTCATGACCATGCCGCCCGCCGCTGCCGTTCCACTAACGCCCCACTAATGAACCGTCTTCACAGGTGATGGGCTGGTCAAGGCCGTGTGAGGGACTTCTGGAGCTGTTCCGCTCTGGCCCGGTATGCGGCCTCGGAGAGCGGCTCGTCGAGCACCGCGGCAACCTCTCCGAGCCGGGTCAGTGCCCGTACCGTACGGGCCGGGAGGTCTTCCTCCTCGTTGGCGGCGACCGCGGCGAGCAGCACCTCGCGGGCCTCCTGGTGGAGCCCGCTGTAGTGCAGTGCGATGCCGTACGACTCCAGGATGAGCGGGCGCCAGCCGGCGATCTCGTTCTCGGGGATGGCAGCGATGCAGCGGGCCGTGTGCTCGGCCGCCGCCGCGAAGTCGCCCTGGGCCAGGGCGAGATGGGTGGCGTGGTAGAGCTCCAGGGTGACCGCGATGGGATGGTCCGCCGTACGGGCGTCGCGCGCGGCGTCCGCGAGCGCGTCGAGCATGCCGGCCGGGTTGCCGCGCCGGTGGCGGGCGATGGCGAGCAGGACGAGGACCTGGCAGGAGACCTCGGGGGCGAAGGTGCGCAGCGGCGCCACCGCACCGGCCAACAAGGGCTCGGCGCGCGCGAACTGTCCGGTCTCCACGAACAGCAGGCCGGTGACGGTCCGCAGCCAGCCGATGCCCTCGGTGCTGCCGATCCGCTCGGCGGCGGCGAGGGCCGTGTGCAGGGGCTGCTGCCATCCGGGATGCGGGTGCCAGTGGACGAGCGGCCACAACAGGGCGGCGATGCGCCAGGTGCGGTCCGCGTCGCCGGTCCTGGCGGCGGCCGAGACCGCGGCCATCAGCGACTCCTGCTCCTTGAGGAACCAGCCGAACACGGCGTCGCGCTCGGCGAACCGCGGTACGGGCAGCCCCGCTTCGAAGCCTTCGGGCAGCGGAACGGTCCGCGCGCCGGTGGGGTCGAACACGTCCACGGCGGCGTGCTGGGCCCGCAGCCAGTGATCGACCAGGCGGCGGGTGACCGCGTCGGCCCCTTCGGCGCGGGGCAGTCCGCGCGCATAGATCCGTACGAGGTCGTGCAGGCTGTAGCGGCCCGGTTCCGCCTCCTGGACCAGGTGCGCCGCGGCGAGCCGGTCGAGTCCCGTCCGGGCCTCGGCGAGCCCGATCCCGGCGGCGGCCGCGGCGGTGTACGCGTCGCTCTCCCGGGTGAAGGAGTGCCCGAGCGCGCCGAGCAGCGCGGCGTCGGCGGCGTCGAGGCAGGCGACGGAGGCGCTCAGGGCGGTCTCCACCCCGGTGTTCTCCGCGGAGAGCAGCGCCAACCGGCCATGCTCGTCGGCGAGTTCGGCGGCCAGGATGGCGGCGGTCCAGTGCCGGCGGCCCTTGAGCCGGGCGGCGGCGATGCGCAGGGCGAGCGGCAGTCCGTCGCAGAGCCGGGCGACTTCCCGTATGGCGTCGGGATCCCGGGAATCGCCGAGGGCCTCGGCGAGCAGGCCCGCCGCGTCGTCCTCGCCGAGCACCTCGATGGGGACGGGCGTCGCGCAGTCCTCGGCCATCACGGCGTCCAGGCGGGTGCGGCTGGTGACGACGGTGCCGCAGGCGTCGCCGCCGGGCAGCAGCGGACGTATCTGCGCGGAGTCCCTGGCGTTGTCGAGCACGACGAGCAGCCGCCGCTTCCTGACCAGGGACCGGAACAGCGCCGCCGCTGCCTCCTGCGACGCGGGCACGGCCGCGGCCTCGACGCCGAGCGCGAGCAGGAACTCCCGCAGTACGTCGATGGGCTGAACAGGTTCGCCGCCGCTGTGTCCGCGCAGGTCGGCGAAGAGACGGCCGTCCGGGTAGGCGGCGGCGCGGTGGTGGGCCCAGTGCACGGCCAGCGAGGTCTTGCCGACTCCGGCCGGTCCGGTGACCAGGGCGACGGCCGACGTGGTGGCGGTGGCGCGGGTCAGCTCCGCCAGTTCGGCCCCGCGGCCGTGAAATCCGCGCGGCGGCCTGGGCAGCAGATCGGGTGCCGACACGGGTACGGGCCGCTGGGCGCCGCCCGCGCCTGCCTCGGCGGCCGCGTCCGCCTCCAGGACCTCCTCGTACGCCGCCCGCAGCACCGGCCCCGGATCGACGCCCAGCGCGTCGGCGAGTTCCTTGCGGGTGCGGTGGTACTGCTCCAGAGCGTCCGACTGGCGGCCCGCCCGGTACAGGGCCCGGATCAGGGCCGCGATCAGGGGTTCACGCAGCGGCTGTGTGAGGGCCTCCGCACCCAGCAGCGTCACGGCCTGCTCGTGCGCCGCCAACTCCCCGTACACGGCGGCCAGTTGCTCGACCGCGGCGAGCCGACTCTCCTCCAGGACAGCCGCGGCGGCGAGCAGCGGAGCGGTGGCGACCGTCCCGTTGAGCGCGGGCCCCTGCCACAGCGCGAGCGCCTCGCGCAGCATCAGCGCCGCGTCCGACGGATCGCGCTGGCGCCGTGCAAGATCCACCAGGTCCTCGAACCGGCGGGCGTCGAGCAGCGTCTCGGGCAGCCGCAGCGCGTACGCCCGCCCCTGCGTGACGAGTTCGACGCCGTACGCGTCCAGGTCCGCCTCGGTGATCGCCGCGCGAAGCCGCGAGACATGACCGTGGATGACGGTGCGCGAGTGCAGCGGCGGCTCGTCCTCCCACAGCGCCTCGGTGAGCGTGTCGACGGAGACGGGGGCCGGGGAGCGCAGCAGCAGCAGCGCGAGCAGGCTTCGCCGCTTGGCGGGCCCCAGTGGCACGGGCCCCGTCCCGCCGTTGACCGCCACGGACCCGAGGAGCTGGAACTCCATATGTACGTGCACACTCCTGGCGGGCCGAGATCGCTGGCGTACGAGGATATCTCCGGACGGCACCGGTGCCACTGGCCGCGCCCCCGGGAGTACGCCGAAGGCCGGCTCCCCTGACCTGGGTCACGGGAACCGGCCTCGGAGGACGGGCGCGGTACGGGGGTTCAGACCCCGGCGTACGAGTGCTTGCCGGTGACGAAGATGTTCACGCCGTAGTAGTTGAACAGCCAGCAGCCGAAGGCGATCAGCGCCAGGTAGGCGGCCTTGCGGCCCTTCCAGCCCGCCGTCGCGCGCGCGTGCAGGTAACAGGCGTACGCGACCCAGGTGATGAAGGACCAGACCTCCTTGGGGTCCCAGCCCCAGTAGCGGCCCCAGGCGTCGCCCGCCCAGATCGCGCCCGCGACGATCGTGAACGTCCACAGCGGGAAGAGCGCGGCGGTCAGGCGGTAGGAGAACTTGTCGAGCGAGGCCGACGAGGGCAGCCGCTCCATGACGGAGGTGGCGAACTTGCCGGGCTGGCCGCCGTTCTGCAGCTTCGACTCGTAGCTGTCCCGGAAGAGGTAGAGCAGCGTGCCGACGCCGCTCACATAGAAGACCGCACCGCAGAAGATCGCCGTCGAGACGTGGATCCACAGCCAGTACGAGTGCAGGGCCGGGACCAGCTGGTCGCTGGAGGTGTACAGGACGGTGACGGCCAGACCGAGGTCGAGCAGGACCGTGGTGACCAGCGGGAGGCCGAGCCAGGCGATGTTCTTCTTCAGGGCCATCAGCACCAGGTACACACCGACGGCGACGGTGGAGAAGGTGATGCTGAACTCGTACATGTTGCCCCACGGCGCGCGCTGCACCGACAGGGCGCGGGTGAGCACGCCGCCGAACTCGAGCAGGAACGCGAGCACGGTGAGGGACACCGCGATGCGGCCGTAGAGGTCGCCCTTCTCGTCGCCCGCCGCGGCTCCGGGACCGTCCGGCACGTCACGGGATCCGGAGACGGACCGGGTGACGACCTTCGGGCGCTCCAGGGTGGCGGTGCCGCCCTTGGCCTGGACGGTGACGGCGGGCGCGGCCGCCGCGGTCGTGCTCGGGGTGAGCGCGGCGGCGGTGCGGGCGACCTTGCTGCGACTGCCGAAGAGCCACTCCGCCATGTGCGCGAAGAAGGCCAGGAGGTAGACGGCCATCGCGGAGTAGATCAGCACATTGCTGATGTGCGCGAGGTTCTCGTTGGGTTCGGCGGCCAGGGTGGTGGCGAGATTCACTTCTCAGCCCCTTCGGCAGGAACAACATCGGGGTCGGAGTCGGAAGAGGCTTCCGGGTCGGGCTCGGGCGCGCTCGGCGCCTTCTCGTGCAGCTGGGCGGCGAGGTCGGACAGCTCCTCGGGCACCTTGGCGGACTCGCTGCGGCCGAGGCCCGCCATCTCCACGACGGTCACGCCGTCGGCGCCCCTGACCGCCCGCACCCACACGCGGCGGCGCTGGATGAACAGGGATCCGGCGAGGCCCGCGATGGCGGCGATCGCACCGCCCAGGGCCCATACGGAGCCGGGCTCCTGCGAGATCTGGAAGGTCGCCCACTCCTTCATGCCCTTCTCGAAGGTGATCGAGCCCGCGCCGTTCGGCAGCTTCATGGTCTCGCCGGGCAGCAGCCGCTGCTTGAACAGCTCGCCCTTGGAGTCCTTGAACTTGGTCATCTTCCGGGTGTCCAGCTGGTACACGTTCTGCGGGACGCCGGAGTCGACGCCCAGGCTGCCGTGGTACGCGGACAGTGCGAGCACCGGGAAGTCGGGGGCCGGGAACTGGGAGAACATCTGGCCCTTGCCCTCGCCCGCGAAGGTCGGGACGAAGAAGGCGTTGAAGCCGAGCTGTTCCTTCTTGCCGCTCTTGTTCCGGTAGCCGTCGAGGACCTTGATGGCGCCGGTCGCGGTGCCGTTCTGGTCGATGGGCAGGAGCGGCACGGACGCCTTGTAGACGACCTTGCCCTTGGGGTCGCGGACCGTGACGGTCGGCGCGTACCCGTGGCCGATGAGGTAGACCTTCGAGCCGTCGACCTCGAGGGGCTTGTTGACCTCGATGGCCTTCTTCTTCTCGGGCCCGTCGACGCCCTCGGAGTAGGTGACGTTGGCCTGGTAGGTGCGGGGCGTGCCGCGGTTGGGGCCGGACTTCTGGTACGTCCCCTCGAAGTCGTCGAGCTTGAAGCTGAACGGCGCGAGGCCCTCGGTGTCGAAGAGGCTGCCGGACTTGAAGTCGTCGTACTGCGAGAGCGTGTTGGAGAAGCCGTCGCCCTCCATGACCAGCTTGCCGCCCTCGGACTTGAGGAGCTGTCCCGCGGCGAAGGCGATCAGCATCACGATCAGCGCGACATGGAAGATCAGGTTGCCGGCCTCGCGCAGATAGCCCTTCTCGGCGGCGACGGACGCGTCGGCGCCGGAGCCCGCGGTGTGCGCGCGGAAGCGGCGCTGCCCGAGCAGCGCGAGCGCGGCCTCGTGCACCTGCTCGGGCTCGGCCTCGGTGCGCCACGTCGTGTACGCGGGCAGCCGGGTCAGCTTCTTGGGGGCGCCCGGCGGGCGGCCGCGCAGCTGGCCGACGAACTGCCAGGTGCGGGGCACGATGCAGCCGATGAGGGAGACGAAGAGCAGGATGTAGATCGCGGAGAACCACACCGAGCTGTAGACGTCGAAGAGCTGCAGCTTGTCGTAGATCGGGCCGAGCGTGGTGTGCCGGTCCATGAAGTCCTGGACCTTGAGCTCGTCGACGTTGCTCTGCGGGATGAGCGAGCCGGGAATCGCGCCGAGCGAGAGCAGCAGGAGCAGGATCAGGGCGACCCGCATCGAGGTGAGCTGCCGCCAGAACCAGCGGAACCAGCCGATGACGCCGAGCGCGGGGAGGTTGGGCGCCTCCTCCTTGGGGGCGGTGGACAGCTGTGCGCCCGCCGCTCCCAGCTCGTGCTGCTCGTCCCGTGCCTCGGTCCTGTCGTCAGGGGCTTCGGTCTTGCTCATGGATCAGATCCCCACCGTGTAGCTGTTGGTCCAGACCTGCATCTCCTGGATGATGCTGTCCCACGCACCGGTGACGAGGAGCAGGCCGGTCGCGATCATCATGATGCCGCCGACGCGCATCACCCAGACGTAGTGTCGCTTCACCCAGCCGAAGGCGCCGAGCGCCTTGCGGAAGGCTACGGCCGCGAGGATGAACGGGATGCCGAGCCCCAGGGAGTACGCGACCCCGAGGAGCGCGCCGCGCTGCGGGTTGGCGCCGTCGGCGGAGAGGGCGACGACCGAGGCGAGCGTCGGGCCGATGCACGGCGTCCAGCCGACGGCGAAGAGGGCACCCACTATCGGGGCACCGGCCAGGCCGACGGCGGGCCGCTTGTGGAAGCGGAACTCGCGCTGGGTGAGCCAGGGCATGAGCCCCATGAAGAAGAGCCCGAGCACGATCATCACCACGCCGAGCACCGTGTTGATGGTGCTCTGGTGCTCCTTGAGCGAGCGCCCGAGGGCCCCGAAGAAGACGGTGGCGGAGACGAAGACCACGGTGAAGCCGGCCACGAAGAGCCCGGCGCCCGCGACCATCCGGCCGCGCCGCGCCTCGCCGAGGTCCTGGCCGCTGACCCCGGTGACGTACGACAGATAGCCGGGCACGAGCGGCAGCACGCACGGCGAGAAGAAGGAGACGAGCCCGCCGAGCACGGCGACCGGGATCGCGAGAAGCAGGGCCCCGCTCAGGACGGTCTGGTTCGGTCCTGTGATGGCCGCGAGCGTCGACATCACTTCTCCGCGAGCACGGGGTCGATCATCTTCCGCAGCTTCTCTTCGTTCAGCGGCTGCTGAGAGCGGGCGGCGATCCTGCCCTCGCGGTCGACGACGAGCGTCGAGGGGATGAAGTTCGGGTTCATCGTGCCCTGGGGGAAGCGGAGCATCAGCTTGCCCGCGGGGTCGTGCAGGCTCGGGTAGGTGACCTTGTGTTCCTTCTCGAACGCGATCGCGGGGCCGAGTTCGGGGTCACGGGTGTTGATGCCGACGAACTCGACGCCCTTGGGCTTCGTCTCGGCGGCGACCTTCACGAAGTTCGGCGCCTCGGCCCGGCACGGCGCGCACCAGGAGCCCCAGACGTTGATGACGAGGATCTTGCCCTTGTACGCCTTGGAGAGGTTCAGCTGCTTGCCGTCGAGGGTCTCGCCGTCGAGCTCGGGGAGCGGCTTGCGGTCCGCCTTCTTGGCGGTGGCGATGCCGTCGGAGCCCGCGATGAAGTTGGTGTTCCCGCCGCCGCCCGATGTGCCGCCCGAACCACAGGCCGACAGGGTCAGGGCCGCGACCGCGGCCCCTGCGGCCAGCAGGGCCGCACGGCCACGGCGGCCGCTGGCGCGGCGACTACGACTGCGGTTCGCGGGCTGGGGGGCGCGGCAGGCGGCACTCATGTGAAAAGTTTCGCATGCCCGTTTCGGGGATCTTCCGCACCCCCCGCCGTTGCGGAAAGTCCCATTTCAGGCGGCCTTTCCGAGCCCCTTCCAGCCACCGGCGGGCTGCTGGCCGACATCCAGGCCCTGGAGCTGCTTGAGCACCTTCGGGTCCTGCACGTCCAGCCAGTCCACGAACTGCCGGAAGGAGACCAGGCGTACGTCCTTCTTGCCCGCGATGTGCTTCAGGGCCTCCTCGACGGCATCCATGTAGATGCCGCCGTTCCACTCCTCGAAGTGGTTGCCGATGAAGAACGGCGCGCGGTTGGACTCGTAGGCCCGCTTGAACCCGGCGATGTAGGCCTCGGTGGCCTGCTTGCGCCAGCCCGGGTAGTTGGCCGGCGGCGCCTTCGTCGAGTTCTTCGACTGGTTGGCGAGGATGTTGTAGTCCATCGAGAGGACCTCGAAGGAGTGCCCGGGGAAGGGCACGGCCTGCAGCGGCAGGTCCCAGATGCCCATCTTCTTCTCGGGCCAGCGCTGGCGGCCGCCGGGCGAGGACGCGTCATAGCGCCAGCCGAGCTTCTTCGCGGTCGGCAGCAGATTGTTCTGGCCGAGCAGACAGGGCGTGCGGCCGCCGACGAGTTCCTTGTCGTAGTCGAAGGGCAGCGACGGCAGATCGGTCCAGCCGGTGTTCGTACGCCACTTCTTCACAAAGGACTTGGCCTGGTCGATCTCGTCCTGCCATTGCGCGGGCGTCCAGTTGGCGACGGAACCCGTTCCCGCACAGAAGTGCCCGTTGAAGTGCGTGCCGATTTCATGGCCTTCGAGCCAGGCCTGTCGAACGTACTTCAGGGTGTCCTTGATGTGACCGTCGGTGAGATATCCGATGTCGGAGGCGCCGACCGCGTTGTTCGGCGGACGGTACAGACGCTTCTTCGATTCCGGCAGGAGATAAAGCCCGGAGAGGAAGAACGTCATGTGCGCGTCGTGGTCCTCGGCAAGCTTCAGAAAGCGCGGGAACAGACCGTTCCCGACCTCGCCCGCACCGTCCCAGGAGAAGATCACGAACTGCGGGGGCGTCTCGCCGGGCTGCAGCGGAACGGGCTTGCCGGGCTGCTTGGGCTGCTTTCCGGTGTAGGCGGTCGAACCGTCACCGATGGGCTTCGCCGGGTGCCTCTCGGCACCGCCCTGCCCTGCCCCCGCCTTTTCTGCGGGCGAATCGCCGTCGCCACCGGAGCCGCATGCCGCGAGCCCGAAAGCGGCCGCGGCACCGGCTCCGAGACCGAGCATTCCCCTGCGACTGAAGTCGCGCATTCCATCCCCATTCGTCGCGCCCTGGGCCCACTCCTGCTGTATGTGCCATGCAAGAGGGACAACCACTTAGAGGGCGCGACGAACACGGGGGTTCCGGCAAGTCGCACATATTTAGGGTGTTTTACCGAGAAGGGACATACAGTCGCCGCACGATTACGCCACGTCGACCGTGCGCGGGATTATCAGGCCCCGAATGCCTTGTCCTTGCCCTTCACCGGCTTGGCACCGGCGAGAAGATGGGCCGGCACGAGGTCCCTGGCGGGCTCCGTGTAACCCACTGAAACGATCTTGTCGCCGCGATAGGTGAACGTCGTCAGCGACGCGAGCGTGCACTGCCGCTTGCGCGGGTCGTGCCAAAGACGCCGCTTCTCCACGAAGCTCCGCACGATCCAGATCGGCAACTGGTGGCTGACACACACCGCTTCATGCCCGCGGGCCGCGTCCTTCGCCGCGTCCAGGGCGCCCATCATCCGTACGACCTGCTCGATGTACGGCTCGCCCCAGGAGGGCTTGAAGGGGTTGACGAGGTGCTTCCAGTTGTCCGGGTTCTTCAGCGCGCCGTCGCCGACGCCGAAGGTCTTGCCCTCGAAGACGTTGCCCGCCTCGATGAGCCGGCCGTCCGTCGCGAGGTCGAGCCCGTGCACCTTGGCGATCGGCGTGGCCGTCTCCTGGGCGCGGTCCAGGGGCGAGGCGACGACATGGGTGATGTCGCGCCCGGAGAGATGCTCGGCGACGCGGTCGGCCATCTGCCGGCCGAGCTCCGAGAGGTGGTAGTCGGGCAGCCGCCCGTACAGGATCCCCTCGGGGTTGTGCACCTCGCCGTGGCGCATCAGATGGACGACGGTCAGCTCGTCGCCCGCTGCCGTGCCGGTCATGCGGTGGCCTCCGTAGCTTCCGCGGCCGCGCGCGCGGCACCCGGCAGGGCGGCGGCGATCCGCTCGATCGCCCGCTCGTCGTGGGCGGTGGACACGAACCAGGACTCGAAGGCCGAGGGCGGCAGATAGACGCCCTGCGACAGCATCGAGTGGAAGAAGGCGGTGAAGCGGAACGACTCCTGCGCCTTCGCGTCGTCGTAGTTGCGCACGTCCCTGTCGGTGAAGAAGACGGAGAACATGTTGGAGGCGTTCTGCAGCGTGTGCGCGACGCCCTCCTTGCTCAGCGCCTCGGTCACCAGGCCGCGCAGCTGGGCCGAGACCGCGTCGACCTTCTCGTACGCCGCGTCGTCCAGGAGCCGCAGCTGCGCGAGACCCGCGGCCGTCGCGACCGGGTTCCCGGAGAGCGTGCCCGCCTGGTAGACCGGGCCCGCGGGGGCGAGGTGCGCCATGACGTCGGCGCGGCCGCCGAAGGCCGCGGCGGGGAAGCCGCCGCCCATGACCTTGCCGAAGGTCATCAGGTCGGGCGTGACGCCGTCGACGCCGTACCAACCGGCCTTCGACGTACGGAAGCCCGTCATGACCTCGTCGGAGATGTAGAGGGCGCCGTTCTTGGCGCAGGCGGCCTTGAGGCCCTCGTTGAAGCCGGGGCCCGGCGGGACGACGCCCATGTTGCCCGGCGACGCCTCGGTGATCACGCAGGCGATCTCACCGGGGTACTTGTGGAAGGCCTCGTGCACCGCCTCCAGGTCGTTGTACGGCACGACGATCGTGTCGCCCGCCTGGGCGCCGGTGACGCCCGGGGTGTCGGGCAGGCCGAAGGTGGCCACGCCCGAACCGGCGGCGGCGAGCAGGGCGTCGACGTGGCCGTGGTAGCAGCCGGCGAACTTGATCACCTTGGCGCGGCCGGTGAAGCCACGCGCCAGACGGATGGCGGACATGGTCGCCTCGGTGCCGCTGGAGACGAGCCGCACCTGCTCGACGGGCTCGATGCGGGCCACGATCTCCTCGGCGAGCGCGACCTCGCCCTCACCGGGCGTACCGAAGGAGGTGCCGCGCGAGACGGCCTCCTGCACGGCGGCGATCACCTCGGGGTGGGAGTGTCCGAGGATCATCGGACCCCACGAGCACACGAGGTCGACGTATTCGCGGCCGTCGGCGTCGGTCAGGTACGGACCGGTACCGGACACCATGAACCGGGGCGTACCGCCCACAGCGCGGAACGCGCGCACGGGGGAGTTCACACCGCCGGGCGTCACGGCCGCCGCACGGTCGAAAAGAGTCTGCGAAACTGGGGCGCTATACGGGAAGCTCACACGAGCCATGGTGTCAGAGGGTTCGGAGATCCTGCGGACAGGTGTTTCACCCCACGTTTTAGCGGGTGACCGTGGGGGAGGTCACTGACACGATGATCGGGTTGCGTGGCGGGGGCCGCGGGGCCTAGAAAAGACAGGGCCGTGCCGCCCTGGCAAAGCAGTCGGGTGGAGATATGCATCGCGGTGGCGGACTGGGCGAGGGGACCGACGGCCTGGGTCCACGGCGTGCCCGGCGTGGCAAGCACCGGCGCGAGGCGGAACCGGCGCAGGCGCCCGAACAGGCGCGCAGCGGGTCCGGCAGGACCGAGCGGGACCGGGCGAGCAGCAGGAGTGGCGGGGTGGGGGTGACCTACAAGTACTTCGGCGCCCCGGACGGCGCGACCGCCGCCCGCGTGCCGATCTCGATGCGCCCCGAGGAACTCGGCGGCGACGAGCTGGGCATGGGCGGCATGTTCACGAAGATCAAGCCGGAGACGATGGCCGCGATGGTCCTCACCGGCATCGAGGGCATACCCCTGCACCGGGTCCCCCCGCTGGAACTGGTCGTCCTCCACCCCGACTACGCCGTGGTGAAGCTCCCCATGACCGTCGTCGACCCGCTGCGCGGCATCGGCGAGGAGTCGGTGGGCGCCGCGGCCTTCATATGGTCCACGGTCCCCGACCGAGGCGGCCCGCGCGACGCCTTCAACGTCTACCAACTCCTGCACGAGTGGCAGGACTTCAGCCACCGTCTGCATGACGCGGGGCATCAGGCTTACTGCCTGGTCTGGCCCTGAACCGGGTCTTCAAGGGCCTGACCCGGCCTGAACCGGGTCTTCAGCGGCCCGAAGACACCTTCGCCCCATGGCTCTCCAGCAGCCGGAGCGCCTCCTCGGAGCTGGAGCCTGCCTCGGCGGTGTAGACGCTCAGCCGCTGGTCCGGGTCGGCGGGCAGGGTGAGGGACTCGTAGTTGAGGGTGAGCGGGCCGACGACCGGGTGGTGGAAGTGCTTGCTGCCATGCGTGTGCCGGAACACGTTCTGGTCGGCCCACCAGCGGCGGAAGTCCTCGTCCGTGATGGAGAGTTCGCCGACGAGCTCGGCGAGCAGCGGATCGTGCGGATGGCGTCCGGCATCGCGCCGGAGCGAGGCGACGATGTCCTGGGCATGGGTTTCCCAGTGGGTGTACAGCGAGCGTGCGGTCTCGTCGCAGAACATGAACCGCACCAGGTTCCGCTCGCGGTGCGGCAGCGCGTCGAAGTCGGTGAGCAGCGCACGTGCCATCTCGTTGGACGCGAGGACGTCAAGGCGCCGCCCCAGCACGAGGGCGGGCGTGTGCTCCAGGATCCGGAGCAGGTCGCGCAGCCCCGGGCGGACCGGCTGCGGACGCGTCGCCGTGCGGCGGGGCCTGCCCGCGGCGGGCTTGGCGAGCTGGAACAGATGGGCGCGTTCGACGGGATCGAGGCGCAGCGCGCGGGAGATGGCGTCAAGGACGGTCTCGGAGACGTTCAGGCGGCGTCCGCGTTCCAGGCGTACGTAGTAGTCGACGCTCACGCCCGCCAGGTGCGCGATCTCCTCGCGGCGCAGTCCCGGCACGCGCCGGGAGCCGCCGTCGTCGGACAGGCCCGCCTGGCGCGGAGTGATCCGCGCCCGCCGGGAGCGGAGGAACTCACCGAGAGCTGCGTTGCGGTCCATGCCGTTCACGATAGGGCCCGAGATCGGCCCGACGGCCCGCGAGAGGGGGACTGGCGGTCCCCCCGTCCGGCTGTCCCCCGGCCCGGCCGTCCCCGGGGCGAAGCGGACCCCCCGGAAGCCGGTCCGCGGCCGATTCCGGTGCTGAAGTGGAACACGTCGAGACCGGCCGGGGCCCAACAGCGCCCCGGTCGGCCGCTGTTCGCAACGTACGAAGGGACCTCCTGTGTCGGACACCAAGACATTCCTGATCACCGGCGTCAGCACCGGCCTGGGCCGCGCACTCGGGCGCGCGGCCTTGGACGCGGGCCACCGGGTGGTGGGCACGGTGCGCACGCCCGCCGACGCACGGGCCTTCGAGGCGCTCGACGGCGACGCGCACGCCCGCATCCTGGACGTGACCGACCATGACGCCGTGGACAGGGTCGTGGCGGGGACCGAGCGCGACCTGGGCCCGGTCGACGTGCTCGTCGCCAACGCCGGGTACGGCCATGACGGCCTCTTCGAGGAGTCGTCGATGGACGACCTCCGCCGCCAGTTCGAGGTGAACGTCTACGGAACCGTGGCGGTGATCAAGGCCGTGCTGCCGCACATGCGAGAGCGCCGCGCGGGCCACCTCATCGCCGTCACCTCGATGGGCGGACTGATCACCATGCCGGGCCTCAGCTTCTACCACGGCAGCAAGTTCGCGGTGGAGGGCATCCTCGAGACGCTCGGCAAGGAGGTCGCCGGCTTCGGCATCCATGTCACCGCCGTCGAGCCGGGCAGCTTCCGCACCGACTGGTCCGGCCGCTCGATGATCCGCGCGCCCCGTGCGATCGCCGACTACGACGAGCTGTTCGAGCCGCTGCGCGCCCGGCGCATCAACGGCAGCGGGCAGCAGCCCGGCGACCCGGACAAGGCCGCGGCCGCGGTGCTGCGCATCGTGGCGGCCGAGCAGCCCCCGGCGCGCCTGCTGCTCGGCAACGACGCGCTGCGGCTCGTCCGGGCCGGACGCGACGCCTTCGAGCACGACATGCAGGCGTGGGCCGAGCTGTCGGCGTCCACCGACTTCGACGACGTCGGCCGGTCCGCCTGACGGCACGAATTCGGCCACCGGACGGCATTCCTCGCTGCCGTATTCTGACGGCATGGGGAAATCCGTCGACGGGCCAATGGGGATCGCCACCGCACTGGTGCGTTCCGCTTTTCTCGTCAATGCCGTCTATGCCGAGTCCGGCAGGGAGTACGGCCTGACGCCGCAGCAGGGACAGCTGCTCTGCGTCCTGATGGTCAAGCCGTACGGCATGCGGGAGTTGGGCGCGACGCTCGGCCTCGCGAAGTCCAGCCTCACGGGTCTGGTGGACCGCACGGCCCAGCACGGCCTGGTCCGCCGCGAGCCCGACCCCGAGGACGGGCGGGCGATCCGTGTCGCGCTGACCGACGAAGGCGCCGCGCTCGCCGAGGAGTTCTACGCCGAGACCTGCCGCAGGATCGACGCCCTGCCGGCCGGTCTCGGCGACGACGACCGCGGCACGCTCGCGGAACTGCTCGCCCGGGTCGTACGGGACAACGAGGTCCCGGTCGTCTTCATGGAGGAGCCCCGCGCCGCCAAGGCCGGGCCCCGACAGGTCAGGCCGTCCCGAAAAGCTCCGTGAAGCGCCCGGTGAACAGGTCGGCGCCCTTGTACTCGGCGACCGCCTCGGCCGGCAGCACGGACACCCCGTCGGGCCCCGGCACCTGGCCGACACCGCCCTTGGGGCCGAGCGGCAGCAGCACCGAGGGCACGGGCGACGGCACATAGCGGGCGGTGGGTTCCTCGCCGCGCAGCCGCGCCCTGATGTTCTCCGCGACGACCTCGGCGTGCCGCATCGCGTACCCGGCCATCTTGGCCTCGGCCACGTCGGTGAGGTCGCCGAGCGCGTAGATGTGCCCGTGGCCCTCGACGTTGAGCGTCTCGGTCACGCGGACCTGGCCCTTCGGCGTGCGGGCCGCGGCCAGCGCGGCGCCGAGGTAGTCGCTCTCGACGCGCACGCCGTGGCAGCGGAACCAGATGTCGGCGGTGACGTCCCCGCCGCCGGTGGTGCCGACCGTGAAGGTCTTCGCCCGCCCCGGTTCGACCGGCGGCTGCTCGGACAGGGCGGTGCCCAGGCGCAGTTCGACGCCGATCCCGTCGAGCTGGCGGTTCAGGTCGTCGCGCATCTCGGGCTCGTGGCCGGGCACGAGTTCGGTGGCCGGATCGACCACGACGACGTGCTTGTCCGGCCACACGGCCTTGATCTCACCGGACAGTTCGAGCCCGACGGGTCCCGCGCCCACGATCAACACCCGCTGGGATCCGGCGAGTTCGTCGTGCGTGGCACGCAGCCTGGCCAGCGCCTCGCTCGCCACGTCGGTGTCCATCTTGGCCGGGTACGGATAGCCGGAGCCGGTGGCGAGGACGAGGTAGTCGGCGTCGATCCGGTCGCCCGACGCGAGCGTGACACCCCCGCCGTCCACCGCGACGGCCCGGTCGCGCACGAACCGGCCGCGCCGCAGCAGCCCGTCGTACGGAAAGAAGATGTTGCCCGCCCAGCCGGGATCGACCAGGGCGCGCAGGGACCCCGCGGCGTGCACGAAGGCGTCCTTGGGGTCGACGAGGACGACGTCGGCGTCCTCGTCCAGCGCCTTGGCGACGGCGGCGCCGCCGTATCCCCCACCGATGACCGCGACAGTACGACCCATTTTCCCAACCCCCATTGATACGAGAACCGTTGACACGAGACCCGTTGACACGAGAACCGCTGACACGAGAACCGTCGATACGACACCCCGCGACCCCGAAGGACCACACGGGCATCTAGTTCGTTCCACGAACAATATTAGTTCGTGGAACGAACTGCAACAGCGGACCCGGCCGGAAAGCGCCCCTACTCCCCCCGCAGCGCGGCAAGTTGCTCGGCGAAGGGCACGACGACGGGCTCCTCCGCCCGCCCGGCCCCCGTCGGCTCCGCGACCAGCGGCCGCATGAGCCCCGCCAGCTCGGCGCCCGCCCGGTCGATCCGCTCCGCGAGCCCCTCCGCCCCCCAGTCCTCGGACGCCGCGTACACCCCCGTCGGCACGACGACGGAGCGCAGATACGCGAAGAGCGGGCGCAGCGCGTGGTCCAGGACGAGGGAGTGCCGGGGCGTGCCGCCGGTGGCCGCGACGAGGACCGGCGTACCGGCCAGCGCGTCCTTGTCGAAGCCGCTGACGGCGTCGAAGAAGGACTTGAAGAGCCCGCTGTACGAGGCCGAGAAGACCGGTGTCACGACGACCAGGCCGTCGGCGCCGGACACCGCGTCGACCGCGGCGCCCAGGGCGGACCCGGGGAACCCGGTGGTGAGGCCCTGGGCGATCTCCACGGCGAGGTCGCGCAGCTCGACGAACTCCACGTCCGCGTCGGCCTGCCGCCGCACGGCCGCCGCGAGCCGGTCGGCGAGCAGCCGGGTCGACGAGGGCACGCTCAGGCCCGCGGACACGACGACGAGCTTCATGCGGACACCTCTTCCTGCTCTTCCTGCTCTTCCTGTGCGGCGTCACGGTCCGCGACCCGCGCCGCATGGGTGGGCGCGTCCGGCACCCCCGCCGGACGGTTCTTGGCGAACTCCTCGCGCAGCACGGGGACGACCTCCTCGCCGAGGATGTCGAGCTGCTCAAGGACGGTCTTCAGCGGCAGCCCCGCGTGGTCCATGAGGAACAGCTGGCGCTGGTAGTCCCCCACCGTGTCGCGGAAGGACAGGGTCCGCTCGATCACCTGCTGCGGGGAGCCCACGGTCAGCGGGGTCTGCTCGGTGAAGTCCTCCAGCGAGGGACCGTGCCCGTAGACCGGCGCGTTGTCGAAGTAGGGCCTGAACTCCCGCACGGCGTCCTGGGAGTTCGCCCGCATGAAGACCTGCCCTCCGAGGCCCACGATCGCCTGCTCCTCGGTGCCGTGCCCGTAGTGCGCGTACCGCTGCCGGTACAGGTCGACCATCTTCTTCGTGTGCTCGGCGGGCCAGAAGATGTTGTTGTGGAAGAAGCCGTCTCCGTAGTACGCGGCCTGCTCGGCGATCTCCGGGGACCTGATCGACCCGTGCCAGACGAACGGCGCGACACCGTCGAGCGGGCGGGGCGTCGACGTGAAGGACTGCAGCGGCGTACGGAACTTCCCCTCCCACGTCACCACGCCCTCGTCCCACAGCCTGCGCAGCAGCGCGTAGTTCTCGACGGCGAGGTTGATGCCCTGGCGGATGTCCTTGCCGAACCACGGATAGACGGGCCCGGTGTTGCCGCGCCCCATCATCAGGTCCACGCGCCCGTCCGCGAGGTGCTGGAGCATCGCGTAGTCCTCGGCGATCTTCACCGGGTCGTTGGTGGTGATGAGGGTGGTGGAGGTGGAGAGGACCAGCTTCTCGGTGCGGGCGGCGATGTAGCCGAGCATCGTGGTCGGGGACGACGGCACGAAGGGCGGGTTGTGGTGCTCGCCGGTCGCGAAGACGTCGAGCCCGACCTCCTCGGCCTTGAGCGCGATGGCGACCATCGCCTTGATGCGCTCGGCCTCGGTCGGGGTACGACCGGTGGTCGGGTCGGCGGTCACGTCACCGACGCTGAAGATCCCGAACTGCATGGCCATGGCCGATCTCACTCTCCGCGGGTTGCTCAGGTTGTGCAGGCTGTTGCGCAGGTTGTTCATCTTTCAACTACACCTTACGGAACGGCGCGGCCCTCCCGCCTATTCCTCGCCCCCCGGCCACTGTCAGACCCCCCGCCTACCGTGAGCACATGAACCGATCACAGACACCCGACGTACGGCTCGAACCCTGGTCGGAGGACGGCGGCCTCGACCTCCTGCACGCCCTCAACACCCCGGAGTTGACCGAGTACCTGGGCGGCCCCGAGACCCGCGAAAAGGTCGAGGACCGGCACCGCCGCTACCTCGCGACCAACGACCACGACCGCGGTCAGATGTTCCGCATCGTCCTCGACGGCGAGCTCGCGGGGTCCATCGGCCACTGGGAGACGACCTGGCAGGGCGAGCAGGTCTGGGAGACGGGCTGGGGCGTCCTGCCCGCGTTCCAGGGCAGGGGCCTGGCGGCGACCGCGGCCCGCCTGCTCGTCCCCCACGTACGAGCGGCCGGCCGCCACCCCCACCTCCACGCCTTCCCCGCGACCGGCCACGCGGCGTCGAACGCGGTCTGCCGCAAGGCGGGCTTCACACTGGTCGGCGAGGCGTCCATCGAGTACCCGAAGGGGAACTGGCACCCCTGCAACGACTGGCGCCTCGCGCTGAACCCCGCGTAGGCCACGCCTCAGAACGCGTAGGCCACGCCTCAGAAGTAGTAGGCATCCCCGGTGTCCAGGGCCAGCACCGCGTGCTCGTTGTTCCGCGGGTTCGGGTCCGTGGCTCCGCCGTTCCACTCCGTACCGATCCGTACGCCCACCTCGCCCACCTCGCCCACCTCGCCCGGCCCGTCCGGCCCGTCCGGCCCACCCGGAGCCCCCCGCTCCCCCGCGACGCGCACCACGATCTCGACGGGCTCGCCCACGCTCCCCGCGTCCAGCGCGCCCGTGCGGCACAGGACCGTGTCCGCTCCCGACCGCAGGCACGCATCGGGCAGCGGCCGCGCATCCACGAGCGGCACCGACCAGCGCAGCCGCACGGTGGCTCCGGCGACGTCCATGGGCCCGTGGTTCTGCGGCACGAACCGGACTCGTACGACCCCTTCGTACAAGGACACGTCACCGTGGAAGGCGAGGTCGACCTCGGGGACCTCGGGCCCGCCGACGGCGGCACCCGCAACGGGCGCCACCCCCAGAACACCCCCGAACCCCAGCCCTACCCCCACCCCCAGGGCCACCCCCACCTTCACACCCACACCCACCCGCTGACCGACCCGAACCCGAAGACCCGACACAGCAACCTCCGCTTGCGCTTCCCGTCCGCTGCCCGCGTCCACGCACCCGCACGGGCACTTTGCCCCGATACCTTCCACTGCGTCCCCGCACACATGCCCCATGCCACCCTGTTGACCATGCTCACCACGCGCTCCATCGCCCTCTTCCTCCTCGCCGCGCTCTTCGAGATCGGCGGCGCCTGGCTGGTCTGGCAGGGCGTGCGCGAGCACCGGGGCTGGGCCTGGATCGGGGCGGGCGTCATCGCGCTCGGCGTCTACGGCTTCGTGGCCACGCTGCAGCCGGACGCCGAGTTCGGCCGCATTCTCGCCGCGTACGGCGGGGTGTTCGTCGCCGGATCCCTCGCCTGGGGCATGGTCGCGGACGGCTACCGGCCCGACCGGTGGGACGTCGTCGGGGCGCTGGTCTGCCTCGCGGGCGTCGCCGTGATCATGTACGCGCCGCGAGGCCGCTGAAATCGCACGCCTATCCTGGCGGATGGACCGATCTCACCAGTACGGGTACCGCACCGGATCCGCCTGCCAGAGGAGCGCACCATGACCGCCGTCGCCGCCACCCGCATCGCGATCGTCACCGGCGCGAGCAGCGGCATCGGTGCCGCCACCGCGCGCGGCCTGGCCGCCGCGGGATACCGCGTGGTCCTCACCGCGCGCCGCAAGGACCGCATCGAGGCCCTCGCCGCCGAGCTCACCGACGCCGGGCACGACGCGGTGGCGTACGCGCTCGACGTCACCGACCGCGAGGCCGTCGACACCTTCGCGACGGCCTTCAAGAAGATCGCCGTCCTGGTCAACAACGCGGGCGGCGCGCTCGGCGCGGACTCCATCGCCACCGGCGACCCGGCCGACTGGCGCCAGATGTACGAGACGAACGTCATCGGCACCCTGAACGTGACCCAGGCCCTGCTGCCCGCGCTCACCGCGAGCGGCGACGGCACGGTGGTGGTCCTGTCCTCCACCGCGGGCCACGGCACGTACGAGGGCGGCGGCGGCTACGTGGCCGCCAAGCACGCCGAGCACGTCCTCGCCGAGACCCTCCGCCTGGAGATCGTCGGCACCCCGGTCCGCGTCATCGAGATCGCGCCCGGCATGGTCAAGACGGACGGCTTCGCACTGACCCGCTTCGGCGGCGACGCCGACAAGGCCGCCAAGGTCTACGCGGGCGTCGCCGAGCCGCTCACCGCCGACGACGTGGCCGACACGATCACCTGGGCGGTCACCCGCCCGCCGCACGTCAACGTCGACCTCCTGGTCGTCCGCCCCCGCGCCCAGGCCTCCAACACCAAGGTCCACCGGGAGCTGTGACCATGCCCCTGCCCGCCGACGACCCCGGCACCCCCGCCTACTCCGCCGACGCCCCCGACCCGCTCGAACGCCTCACCCACGAGCAGGAGACCCGCCGCCTCGCCGAGGAGAAGAAGAACGAACGGATGATGTGGTGGTACCTCGCGTACTTCCTCTTCGGCATCCACATCGTCGCGTTCGTCATGATCTACGCGGTGACACACGCGAAGTGACGTACGCCCCCGGCCCGTTGCGGGACCGGGGGCGCACCTCGTCGGGGCCTGCGTCGGGCCGCCTCAGCCCTTCACGCAGATGACCTGCTTCAGCTTCGCCACGACCTCGACGAGGTCGCGCTGCTGGTCGATGACCTGCTCGATCGGCTTGTAGGCACCCGGGATCTCGTCCACGACGCCGGAGTCCTTGCGGCACTCGACGCCCCGCGTCTGCTCCTCCAGGTCCTTCGTCGAGAAGCGACGCTTCGCCGCGCCCCGGCTCATGCGCCGACCTGCGCCGTGCGAGGCCGAGTTGAAGGACGCCTCGTTGCCGAGGCCCTTCACGATGTACGAGCCGGTGCCCATCGAGCCCGGGATGATCCCGTAGTCACCGCTGCCGGCACGAATCGCGCCCTTACGGGTGACCAGCAGGTCCATTCCGTCGTAGCGCTCTTCGCTGACGTAGTTGTGGTGACAGGAAATGACCTCGCCAAAGGTCACCTTGGCCTTCTTGAACTCGCGGCGGATCACGTCCTGGGAGAGCGCCATCATCATGGCCCTGTTGTGCTTCGCGTACTCCTGCGCCCAGAACAGGTCGTGCCGGTACGCCGCCATCTGCGGGGTGTCCGCGACGAAGACGGCGAGATCGCGATCCACGAGGCCTTGGTTGTGCGGCAGCTTCTGGGCCTGGCCGATGTGGTGGTCCGCCAGCTCCTTGCCGATGTTCCGGGATCCGGAGTGCAGCATGATCCAGACCGAATTGTCCGAATCGAGGCATAGCTCCCAGAAGTGATTTCCCGCGCCAAGTGTCCCCATTTGCGCAACGGCCCGCCCGTGACGGAACTTGACCGCCTCAGCAACCCCCTCGAACCGCTCCCAGAAGTCATCCCACCCCGCCGTGGCCATCCCATGGAAGCGCCCCGGCTCCACGGGGTCGTCATGCATTCCCCGCCCCACCGGAATCGCCTGCTCGATCTTCGACCGCAGCCGCGAAAGATCACCCGGAAGGTCATTCGCGGTCAGCGAGGTCTTGACGGCGGACATGCCGCAGCCGATGTCGACGCCGACCGCCGCCGGGCAGACCGCGTCGCGCATGGCGATCACCGAGCCGACCGTCGCACCCTTGCCGTAGTGGACGTCCGGCATGACGGCGAGACCCTTGATCCACGGCAGTGTCGCGACGTTCTGGAGCTGACGCATCGCCGCGTCCTCGACCGACCTCGGGTCGGTCCACATCCGGATCGGTACCTTCGCACCGGGAACCTCTACGTACGACATATCGTCCTCATTCCCCCGTAATCAACTACAAGCCTAGAAGCGCAAATACCGGAGCCAAGGTCAACGAAAGGGGTAACGGACCGGCGTCCACGGCAGCGCGTGCGATAGACATTGTGTCCACCGGTCGCCCACCGGCGGCAACCGAATAACCAGGCAGGACCAGGCGAGAGGAGCCATCACGGTGCAGCGGAAGGCCAAGGCCTGTGTACCCGGTGCGGCCGCGCTCCTCGCGGCGCTGCTCGTCGGCTGCAGCGGCGGCTCCGGGCTCGGCGACGACGCCGACGACTCGAAGCCCGGCGACACCGGCAGCTCGACCGCTCCGGCGCGGCCCGGCAAGTACCGCACGCTCCCCGAACCCTGCGGCGAGGTCGACCGGAGCACGCTCGACGCGATGCTGCCCGGCCTGGAGGAGATGCCTGAGGGTGAGCAGCAGGAGAAGGCGTACGCGGGGACGCCCACGGTGACGTACGACACCGACCGGCGCGTGGGCTGCCGTTGGAAGGTCGAGTCGTCCGGCGCCTCGCACCACCTCCTCGTCGACTTCGAGCGCGTCGTGTCGTACGACGGAGCGGTCAGCGACGACGAGCGCGCGGCCTCCGTCTACGCGACGAAGCTCAAGGAGGCCGACCTTCCGGAGCCGACCTCCACGGAGACGGAGGAGGCCGAGGACGCCGAGGGCACCGAGGAGTCCGGCGAGCCCACGGACGGCGCGTCCGGCAAGGCCGGGGACTCCTCGGACTCCTCGGACTCCGCGGACTCCGAGGCGGGCGACAAGGCCCAGGGCGCCAAGGCGGACGACCCCGCCCCGTCCAAGAAGTCCACCAAGGACGGCAAGGACGGTAAGGGCGAAAAGGGCAGTGAGGGAGGAAAGGGCGGCTCGGACAACCCGACCGGCGGCGCCTCCCGGCCCGCCACCCCGCCCGCCGGTCTCGAACCCCGCACCCTCGACGACCTCGGCGACGAGGCCTTCCTCGACGACGCCCTCACCACCGCCACATCGGCCACCCGGCACCGCACCGTGACTGTGGTGTTCCGCACGTCGAACGTCATCGTGACCATCGAGTACGACGAGCAGCCGGGCCGCCGCACGGACGTGCCCGACAGCAAGGAAATGCAGGACAAGGCGCTGGAACTGGCCGACAGCCTCTCCGGGACGTTCGACGAGTAGCGGTCGCGAGAAGCGGGTCCGGAGGGGGTCCCGGGTCCGGTGAAGCGGATCCGCCCGTCGTCCCATGCGCGTACCGTGGCCCCTCGGACCCGACGACGTCACGAGACGAACCGGACGTCACGAGACGAACTGAGTGAAGGAACCATGCACCGACCTGCACAGCGACAGCGACAGCTCCGCAGCCGCCTCCTCGTCTGCGCGGCCGCCGTACCGGTGATCCTCGTCGCCTCCGGCTGCTCGTCCGACTCCGACTCCGGCTCCGACGGGGCCAAGAAGGACTCGGGCTCGAAGGCGTCGGCGTCGGCCAAGACCGGCGGCGACAAGGCCCCGAAGGTCGAGAAGGCCGCGTACGGCAAGCTTCCTGAGCCCTGCGAGGTCCTGTCGAAGAAGACGCTCGAGGAGCTGGTCCCGAAGGCGAAGGACAAGTCGGGCAAGGCGGGCACGTCCAGCGACACCGCCACGCGCGGCAGCTGCTCCTGGGACAGCCTCGACAACAACGGCGTGGACGGCTCGCAGTTCCGCTGGCTGCGCGTCTCGACGCTGCGCTTCGACTCGGACGCCTCGCTCGGCAGCGGCGCGAAGCGCGCACAGGACAACTTCGCCAAGCAGGTCTCGGACGCGCAGGCGACCAAGGACGCGAAGGGCCTGAAGTCCGAGCCCGTGCAGGGCGTCGGCGACCAGGCGACCCTCGTGAAGTACGACCTGAAGAAGGACAAGGACACCTTCAAGCAGCAGACGTTCGTGACCCGCGTGGAGAACGCGGTCATCACGGTCGACTACAACGGCGCGGGCCTCGCGGGCGACGAGTCCCCCGACGCGGGCGCCCTGGGCAAGGCCGCGCAGAAGGCCGCGAAGGAGGCCGCCGCGGCGGTCGTCGCGGCGAACGAGGGCGGCGGCAAGGCGTCGGGTTCGGGCGAGAAGCCGAAGGACGACGCCAAGTCCGAGGACTCCAAGGCCGATGACTCCAAGGCCAAGGACGACGCGAAGAGCGACGACAGCACGTCCGACGACTCCAAGTCGAAGGACAAGTCGGGCACCAGCAAGTCCTGACGAGGACCAAGAGGCCCAACAGGCCCAAGAGCCTCAACAGGCCCTACAGGCCCAACTCGCCGTACAGGCGCACAAATTGACGGAGCCCGGCCCCCTTGGGGGCCGGGCTCCCGGCGTACCGGCCCACGGCCCTCCGCACGCATGTGCCAGGCTGTCGCTCGCAACAAGCCGATACAGGCCGTACAGGGAGGGGTTCGCGGGTGGCCGCGATGCAGCTGACACGGACGCACCGGATACTCATCGGGGTGGTCGTCGCCGGTGCCGTCGTCATCGCCGGTATCGGCTTCGCGGGGTCGTACGCGGCCGTGCGGGAGCTCGCCGAGAAGAAGGGCTTCGGCGGCTTCTCGGTCGTCTTCCCCATCGGCATCGACGCGGGCATCTGCGTCCTGCTCGCCCTCGACCTCCTGCTGACCTGGATCCGCATCCCCTTCCCGCTGCTGCGCCAGACGGCGTGGCTGCTCACGGCGGCGACGATCGCGTTCAACGGCGCCGCGGCCTGGCCCGACCCGCTGGGCGTGGGCATGCACGCGGTCATCCCGGTCCTGTTCGTGGTCGCGGTCGAGGCGGCGCGGCACGCGGTGGGCCGGATCGCGGACATCACGGCCGACAAGCACATGGAGGGCGTGCGCCTCACGCGCTGGCTGCTCTCCCCCGTCCCGACGTTCAAGCTGTGGCGCCGCATGAAGCTGTGGGAACTGCGCTCCTACGAGCAGGTCATCAAGCTCGAACAGGACCGCCTCGTCTACCAGGCCCGCCTCCAGGCCCGCTTCGGCCGCTCCTGGCGCCGCAAGGCCCCCGTCGAGTCCCTCATGCCACTGCGCCTTGCCCGCTTCGGCGTCCCCCTCGCGGAAACCGCCCCCGCGGGCCTGGCGGCCGCCGGCATCGAGCCGGTCCTGCTCCCGCCCGCCCCCAAGACCGCGACGGCACCCGAAGCGACCGCCCAGCCCGCACAGCCCCAACTGCCCGCCGCCCCCGCCCCGTCCACCGTCCCGGCCCCCGACGCCCCCGACGCCCCCGACGAGACGCTCCCGGTGAACCAGCACGAGAGCCCCTGGTTCGCGGCCCACAACGCCTCGTACGAGCCCGTGGTCCCGTACGACCAGTGGTACGCCGAACAGGAACGCCTCCAGCAAGCGCAGCAGGGACAGCAAGCACAGAAGGGACAGCAGGAGCAGCTGGAGCAGCAAGCACAGCCGGGACCGCAGGGGCAGCAGCCTCCCGTCGCCGTACAACAGCCCCACCCCGCCCCGGAGTTCCCCGTCCCGAACGGCGCGGGCGGCACTCGCCCCCTCGGCGACGGCATCCCCCACCCGGAGCCCGCCCCCGCCCCCGAGCCCGCCGCGGCGCCCGCCCCCACCGACGAAGAGCTCTACCAGGTGTTCCGCCACTCGATAGAGGGCGAGGGCATGCCCACCCCGGGCGCATTCGCGGCCAACGTCGAGGCGGCCTACGGCCTGCGCCTCCAGTCCCGCCAACTGAACAACTACATGGACCGGTTCGCGGCCCGTCTCAACGACGAGCTGATGGAAGACCACATCGCGTAGCTCCCGGTTCATCCCGAACATCCGCTTTCCGTACCCTATTTGCCGTCATTTATGATCTTGGTCATGGGGCGGATACCGGATGTGGTGTTGCGGGGGCGGGGCGTCGTCTTCCGGCTGACGGCGAATGCGGTGCTGGTGGTGCGCGGCCGGGTGACGTGGACCGTGCCGCTGGCGGCGATCGGACGCGTCGCGTGCGCCGGTGGGCGCGTACGCCTTGAGCTGTCCGGCGGCGGCGAGGACGATGCCGTCGCGCTGACCACCCGCAACGTCACCGCAGCCGACGCCTTCACCCAGCGGCTGCGTTCGGCCCTGGGGCGGGTGTCGACCGTCGATCACGGGCCGTCGCTGGTGACGGTGCAGACTGCCGAGCGCCGCCGCCCGCGGCTGCCGGGGCGTCCCCTGCTCTGGCTGATCGGCCCCGCGGTGGTGGCGTACTTCGCGTTCTTCGAGGTGGCCCTGGAGCGGGGCGCCGAGGCGGGGATCGGCGGCCTGGTGGGCTTCATCATGCTCTACGGCCCCGTGGGCTGGCTGATGTTCGCCGTGGGCTGGAAAGAGGTCGTGCGGGACGCGCTGATCCTGTGGCGGCGGGGCATCACCGTTTCCGGCCGCATCCGCGACTACAAGTCGCACGGGGGCTCGGCCAGCTCGGACACGGAGTGGCGTCCCATCTACGAATTCCGGACGCTGGAGGGCGAGCACCTCGTCGTCACACAGCCGGTCGGTTACGCGCACAAGGGCAGGACGGGTCCGGTGGACGTGACCTACGACCCGCTGTCGCCGACCCGGGTCAGAAGCGCGCGCGACAGGCGACTCGCCGCGCGCGGCACCGTGTTGACGTTCTTCGGGGTGCTCTCGTTCGCCCTGCTGCTCATCCCGCTGTGGCTGGTCGTCGCCGGGCTCCTGCCGGGCTGAGCCCGCCGCGGCGGACGCCGGGGCTCAGGACGCCTTCGGCGGGACGAGGGTGCGCTCGGGGCCGAGTCGGGTGCTGGTGTCGGCGTAGAGCGTGACCTCGCCGTCGCTCCAGCGGACGATCAGGTCGTCGGGGCGGCCGTTGGGCGTGTAGTTGCCCGCCGTCATCACCTTGGCGTTCTTCCAGAGGGCGCCGGGCGCCTGCATCCGGGTCTCCTTGCCGATGCCGCGCGTGCTGACGTCCTGGTAGAGGGTGCGCTCGCCGTCGGTCCAGCGGACGATGATGTCCCAGTTGGCGTTGCCGGTGAAGTCGCCGCTGGTGAGCAGGGTGGCGTGCTTCCAGGTGGCGTTGGCCTTCTGGAGCTTGGTCTCCTTGCGGAAGCCGCGGCCGTCCACGTCGCTGTAGAGGCTGACCTCGCCGTCGCTCCAGCGTACGACGACGTCGTCGACCCACTTGTTGCCGCTGAAGCGGCCCGCGGTGAGCTGGTCGGCGTGCTTCCAGACGGATTTGGCGGCGGCGAGATTGATCTCCTTGCCGAAGCCCGCGGCGGTCACGTCGGGGTAGAGGGTGACCTCGCCGTCGGACCAGCGCACGATCAGGTCGGAGGTGTTGTTGCCGGTGAAGTCGCCACCGGTGATCGTCGTGGCGTGCTTCCAGGTCGAGTTGGCCTTCCGGAGCCGGCGCTCGGCGGTGAAGCCGCCCTTGCCGTTGCCGGGGTGGAGGGTGACCTCGCCGTCGGTCCACACGGCGAGCAGGTCGGCCTTGCCGTCACCGGTGTAGTCGCCGGTGGCCAGCTGCTTGGCGTGCTGCCAGGTCTCGCCCACGCCGAGGGTCCTGGGCAGCGGCGGCCGCTTGACCGTGCCGACGTTCTTGACGGCGTCGTCGTAGAGCTTGAAGACCTCGTCGTCGTAGTACGGCGCGTACGAGACGGAGTCGGTGGCCCCGCCGCCGCCCACGCCGCCGAGGTTGCCGACGACCTGGCCCGTCTTGGTCTTCTCGTCGAAGTTCATCAGCCAGGGGCTGCCGGAGGTGCCGCCGTAGAAGCCGCCGCACTCCATGCGCAGCTGCTTGTACCCGGTCAGGCGGGTCGTCTTCGTCCGGCACTTGATCGCCTGGTCCTTGGGCGCGTTCTTGGCCGACGGATAGCCGATGACGGTGACCCAGACCTTGTAATTCGGCGTGCGGGTCAGCTTGTTGGCGCCGGTGATCTTCTCGACCTGGCGGCCGAGTTTGTCGGGCTTGACCGTCGCGAAGGCGAAGTCGAGGTCGGATCCGGGGCCGTAGGTGGTGTGCCGCGGGTCCTTGAAGACCCGGTCGACCGCCCAGATGCCGTTGGGCTGCTGTGCGGGCTTCTTGCCCGTGCGGTATTGGGGTACGAAGGCGTACTTGTTGCCGTTTCCGCAGTGCCCCGCGGTGAGGATCAGATTGCCCTTGGGGCTGTGCACGACGCTGGCCGTGCAGTTGTGGGTGGCCATTCCCTTGTCGACGAAGTACAGCACGCCGATGGTCTTGGAGCCTTCGTAGTCGGTCTTGGCACCGGCGGCGTAGGCGACGGGCCCCGAGGCCTTGGCACGCCGCTTTCCGGCGTCCGTACCGCTCCCGGCGTCCTTTTCCGTTTCCGTGGCCGGAAGCGGCGTCGCCGACTCCATGCGGTCGGCGGTCCAGAACCGCTCCGCGTCCTCAACTGCCCATTCCGCACCGCTCTTGCGCGGAACGGTCTCCTCGATCTTCCATTCCGGTGTGGCCGGCGCGGCGGAAGCGGTGGTCGCCGAAGCAGCGAGGAATCCGCTGCCCATCCCCACGGCGACGGCCCGGGCCCAACGAGAAATACGCACAACTGCCTTTCTGCTGCGATTCGCAGAACGAACTGGGTGGTCGGCTGCGATCGCGTACCGAACGGCCGGGCACCCGAGGTCGGGCGGGTGCACGGGCTCCCCCTGGATAGGATCGCAAGGCACGGATCCAGCAACCGGAATGAGCTCCGCTCGTCCGAACCCGAGGACTGCACCTTATGCCACACAAACGCGCCGCAACCGTCGGAGCGATCACTCTCGCCCTTTCCCTCGCGGGCATCACGAGTTCCGCTGCGGGCGCGGGCGATCAGGGTGAACTCACCGTCTCTCCCGGCTCGGTGCGCCCCGGCGAACGCGTCACGCTGTCGGTCGTGAATCCCGAACTCATGGATCAGATGGACGACGACAAGAAAGTGACCGTACGGTCCGACGCATTCTCGGGACCGGTGAAACTGGACTCCTCGGGAAAGGTCTCGTGGAAGGGCCACGCCACGGTCCGCTGCGACGCGAAGCCGGGCGACCACACCCTCCGCTTCGACGAGCCGGTCCCGCCGGACGAGGCCGAGTCGAACGGCAAGGTGACGGTGGAAAAGGCCGACAAGGCCAGCAAGGCCGCGTGCGACGACAGCACCGACACGAATGACGGCCTGAGCACCACGGCCATCGGCTTCATCGCGGGCGCGGCCACCGTCGTCGTCGCCGCGCTGGCCTTCGTCTTCGTGCACCGCAGGCGCCGTCGCGGGTAGGGGCGCGGGGGGAACCGCGCGACCAGCCCCCACCCGCCCGCGGTGAAGCGGCTACGCCCGGGACTTGGCCGCGTGCTTGCCCAACTCCCCGTACAGGGCAAGCGCAGCGCCGGCCACCAGCAGCACGAGGTACAACGGCGTCGGCACGTCCCACCACTTGTGCAGCAGCCCCCAGGGCTCGTCCCCGAAGATGCGTCCCGCGGCACCGAGGCCGCCCTGAATGCCGACGACCCATCCGACGATGGCGATGATTTCCTTCATACAAAGATGATCGCCGGGGGCAGGGACGAAGACGTCCTGCCCCCGGCGGAATCACGGGTAGTCCGAAGGATGCAGCGCCACGGCGCGACGCATCGCGCCGCGCCCCGGCGGACCGCTACGCCGCGAGCAGCTTGCGCACCCGCTCCGCCCCCACGGCGAGCAGCAGCGTGGGCAGCCGCGGCCCGGTCTCCCGGGTGACGAGGAGGCGGTAGAGCAGCGCGAAGAACGTGCGCTGCGCGACCTTGATCTCCGGCGGCAGCTCCTTGGCCGTCGCGTCCGCGGAGAACCCGGCCCGCACCTTCGGCACGCCGTAGACGAGGTGGGTGAGCCCGTCGAGGGACCAGTGCGAGTCGAGCCCGTCGAGGAGCAGCCGCAGCGACTCGCGGCCCTCGTCGTCCAGGGCGGAGAGCAGCTCGGTGTCCGGCTCGGTGCGGACGATCGTGCGGGCCTCGGCCGGAACCTGGGTGGTGATCCAGTTCTCGGCGCGGTCGAGCCGGGGCCGTGTCTCGTCGAGGGACGTGATCGGGTCGGACGGGTCGAGGTCGCGCAGGATCCGCAGGGTCTGGTCCTCGGCACCGGCGGTGATGTCGGCGACGGAGGCCAGCGTGCGGTACGGCAGCGGCCGCGGGGTGCGCGGCAGCTCACCGGCGGCGGTGCGCACGGCACGGGTGTGCGCGGCGGCGTCGGCGGGCAGCACCGTGCCGTCGGCGACCTTGGCCTCCAGCTTGTCCCACTCGTCGTAGAGCCGCTGGATCTCCTGGTCGAAGGCGATCTTGAAGGACTGGTTGGGCCTGCGGCGCGCGTACAGCCAGCGGAGCAGCGGCGCCTCCATGATCTTCAGCGCGTCGCCGGGGGTCGGCACGCCGCCCTTGGAGGACGACATCTTGGCCATGCCGGAGATGCCCACGAAGGCGTACATGGGGCCGATGGGCTGTGCGCTGTCGAAGATCTGGCGCACGATCTGGCCGCCGACGACGAAGGAGGACCCCGGGGACGAGTGGTCGACGCCGCTCGGCTCGAAGATCACGCCCTCGTACGCCCAGCGCATCGGCCAGTCGACCTTCCAGACCAGCTTGCCGCGGTTGAACTCGCTGAGCAGGACCGTCTCGCCGAAGCCGCACGCCGTGCAGGTGTAGACGAGCTCGGTGGTCTCGTCGTCGTACGAGACGACGGTGGTCAGGTCCTTCTCGCACTGCCCGCAGTACGGCTTGTACGGGAAGTACCCGCCGGTGCCGCCGCTGCCGTCGTCCTCGCCCGCGGCGCCGGAGCCCTCGGCGGCCTCCAGCTCGGCCTCGTCGACGGGCTTCTGCTGCTTCTTGCCCTTGCCGCCCGCCGCCGGGTCCTTCTTGGTGCGGTACTGGTCGAGGATCGCGTCGATGTCGCCGCGGTGCTTCATGGCGTGCAGGATCTGCTCGCGGTAGACCCCGGAGGTGTACTGCGCGGTCTGGCTGATCCCGTCGTACTCCACAGCGAGCTCGTCGAGCGCCGCGGTCATGGCCGCCTTGAAGTGCTCGGCCCAGTTCGGGTACGCGGAGCCGGCCGGGGCGGGCACGGAGGTCAGCGGCTTGCCGATGTGCTCGGCCCAGGACTCGTCGATGCCGGGGACGCCGGCCGGGACCTTGCGGTAGCGGTCGTAGTCGTCCCAGGAGATCAGGTGCCTGACCTCGTGCCCGCGGCGGCGGATCTCGTCGGCGACCAGGTGCGGGGTCATGACCTCGCGCAGGTTGCCCAGGTGGATCGGCCCTGAGGGGGAGAGCCCGGAGGCCACGACAACGGGTTTGCCCGGGGCACGACGCTCCGACTCGGCGATGACCTCGTCCGCGTAGCGGGAGACCCAGTCGGTGGTATCAGTGCTCTGAGCTGCCACGATCGGCACGTCCTCTTGTTTCCTCGGAATTCTCGGAATCTGGCGTCAGCCATTGTCCCAGACGGAACGAGCCGGTCCGGGGTTGCTCTTATCCAGGAGAATCGGTGTCCGTCCTCATGGGACACTTGATGCTCACCCTGATGCACCCCATTTACGAGAACGGAAGCTCATGGCCCCGGTCACGTCCCTCACCGCCTCCGTCCACCAGCGCCTCGCGGACGCCCTCTCGGCTGCCCTGCCGGAGGCCGGTTCCGCGGATCCGCTGCTGCGACGTAGCGACCGGGCGGACTTCCAGGCCAACGGCATCCTGGCGCTCGCGAAGAAGGCCAAGGCCAACCCGCGGGAGCTGGCCACCCAGGTCGGGGGGGGGGACGACCACAGACAGCTGAAGAGCCGGCAGGCGGAGTGGGCCCGCGCCCGGGACACCCTAACGGTCACAAGACCCACAG
>NZ_JBHYJI010000076.1:0-7426 GCF_042740435.1 Streptomyces sp. NPDC059002 | reverse complement strand
ACCCCCACCGTCACCGGGGCGACCGAATCCACCCCCAACCCAACCCCGGGGGGCCGGCCCCCCCGGGGGGGCGCCCATAACACCACGGCGATCTGCTCGCCGACGTCGAGGTCTCGGGCCCCGGCTTCCTGAACGTGACGGTCACCGACAAGGCGATCACCGAGACCCTCGCGGCCCGCGCCGCCGACGGCGACCGGCTCGGCGTCCCGCTGAACCCGGACGCGGGCACGACGGTCATCGACTACGCCCAGCCGAACGTGGCGAAGGAGATGCACGTAGGCCACCTGCGCTCCGCCGTGATCGGTGACGCGCTGCGCCACATGCTCGACTTCACCGGCGAGAAGACGATCGGCCGCCACCACATCGGCGACTGGGGCACCCAGTTCGGCATGCTCATCCAGTACCTGATCGAGAACCCCGACCAGCTGGCCCCCGCGGCCGACGTGGACGGCGAGCAGGCGATGAGCAACCTGAACCGGGTGTACAAGGCCTCGCGCGCGGTCTTCGACGCGGACGAGGACTTCAAGGAGCGGGCCCGCAAGCGGGTCGTCGCCCTGCAGTCCGGCGACAAGGAGACCCTGGAGCTGTGGCAGCGGTTCGTGGACGAGTCGAAGGTCTACTTCTACTCGGTCTTCGAGAAGCTCGACATGGAGGTCAGGGACGAGGAGATCGTCGGCGAGTCCGCGTACAACGACATGATGCCGGAGACGGCCCGCCTCCTGGAGGAGTCGGGCGTGGCCGTCCGCTCCGAGGGCGCGCTCGTCGTCTTCTTCGACGAGATCCGCGGCAAGGACGACCAGCCGGTCCCGCTGATCGTGCAGAAGGCCGACGGCGGCTTCGGTTACGCGGCGTCCGACCTCTCCGCGATCCGCGACCGCGTCCTGGACCTGAACGCGACGACGCTCCTGTACGTCGTGGACGTGCGCCAGTCCCTGCACTTCAAGATGGTCTTTGAGGCGGCCCGCCGGATGGGCTGGCTGAACGACGACGTCACCGCGCACAACATGGGCTACGGCACGGTGCTCGGCGCGGACGGCAAGCCCTTCAAGACGCGTGCGGGCGAGACCGTGCGCCTGGAGGACCTCCTCGACGAGGCGGTCGAGCGGGCGACGGCGGTCGTGCGCGAGAAGGCCGAGAAGGTCGGCCTGTCCGAGGAGGAGATCGTCGAGAACGGCCGGTACGTGGGCATCGGCGCCGTGAAGTACGCGGACCTGTCGACGTCGGCGAACCGCGACTACAAGTTCGACCTCGACCAGATGGTGTCGCTCAACGGCGACACGTCGGTCTACCTCCAGTACGCGTACGCCCGCATCAAGTCGATCCTGCGCAAGGCCGAAGGCGTCGCCCCCGTCGCCCACCCCGAGGTCGAACTGGCCGCCGCGGAGCGGGCGTTGGGCCTCCACCTGGACGCCTTCGGTGAGCTCGTCGCGGACGCCACGGCCGAGTACGCCCCGCACAAGCTGGCCGCGTACCTGTACCAACTGGCGTCCCTCTACACGACGTTCTACGACCAGTGCCCGGTCCTCAAGGCGGACACCCCGGCCCAGGTCGAGAACCGCCTGTTCCTGTGCGACCTCACGGCCCGCACGCTGCACAAGGGCATGTCCCTCCTGGGCATCAGGACGCCCGAGCGCCTCTGACGGCGTTACTCCCGCAGTCCCGCTCCCAACCTCCGCAGGCCCTCGGCGATCTCGTCGGGGGCCTGCGTCACGAAGCACATCCGCAACGTGGCACGATCCGGCTCCCCCGCGAAGAACGGCGCCCCCGGCACGTACGCCACGTCGTGCGCGATGACGGTCCGCAGCAGGGACGTCGTGTCGTACCCCTCGGGCAGCCTCGCCCAGACGAACATGCCTCCCTCGGGCCGAACCCAACCGGACCCGTCGGGCAGCGCCTCCCCGAGTCCCGCGAGCATCGCGTCCCGCCGCTCCCGGTAGACACCGGCGACGCGCGCGACATGCGCGTCCAGGTCGCGGTCCGCCAAGTACCGTGCGGCGGCGAGCTGGTTGACGGTGGGCGTGTGCAGATCCGCCGCCTGCTTGGCGACGGCACACGCCCGCACCAGCGCGGCGGGCCCCCGCAGCCAGCCGAGCCTGAGGCCCGGCGCCATCACCTTGGAGAAGCTGCCGAGCAGCACCGTGCGGTCCTCGGCCCCCGGGTGCGTCGCGATCCACGGCACCCGCTCGCCCTCGAACCGCAGCTCCCCGTACGGGTCGTCCTCGACGATCCACAGCCCGCGCCGCGCCGCCACCTCGGCGACGGCCGCCCGTCGCCCGCCGGGCAGCGTGCGGCCCGTCGGGTTCTGGAAGGTGGGGACGGTGTAGAGCAGCTTCGGCCGGTGCTCGGCGACGAGCGCGTCGAGCGCGGCCGGGTCGAGTCCCTCGTCGTCGCACGGCACGGGCACCAGGCGGGCGCCCGCGAAGGCGAACGCCTGAAGTGCCGCCAGATAACAGGGACTTTCGACCAGGACGGTGTCCCCGGGTTCGACGAGCACCGTCGCGAGCAGCGAGAGCGCCTGCTGGGAGCCGGTGGTGACGAGCAGGTCGGCCGCGTCGGTGGGCAGCCCGCGCGCCGTCGTCCTCGCGGCGATCGCGGCACGGAGCGCGGGCTCGCCCTCCGTCGTGGAGTACTGCAGCGCCGTCCCCGGCGTCGACGTCAGGACCGCCTGGAACGCGGCGGCGACGCCCGCCGCGTCGAACAGCTCGGGCGCGGGAAGCCCGCCCGCGAAGTTGATGACCTCGGGCCGCGCGGTGACCGCGAGGATGTCCCGCACGGGCGAACCCCCGACGGCGGCGGCACGGGCCGCGAACTCGGGCACGGGGGCCGGGACTTGGCTTTGGCCTTCGTGCTTGTCTGCGGGGACGACGGCATCGGTGACGGTGGCGGTCATGTGCGGCTCCTTTGCTTTCCGGCAGCGTAAGGAGATGCGTGCCGTGGACAAGCACCATTCCGGGATACGGACGCTCGCGGACGCCCCCGGCCGCTACGCCGGCGGGTCGGGCACGTTGTCGTCGTCGCGATTCGTCCGCGTCCACTTCTTGCTGTTGAGCGAGAACGCGTAGACGGGACGGTCCTGGTCACCGCTCGTCGCGAACGGCTTGCCCTCGTCGTCGATGCGTATGGTGCCGCGGCGGCCGCCGCTCGACCACGTCAGCTCCAAGTACCAGCGCACAAAACGGGTGTTGACGGAGGCGTTGACGTAGAACGCCTCCGGGTCGTTCGCGCTCACCTTGTACGGGAAGCCCTCGTCCCCCTCCTCCGGGGTGAGCCGGGGCGCCGCCGCGTCCAGGTCGGTGGCGAAGGAGTGCTTGGGCACTCCGCTTCCGCAGCCGACGCCGAGGTACGCCGTCTTGTAGTTGGTCCACTTGAGGGGTTCGCCGGTACCGGCGACGCGGACGTTCAGCGACTCCAGGACGACGGCTTCCTTGCCCTTGCCCTGCACGGTGAACCGTACGGCCTGGTCCCTGGCGGCGACGGCGTCGTTCGCGGACGCCCAGGCGGGGGCGTCCTGTTCCCCGGGCGGCGGGGAGAGCTCGCCGGGCTCCTTGTCGACGAGGTAGGGGCCGCCGCAGCCGCCCGACCAGTAATGGGGCTGGGTGGAGATGGACACCGGGACACCGGCCTTGCCGCCATCGGCGGCGCCACCGCCCTTGCCGCCGTCCCCGGTGCCGGGGGCCCCGCCGGTCTTGTCCTTGCCCGCCTTCTCCTCGCTGCCCGGCCCCGCCGAGCGCGTCGCCCCCTTGCCCGGCTTGCCCTTCTCGGACGGCTTCCCGGACGGCGAGGCGGACCCGGTGGCGGCGGGGCTCCCTCCCCACTCCCCGTCCTGCGCGGACGGGGAGTTGACGGACGCGCGCTCACGCTTGCCGCCGTCGGAGGCGGCGTGCACGGCGACGGCGGTGGCGCCGAGCGCCATGACGACACCGGCGGCGACGAGCACCCGCGCCCTGGTCAGCCGCCTCCCCGCCGCTCGGTCCGCCCCTGCGGGGGCCGGTCCGATAACGATGTCGGGCGCCTCGTCACCGGGCTCCGCGGCGTCGGGGTCGCCGGAGCGGGGGTGCGTGGGGGGTGGGGTTCCGGAGGGTGATGCCGGGGGTGCCGGTCGTGTGGTGGCCGGTTCCTTGGCGGCCGGTTCTTTGGTGGCCGGTTCTTTGGTGGCCGGTTCTTTGGTGGCCGGGGCGTCGGAGGCGGGGGTGCCGGACGCGGGGGCGCCGGGGGCGCCGGGGGCCGAACCGTCGCCGAGCGAGCCGACCGAACCCGCACCGCCAGATCCAGCCGCCCCCTCGCCCCCGCCCCCCGCACGGGACTCCGCGCCGGACGCGGACTCCCCCTCCTTGCGGTCCCCTCTGTACGCGTCCGCCAGGATCCACCGCCGGTGGACCTCGACCATCTCGTCCCGCGAGGCCCCGCACACCCGGGCGAGCCGCTCCAGCGGAGCGAACTCCGTGGGTACGGCGGCGCCCTTCACATACCGGTGCAGCGTCGACGTCGACATGTGCAACCGCTTGGCCAGCGCTCCGTAACTGAGCCCCGACCTCTCCTTCAGCTCCCGCAGCAGCTCCGCGAGATCACCCGCCCCCACGCTCTCTCCCATCCCATTCACCCGTTCCAAGGAACGGAGTTTTCGCAGTTCACAGCCGTACGAACGTCCCAGCGTCGCCAACCCCCCGTGCCACGCCGGCCGCTGGGACGGAACCTCGCACAAGCTGTGGGTCATACAAGCACGCCGTAACCGGGGCCTTCCCGGCGCGGCTCACGTCTGCCACGTCACACCGAAAGAGACCAGCCATGCGACTCACCACCAGAGCCACCGCCACCGCCGCGGCCATCGCCGCCACCCTCTCGCTGACCGCGCTCGGCACCGCGTCCGCCGCGGCCCCCGCCGCCAAGCCGGCACCGGTCACCTGCACCGCGGCGACCACCAAGGTCACCGTCGAGGAGGTCGACCGGCCCCTCAACCACCTGCTCCTGAAGGCCAGGAACACGGGCACGAAGACCTGTTACGCGTACGGCGCCCCGTTCCTCCGGTTCGACCAGGCGCAGTCCGCCACCCCGTGGCTGGGGGCCAGCAAGCCGCAGGCGGTCGTGACGCTGGAGCCCGGCCAGACGGCGTACGCGGCCATCGGCACGTCTTCGCCGGAGGGTTCGGAGGGCTACCGGGCCCACGCGTTGGGCGTCCTCTTCGCCAACCGCGCGATGAACGGCAGCGTGGGCGACCCGGCGGCGGCGAAGCTTCCGCGGGGCGGGGTGTACGTGGACAGCTCGGCGTTCGTCACGTACTGGCAGACGTCGGCGGCGGACGCGCTCATCTGGTGACGGAGTCGCAACGGAGGTATAGCTGGAGCCCACATCCAGCTGGGACGCCGGGAAGGCGGCCGTTGGTTGCAGGTGGGACCAATCGGCACTGACGGTGCTGGGAGCGCGAAAAGGAAAACGCCCCCGGCCTCGTGCGGGGGCACACCGAGGCCGGGGGCAGCTTGAGGGATCAGCGGCGGGTCAACTTGAGTGAGGTCAGCGGCGGGTCAACTCGCCCCGCCCTGACCGGCGCTGCCGATCGGGCCGACCTTCACCGGGGAACCGGATCCGTCCGTGACGGGCAGCGTGGCGGCGCCCGGCCATTCCAGGGAGAACGGCTTCGTCTCGCCCGGCGGGGTCACCACGAGCGCGGTGACGCGGACCCCGGAGCCGCCCGAGTCGTTGTTCGGGTAAGTGACGCCGAACGACACCGACTTGCCGACCTTGAGGACCATCGGGCTCGCCCCCTGACCGGTGCGCGTGGCGGACAGACTGCCCTCGCTGGTCTTCAGGTCGACGCCCGCGAATCCGGACAACGTGCAGTCCTTGCCGCCGCCGTTCTTGAAGGTGACCGCAACGGTGCCTTCGCCGTCGCCGTCGATGGTGCTGTCCTGCGCGCTGATGTCCAGATCGTCCGTACGGCACTTGTCGGCCTTGGCGTTCCCCGCCGAGCCGGAGCCGGAGCCCGAACCCGAGCCGGAGCCGGAGTCGGAGCCCGAGTCCGAACCCGAACTCCCGCCCGCCGACGCGTCGACCGCCGCCGACGACGTGGACTCCCTCACCCCCGTCCCGTCGTCGCCGTTGCACGCGGTGAGCGTGAGCGCGGAGACGAGGGAGAGGCCGGCGATCACCGAACGGGTTGTGGTGCGCGTGAACTTCATGGGAGCCCCCGGAGCGTGGAAAGACCGTCTTCGAACGGCGTGCCGCTGCGGCACGGCCAAGAGCGAATCAGCCTCGTCCGCCTCTCCACAAGAAATCCCGGCCGATCTGGCACGCCGGAACGATTTCACCCCTCTGACCTGCGCAAACACCGCCCCCCTGGAACACCCGCCTGGGACACCGGAACCCCCGCCTTCCCGGCGCCCCCACTGACCTTTTCGTAAGTACCCACAAAAAAGTCGGTACTTGCCAGGCTCTTCGGCCCCGGAAAGGATCGAAGACGTCCCCACTCGACGCCTCCGATCGGAGTTCCACAGCCATGCCCGCTCAGCCCGCCCAGTCCCCCGTTTCCGTCCTCGGCCTCGGCCTCATGGGCACCGCGCTCGCCGCCGCGCTGCTCAAGGCGGGCCACCCCACCACCGTGTGGAACCGCACCGCCGCCAAGACGGGTCCCCTCGCGGCCCAGGGCGCGACCCCTGCGGACACCGCGAAGGACGCCATCGAGGCCTCCCCTCTCGTCATCGTCTGCCTCACGACCAACACCGACGTGCGCGCCCTCCTGGAGCCCGAGGCCGACGCCCTCGCCGGCCGCACCGTCGTGAACCTCACGAACGGAACCCCGTCCCAGGCAAGGGAGTTGGACTCCTGGGCGGCCGCGCACGGCATCACGTACCTCGACGGCGGCATCATGGCCGTACCGCAGATGATCGCGACGCCCGGCGCGTACATCCTCTACAGCGGCACCGACGAGGCGGCCTTCGCGGCACACCGCGACACCCTGTCCGCGCTCGCCGACACCAAGTGGGTCGGCAAGGACCCCGGCCTCGCCGCCCTGTACGACCTGTCGCTGCTCACCGGCATGTACGGCATGGTGATGGGCGTCGCCCAGGCGTTCGCGCTGATCGGCAGCGAGGGCGTTCCGGCCCGCGAGTTCGCGCCGCTGCTCAGCGAATGGATCGTCGCGATGACGCACGGCCTCGTGCCGTCGGGCGCAGCGGCACTGGACAGCGGCCAGCACCTCACCGACGTGTCGAACCTCGCCATGAACCGGACGGCGTTCCCCAACTTCACCAGCACGTTCACCGAACAGGGCCTGCGCTCCGACCTGTTCGCCCCCTTCCAGGACCTCCTGGACCGCGCCGTCGAGCAGGGCCACGGCGCCGACGGCCTGTCGCGCCTCGCCACGCTGCTCAAGAAGGGCTAGGGGGTGTCTTTCCGATCATCGGATCGTTGGGTTCGGTGTGAGGGATGCAGC
>NZ_JBHYJI010000075.1:36231-42362 GCF_042740435.1 Streptomyces sp. NPDC059002 | reverse complement strand
GGCTGCATCCCTCACACCGAACCCAACGATCCGATGATCGGAAAGACACCCCCTAAGGCCCCTCGCCCCCCGAATTCGGGACATCTCCCGATGTGGCGAGGGGCCCTGTGCGGCGACGGTGGGTCATGTACGCACAGCCCACGTTCACCGAGGAGGTTGCCATGTCGCAGCCGGACTACTCCTACGAGCTTCAGTACCGGTACCGGGCGGAGGGGCTGCACGCCGAGGCCGAGCAGTACCGCATCGCCCGCGGGGCCATGGCGTCCCTGCTCGCCGGACGCCTGCCCCGGCGCGGCCCCGCCGCCGACGGGCAGGCGCGGGGCACCGGCACCGAGCGGGCGGCCCCCGCACGGCGCCGCCACCGCGTCAGTCGGCGGCACCACCCCGCGTGACGCCTGCTGAGCACCCGCCCATGCGCCTCGGCGGGCCCCGGCCCCCGCACCGCGCCGAGGCACCCACCTCTGCACCCGAAAAGCCTGAAAAGGGAGCATTGACCGTCTCCTGTGCCATGCTCGGCAGCGTGGAGACCAGGTCCGTCAGCCCCGTGTTCGCAGGCCGCACCAGCGAGCTGGCCCGGCTCGACGCAGCGCTGGAGCACGCGGCCAAGGGCGAGCCCCAGGCCCTGCTCGTCGGCGGCGAGGCGGGCGGCGGCAAGACCCGGCTCCTTGCGGAATTCCTCACGCGGGCGCGCGCGGCGGGTGCGGTCACCGCGGTCGGCGGCTGCGTCGAACTGGGCGCCGAAGCGCTGCCCTTCGCACCCGTCGCCACGGCCCTTCGCGTGCTCCACCAGGCCCTCGGCGATGCCGAGCTGCGGCGCGCGGCCGCCGGGGGCGAGGCGGAGCTGGCGCGACTGCTTCCAGACTTGGGTCCTGTGCGCCCGGAGGCGTACGACCAAGAGGGCCGGGCCCGGCTCTTCGAGCTGGCCGCCCAGCTCCTCGAGCGCCTCGCCGCCGACCGCACCCTGGTGGTCGCCATCGAGGACCTGCACTGGGCGGACCCCTCCACGCGCGACCTGCTCGGCTATCTCGTCCGCTCCCTGCAGCCCTCCCGCCTGCTCCTTGTGGCCACCTACCGCACCGACGACATCCACCGCCGCCACCCCTTGCGCCCTTTCCTCGCCGAGCTGAACCGCACCCGTGCCGTGCAGCGCCTGGACCTGCCCCGGCTCGGCCGCGACGAGGTGGCCCGGCAGGTCGCGGGCATCACCGGCGCCGAACCCGAGCCGGACATGCTCGACCGGGTCGTCGCACGCTCCGAGGGCAACCCGTTCTTCGTCGAGGAGCTCGCCATGGGCGGCCTCGCGTGCTGCGGACTCAGCGAGACGCTGCGCGACCTGCTCCTCGTCCGCGTCGAGGCCCTGGACGAGCGCGCGCAACAGGTGGTGCGGTACGCGGCGCTGAGCGCGGACGCCCGGCACGGGCTGCTCGCGGCGGTCTCCCGCCTCCCCGAGGCCGAGCTGCTCGCCGGGCTGCGTACGGCGGTCGGCGCCCACGTCCTGGTCCCGGCGGACGACGGCGACGGCTACCGCTTCCGCCACGCCCTGCTGCGCGAGGCCGTCCTCGACGACCTGCTGCCCGGCGAGCGCTCGCGCCTCAGCCACCGCTTCGCCGAGACCCTGACGGCCGACCCTTCGCTCGTACCGCCCGAGCAGCTGGCCGCCCGGCTCGCCGACTACTGGTACGGGGCGCACGACGCGGCCGAGGCCCTGCCCGCCGCGCTCACGGCCGCCCGCGAGGCCCGCCGCCGCTATGCATACGCCGAGCAACTCGCCCTCCTGGAGCGGGCGATGGAGCTGTGGGACCAGGTACCCGAAGAACACCGCGCCCAGCTGCCGGGCGCGGACTACGCCGACTCCTACCCCGACGCCCCCTGCACGACGGGCTGCCTGACCTATCCGGACCTGCTCGCGCAGGCGGCGATCGCGGCCCGCTACGGCGGCACCGACGAACGCGCCCATGCCTTTACCAGCCAGGCACTGGAGCTGGTCGACGAGGCGCAGGAGCCGGAGCGCGCGGCGTGGTTCCGGATGCAGCGCTCCCGGCTCACCGCCGCCACCGGCCGCGGCGACGGCCGATCGGAACTGGACCACGCCCTGCGCCTGGTGGACGGCCGCCCGCCGTCCGCCGTCCACGCCGACGTGCTGGCCCACGCCGCGCAGTGGCAGATGCTGCACACGGCGACCCAGGAGACCCTGGCACTCGCCGAGCGCGCGGCGGAACTGGCGGCACGGGCCGAGGCCACGGAGGTCGAGCTCAACGCCCGGGTGACGGTGGCCGGAACACGGGTGCTCCTGGGCGACACCGACCAGGGCATCACGGAGCTGTACACGCTGCGCGACCGCCTCGAACACGACAGCATCTGGGCGCCCAAGGTCCTCAGCCGCCTGCACGCCAACCTCGTGGACGACCTGGAAAAGGCGGGCCGTTCGACGGAGGCGGTGGCAGCCGGGGAAGTCGGCGAGCGGACCCTGCGCCGCCGGGGCCTGCACAGCAACGCCTCCTTCCTCGTCGGCAACATGGTCGAAGCACTCCAGTCGCTCGGCGAGTGGGACCGCGCCGAACACCTCCTGCGCGAGGCGAAACCGTACGCCCGCATGTCCCTCGCGCTCTCCCACCTCACCCTGCAAGGTGCCCAGCTCGCCCTGCACCGGGGCGCGTTCGACCTCGCCGACGAGCTGCTCGCGACCTCTCGCGCCCGCCTCGGACACAACACCACGGAGCCGCAGTACGGCCTGCCCTTGCTGACCGCGGACCTTGCCCTCGCGGCGGCCAGCGGCCGCTTCGAGGATGCCTACGACATCCTGCGTACCGCCCTCGCCCTGCTCCCCCTACCGGGTCAAGAGACGTACGTCTGGCAGCTGTTGACATGCGGGGCACAGGTGGTGGCCGACGGACGGGGCCTGCCCGGGGCGGCCGGGGACGCCGGTGACCTCGCGGACCGGCTGACGGAAGCGGCCAAGCCCCTCCCCCGCCCCGCACCGGTCTGGGATGCCTGGGCGCGGCACTGCGCAGCCGAACTCGCCCGAGCGCGAGGCGAGTTCGCCCCCGGTCCTTGGGGCGAGGCGGCAGCTGCGTACGAGGCGCACCATCGCCCCTTCCAGCTGGCGCAGGTCCAATACCGCTGGGCAGAGGCCCTGCTCGCCGCGGACCCGCCGGAGCGTGAGGAGGCGGCGGACCTGCTCCACCGGGCCCACGAGACCGCGGACCGGCTCCGCGCGCGCCCGCTGCGGGACGACGTCCTCGCCCTCGCCCGGCGCGCGGGCATCGCCGTACCCAAGGAGCCGGCCGCCGAACAGGCCCCCGACCCGGCGGCGGAGCTCGGCCTCACACGACGCGAGCGCGAGGTCCTGCGCCTGCTCACAGCGGGCCACAGCAACCGCCGCATCGCCGAGGAGCTGTTCATCTCGGCCAAGACCGTCAGCGTGCACGTGTCCAACATCCTGGCGAAGCTGGAGGTCGGCAGCAGGGGGGAGGCCGCCGCGCTGGCGCACCGGCTGCGGCTGTGGGGGTGAATGTGGGGCGGGGCCGTGCGTGGCCTCACGGGCGGGAACGGGGGAAGTGGGCCTTCTAGTGGCCCGGGGAGCCATCCGTACGCCGGTCGGCTCCCGCCGGTCCACTGCCGAGAGAGAGCCTTCCGCATGCGCCGTCTGTCCGCAGCGAGTAGCTGTGCGCTGGTGACCGCCTCGCTGACCGCCTTGCCGCTCGCCGCCCAACCGTCCGCCGCCGCGCCCCCGACGACCCCCGCCGCAACCGTACGACCGTCCTTCGACGGCCCGGACCCGTCCCGGCCCTGGGTCCTGCGCCAGGCCGAAGTGCCGCTGTCCCGCGACAACTTCGGCCCGCTGTGCAAGACCGAGCCCGCCGGGCCGCCGCCCGAGTACCCGCTGTCGCTCTTCCCCGAGGACGAGCCCCTCCAGGTCATCCAGGACACCCGCGAGCAGTCCGGACCGGACACCGTCCACTGGACCGGTCACCTGGCCGATGTCCCTGAGCACTCCGTACGCATCACCGTCACCGGTGCCTGCGCCGGCGGGCCCGTCACGCTGATCGGCACGGCGGATCTGGACAGGATGCGGTACACGTACACGCCCGCACCGGACCGGCCAGGGCACGTCCTGGTCGAGGAGGTCGACACCTGGGCCCTGCCCGCGCGCCCGCCCGACACCGTAGGCCAGTCAGGACAGGAACCCGCCACATCCGGTGGCTCTGCCCGCCCCCTCAGGGCCGCCGCCAAGCCCGTGGTGATCGATGTGGTGGTGGGCTACACGGCCAACGCCAAGAACAAGGTCGGCGGCGTGGCGGGGATGACGGCGCGGATCAACGAGGCCGAGTCCGGCATGAACCGGGCCCTCGCCGCGAGCGGAGTCATGGCCAGCGTCGACGTCGTCCACACCTATGAGGCCACCGGCTACAAGGGCGGGGCTGTCAGCGGGGAGGACGGGAAGGCGGGAGATCTTGCGAGCAAGCTCGACACGGCCAAGGACAAGGAGCTGGGCAAGAAGGCGGCGGAGCTGCGCAAGAAGTACTCCGCCGACCTGGTTGCCCTGCTGGTCGTGGTCCCTGACGGGGAGTCCAGCGGATCCGGGGACTGGGTCGACGGGCCGACGAAGAACACCAGCAGCGCGGCCTTCTCGGTGACCGATGTCGACAGTGTGGTCCAGTGGAACAACTTCGCCCACGAACTGGGCCACAATCTCGGCCTGAGTCACGACCGCGCCACCCTCAAAGACCAGAAGGACAAGCCCGGCAGCACCTACCCGGATGGCAACGGCTGGATCACACCGGACGGCAAGTACCACACGATCATGGCGTACAGCACTCACTGCAAGGTGGAGTGCTCGCCCGTCAACCAGTACTCCAACCTGCGCAACACGTGGCACGGCCAGCTCCTGGGCGACCGGAACAACAACGCCGCCCGGGTCCTGCAGCAGACCGCGCCCGTCATCGCCGGCTACCTCACCCCCAAGTCGCCGTACGACCGCAAGGCCCTCACCCTGACCGCGACCCCGCCGCAGGGCGGCAGCGTCGAGCCGAGCATCTGGGGCCCGTACCGTGGGGCGACCCAGATCACGGTCACCGCCGCAGCCAAGAAGGGCTACGCCTTCACCGGCTGGAGACTCGACGGCACAGGACACCCGAACAAGCAGCCCACCATGGCACTGACCATGGACAAGCCGCACACCTTGGAGGCCGCCTTCAAGAAGACGAGCACTCCGGGGGCCACGCACAACGTCACCACGTCCGTCGCGCCCAGCGGCGGCGGCCGAATCGAACTGTCCCCGCCCGGAGGCGTGTACACAGCGGGCACCCCCGTCACCGCGCGTGCCACCCCCGCCAAGGGCCATGCCTTCGCACGCTGGACCCTGGACGGCAAGCTGGCCGGCACCAGCGACCGGATCACGGTGACCGTCTCCCAGGACCACGCCCTCCGGGCCACGTTCAAGTCGGTCAAGCCCACAACAAGCTGTGCACATCGGGCAGTCGGAGCCATCAGCGCTGCGTGGCAGGCTACGGGTGGCGCCGAGGGGCGGCTGAAGTGCCCCACCGGTCCGGAGAAGAAGACCCCCAACGGGAAGGGTGTTCACCAGGTCTTCGAGGGCGGGGTCGTGTACTGGACGAAGAAGCACGGGGCACACCCGGTGTGGGGTGCCTTCCTCACCCAGTGGAAGAACCTGAAGTACGAAGCGGGCAGGCTCGGCTTCCCCACCAGTGGTGAACTGCCGCGCCCCGGCGGCAAGAAGGGCGCCCTGCAGACATTCCAGGGCGGCACCCTGACCTGGGACACGAAGACCAAGAAGATCACCGCCACCTACACCAAGTAGGCAACGACGCCGGCCTCCACCTCCTGCCGCCTGCGGGCGACGGTGCGGCGCTGGAAGCGGTCCGGGGCCCAGGACCCCGCGGCGACGGCGAGGGCCGTGAGCCATGACGGGGGGACCGCGGGCCCCGGCCCCGTGCGGGAACCGGTCCCCGGCGAACCGTCTGGCGGTCCGGCGCGCAAGCATCCGTGGGAGATGCCCATGGTGTGGGTGTGGGTGTGGGTGTGCGTGTTGGTGTTTCTCGCCGTGGTTGTGGTGAGTTCGCTGCTGGGGGCGTTCAACCTCTCAGGGGTTCTTGGGTGTCTTGGACGCC
>NZ_JBHYJI010000075.1:0-36131 GCF_042740435.1 Streptomyces sp. NPDC059002 | reverse complement strand
TCGGGGGCCTCGGGGGCCTCGGGGGCCTCGGGGGCCTCGGGGGCCTCGGGGGCCTCGGGGGCCTTCGAGGTCGGCCCGAAATGCCCGGCCAGAAACTCCTGAAAGGCAACTTTCGCCCGCATCAGTGGCACGCGGACCTTCTCCTCGCGCTCGTGTGCCGCCCGCAGCTTGCGCGAGCCCTCGCTGTAGTGGGCGCGGGCCCAAGGTGAGTACGGCCGGGCAAGCCGCAGCGCACCGAACACGGTGAGGGTGGGCACGAACAGGCCGATCATCCCGGTCCAGACCTTGCCCTTGGCCAGCGTGACCAGGGCGAAGGCGAGGTTGACCAGAACGACCCCGGCGATGAGCCAGGCGACGGTTCTGGGATCGGCCCCGTCGGGCGCGATGGCGTCTCCCAGGCCCAGCGGCTTGATGCCGACCAGGGCAAGGCCGGTGAGCGCGACGGCGAGGAACACCGCGTCCACCGAAAGGCGCCCGCGCTCGGACCAGTAGACATCCTCCAGGTGCAGGACCAGGGCGAACTCGTCCAGGACCAGGGCCGCCCCGATACCGAAGAGCAGAGCGGCAAGGGCCGCCCACAGTGACCGTCCGGACTGCACGGCAAGCCCGCCGACGCCCCCGACCATCATGAAGACCAGGCCGAAGACGACGTGGTGGATGTGCAGTCCGCCGGGGGTGACGTTCTTCGGCCACCACTTCACCTCGGCCCTGATCATGCGGACGCTGAACCTGATGAACAGGAAGGCACCGATGAACGCGACCAGGAAGCAGAAAAGGCGCAGTCGTCCGGTGTCGATCACGGTGCGTACGAACCAGTCCGACATCCGATACTCCAGCTCGTTGGCCAGACACCCCCGCCAGATCAGGATCACCAGTACCTGCCTCTTCCGCGATCCGAGCGGTGCCCCGCCGGCACCGGCCGACGCGCGGATACGCCGCGCCAGGGCGACGATGAGGTCATGGCTACACGGCGTATCGGCACGGCAGGGGGCGGAACGGCGATGACCGGCGGATCGTCCGCCGACGCCCCCGAATGGCGCCGGAAACTGCTGCTCGGCGGCGCGGCACTGCTCGGCCTTGTCGCGGCCTACTTCCTGGCGGCAGCCATCGTGCCCCGGTGGTGGGCGCAGCGCATCGGCGACGCGGTCAACGGCCACCTGTGGGTCGGCGTCGTACTCGGCCTGGTCATCGGCCTCGTCTGCACCGTGCTGCCACTTCTGCTGCTGCGGTACGCGGTGCGCAGAGAGCGGTCCAAGCGGGTCCGGGGCATCGCGGCGGTCGGCGCGCTCCTCCTTGCGGTGCCCAACCTGTGCACGCTCGCCGTGGTGGTCGGGAGGGGCAGCGGGGCGCGCGCGGGCCGGACGGTCCTGGACGTCAAGGGGCCGATGTTCCGCGGCGCGACCCTGTGGGGAGTCATCATCGCGGTGGTGGTCTTCGCAGGGCTCCTGTGGCTGCTGTCGTCCAGGCGAGAGGGTACGGCGACGGATGGCCGGGCCAGGTGAAACGGGCAGCACCGGCACTCCATCACCCCGAGAACGCTGAAGCGCATGCCCGCTGGCGAGATCGCCGTCATGGTCATCACGGTGGTCTGCGTGGTCGCCACCGGCAACCGGCGCGTCAACGTGCTCGGCACACTGCACGACTCGGGCCCACCCAGGAACTGGACGCCGCCCTTGACCGAGCGCTCACACGGCGGGCCAAGGTGACGGTGCTGGCGGCATCCCCCGTACCGGATTGCTCAGCTGTATGAGATGCGCTCGACTTCCATGAGTTGAGCGGCACCGATGCGGCTGTCCTCCAGAGACAGGAGCCACGGCAGCAGTTCCGGCGTGGCGTGTACCTCGTCGTAGAAGCCGAGGTGGAGGTCGGCGAGTCCGTCCTCGATGAGCCACCAGTCGAGTGCGTCGCTGAGATGGAGGTCCGCCGCCTCGGTGCGGGTTTCGGACCAGATGGCCAGCCAGGGGGCGAGGGTGCCCGTGGTGACCGCGAGCGTTTCCAGTACGTCGATGACGCTTCCGGTGCTCGGGTGAGTGCTCAGGACTGACCGCCACCAGGCGTGCCAGACATTCTCCAGTGCTGTGCGCTCCGGCGCTGTCCAGTTGCGCCAGCCGGCAGTGAGTAGCCGCGAGGCGACCATGTCATGGATGAGCCCATCAGCAACGAGGCGCCGGACGATTCGGGGCGTCAGCTTGCGGTACAGGCCCGGGAAGTCGTCCCAGTGGTCGGGCACCTCGTGCGCGACGTGGCTGATGAGTTCCTGCGGTATCTCGCGCACGGGGCCGGCCAGGGCTTCGAGATCGGCTTCGCCGTAGCAGTAGGTGCAGCCGCCCACGGCAATCGGCAGTTCGGCGTGTGATGCAAACGTGGCATCCAGGACATTGAGTGCATCGTGGAGGAGCTGGTGCGGGTCGGCCATGAGGTGCCTGACGGGACTCCATCCGGGAGCGCCGGAGAAGAGAGCGACGCTACCACAGGCATGGCGCCGCCAACTCCCTGATGGTTGCCAATCCAAGCAGCACAACGAATATCCGACTCCGCTGAGGAGCCTGTGCCAGCGATGGGCCACGCTTGCCCGACAGACCGATGCCCCGGCGATCGGCAGGCAAACGGGCGCTCCGCTTCACGTGGCGCCCGCGCTGTCGGCCGCAGGACGCGGTGCTGTCCGCCGCGTCCTGCCCTCACACGGGAAGGTGGCGTCGGACGTGCACATCGACTTCCCGGCCGACGAGAACGCCGCCCCCGGCGGCGGGGGCTGTCTACGGGCTTGGCGGTCATCGCGGAGTCGCGAGGGGGGACGTCGATCCGTTCGCTGGTTCAGGAGTTCGCGGAGTCGACGCTCACGAAGAAGCAGCGTCGTGAGCGGGCAGAACGGACCAGGGCTTACGAGGTTGTGGGCGAAGCTGCCGTCTCACGCCGGGATGGCAGCTCCGGGCAACGGGAACCGGCGGCCCGTGGCTCACCTGATGCGGGGGCGTTCGTCCTCGGTGATCCGGCGCTTGCGCCCGCAGCAGGGTCGGTCGGCGCATGCCGAGCCCCGAGCAGCCCGCTCCCTCCGGGGGCCAACTCCCTTGACCCACGCGGATGTTGTGGCATGGCACAAGGCGAAAAGGATGAAGGACGCGAGCCTTGTCCACTCATGAACCATGTGCAATTTTACATGTCACATGTGCTATGTGCTCATGTCAAGCAAGGCCGCTCGCCACATCCCCACAGAAGGAGAAGCCGCGATGTCCCTACGGCGCTACGTCGTGCCCTTACTGATAAGCACCGCCCTGATAGCGGGGAGCGGCGCGCAAGCGCTCGCCGCGCCTCCCGTTCCGGAGCCCGCCGCTGCCGCCGCCGCTACCGCCGCCCCTGCCCCGCGCGGCAAGCCGGTCTCAGGACCAACCAAGATCGTCGAGCAGGACAGAGCAGGCAAGCAGCAGAGAGCCGAGCGGCTCGAGCCGCTCGCACCCCCCATCAAGACGGCCCCCAAGGCGCTGCGGACGACCGGAGCCGCGGCCGACTGCCGGGTCTCCGACTTCACCGGCAACACGGGCACGGCCCTGGTCAACGCGATCAAGGCCGCCTCGGTCGGCTGCGTCAACTCACTGTTCAGCGTGACCGGTTCCGACCAGTACCACGCCTTCCGTGAGGCGCAGATGGTCACCGTGGCGGGCGCGCTGCGGACGAACGCCGCGTCGTACAACGGGACCAACGCCGCCAGCACGGAACAACTCGTCCTGTATCTGCGCGCCGGGTACTACGTCCACTACTACAACCCGGACACGGTCGGCCCTTACACGGGCACCCTGACCACCGCGATCAGGCAGGCGCTCGACACCTTCTACGCCAACTCGGCCACCCGCACCGTGAGCGACGCGAACGGGGAGATCCTCGGGGAAGCCGTCACCCTCATCGACAGCGCCGAGGAGAACGCGCGCTACCTGTACGTCGTCAAGCGCCTGCTCGCCGCGTACGACAGCGCCCACAACGCGAACTGGTACATGCGCAACGCCGTCAACAACGTCTTCACGGTCCTGTTCCGCGGGGAGTGGGCGGACGGCTACCCGGCCGCGGTCCAGGCCGACCCGAGCATCGTGGACGCGGTCTACGACTTCGCCGCCAAGCACCTGGACCTGCTGGGCACGGACTCCGCGTTCCTGGTGGCCAACGCCGGTGGGGAAACAGCCCGGTTCGTGCAGTACGACGCCCTGCGGAGCAAGGTCCGTCCGCTGAGCAAGTGGCTCCTCGACAACAGCGCGATCACCGGCGCCCGCGCGAAGCTGTGGGTGCGCGTGGCCGTCGTGGCCAACAGCAAGGACGCGGCCAACTGCTCCGCCTACGGCACCTGCGACCTGGAGAAGCAGCTCAAGGCCGCGGTGCTGCCCCAGAACCACACCTGCAGCGCCGGAGTGCTGCACATCCTGGCCCAGAAGATGACCGACGACGAGTTCCAGGCGGCCTGTTCGAGCCTGCTCCGGCAGAACACCTACTTCCACGGCGTCGTCCAGGACGGCGGGCGGCCGGTGGCCGACGACAACAACACCAACATGGAGGTGGTCGCCTTCAAGTCCAGTGATGACTACCAGACCTACGCCGGCGCGATCTACGGCATCGACACCAACAACGGCGGCATGTACCTCGAAGGCGACCCCTCAGCCGCAGGCAACCAGCCGCGGTTCATCGCCTACCAGTGGGACACGGACAACGGCTTCGCGGCCCGCATCTGGAACCTCAACCACGAGTACACCCACTACCTCGACGGCCGGTACGACATGTACGGCGACTTCAACGCCGGACAGACATATCCGGCCGTGTGGTGGATCGAGGGCGCGGCCGAGTACGTGTCGTACTCCTACCGCAACCTCCGCTACGACGCCGCGCTCAAGGAGGCTCCGAAGCACACGTACGCACTGAGCACCCTCTTCGACACCACCTACGCGAACACCAACACGGACCGCACCTACCACTGGGGCTACCTGGCGGCGCGGTACATGCTGGAGAAGCACCCCGCCGACGTGACCAGGCTGCTCGGCTACTACCGCACGGGGAAGTACGCCGACGCGTACAACTTCACCAAGTCGCTGAACTACGACAGCGCCTTCAACACATGGCTGGACACCCTCTCCAGCGGCGGCACGACCGAATGCACGGCGTCCGACACCCGGGTCCTGGACAAGAACTGCCAGCGCAGCAATGTCTCCGCGACGACCGGCAACACCGCCCACTTCTACATCTGGATCCCTCCGGCACAACGTCCCTCACCATCAAGACCTCCGGCGGCACCGGCAACGCCGACCTCTACTTCAACCCCGACACCTGGGCCACGCCGAGCGTCAACACCGCCCGGTCCACCGGCCCTGACAACACCGAGTCCCTCACGGTGACGGGCCTGCGGCCGGGCACGTACCACTACATCAGCCTGCACGCCGCGACCTCGTTCACGGGAGCGACCGTCAGCACGAGCTACTAGCCGTCGCTCCGCGACGTCATGGTGAAGCCCGTGCCGGGGCGACTCGATCGCGGCCCCGGCACGGGCCCGTTCCTGGTGGGTATGGACTACGGGTCAGGAGCGCTGCTCAGGACGGCAGATGCCACAGTTGGTTGGGCTTGGCATGGCAGGTCCACAGGTGGAGCGGCGTCTCGTCGCCCCAGGTGCCGCCCTCGGCGTCCAGGCACTTCCCGGAGTACGGGTGAGCCGTCGGCGGCAGGACGGAGCGAAACCGTCCGGCGCGTGGTGGCCATGGCCGACGAACAGCAGCCACAGCCACCGGACCGGCCGTTGACCTCGATGTCCGCGGGTGAGGCGGTGCGCAGCACCCGCGTCAGCGCGACCGCGGCGGCGCCTGCCGGGTGAGCCCGACGCGCTCGGCGATGAGGGCCAGGGACGCGCGGTGGTAGCCGCGTTCGGCAAACACCTCCAGACCGACCTCCAAGATCTGCTTCCGGCGCTGAGTCGACCGCTCGCTGCGGCTCCGTCTTGTGTCCACTCATTCCCTGACCGCTCCCCATCCCCACCCGATCAACCGGCCGCCGTCACCCCGATCGGAAGCTACGCCGACCGGGGCAAGCCGCCCGCGCCGCCTCCGCTGGAGCGCGCCCTGCCGGGGTGACGCGCTCTAGGGTGCCCCTGCTTGGAGAGGGGCCACCCCCGGAGGGACACCTATGGAACAGCCGCAACCCGTCACCGTGCCGCCGACGGCGCGAGCCGCGACCCTGCGTATCGCGGTCGCCTGCGTGGGCGCCGCGCCCGCCGTCGTCCTGCGTCTCACGGGCGCCGAGCTGTCCGCCGCACCGAGCGTCGCGGTGTTCGGGCTCGGCGTACTGTGTGCGGCGCTGCTGCTGATGTGGGCGGCGGAGGCCGCACGCGCGGACATGGCAGGGGCGCTGGCCCTGGCGCTGCTGGCGTTCATCGCGGTGCTCCCCGAGTACGCCGTGGATCTGTACTTCGCGTACGCCTCCGGAACCCGCCCCGAGTACGCGGCGTACGCGGCGGCCAACATGACCGGCGCCAACCGGCTGCTGGTGGGTGTGGGCTGGCCACTGGTGGCCCTCGCGGCCTGGCTCGCGGCGCGGCGCACGAGTGCCCGGGGCGCGAGCCCGGTCATCGAACTGGAGCCGCACCGCCGCATCGACGTGGCGTTTCTCGGGGTGGCCGCGGTGTTCGCCTTCGTGATGCCGCTGACGCGTGAGATCGGCTGGTACGTGGCGCTCCTTGTGATCCCCTGGTACGGCTACTACCTGTACCGCATCGGCCGGTGCAGCTCCGCCGAACTGGAGCAACTGGTAGGAGTCCCGGCTCGCCTCACCACCCTCCCCAAGCGGCCGCGACGTACCGCCACGGCTCTGCTGTTCGCGACCGCCGCGGCCGTGATCTTCGCCTGCGCCGAACCGTTCGCCAACGGCCTGGTGGACGCGGGCAGTTCACTCGGCATCGACCGGTTCCTGCTGGTGCAGTGGCTGGCCCCGCTCGCCTCCGAGGCCCCGGAACTGATCGTCGCCGTGGTGTTCGCCTGGCGGCTGCGGGCCAGTGACGGTCTGGGCGCGCTGCTGTCCAGCAAGGTCAACCAGTGGACCCTGCTGGTGGGTTGCCTTCCTCTCGCGCACGTCCTGGGCGGCGGGAGCTCGTCGCTTGCCCTGGTGACGCGCCAGGTTGACGAGGTCGCGCTGACCGCCGCCCAGACCGCGCTCGCCGTCGCCGTCCTGCTCGACCTGCGCTTTCGCCCCTGGCAGGCGCTGGGGCTCTTCGCCCTGTTCGCGGTGCAGTTCACGCTGCCCGGTGAGTACGCCCGCCAGATCCTCACGTACGTCTACCTCGGCCTGGCGGCCGTGCTCGTCGTCACGCGCAGGCGCCACCTTCCGGAGACTGTGCGGGCGTTGGGCGGGCATGTCCCCGGTGATCCCCACCATGGACGGATTCCCACCGCACCCTGAGAACGCGCCCACCGCCGAGGGTTCCAGCACGCCGCACCAGGCAAGCGAGAACGCCGATGCCCTCGCCGCCGCACGCATCTCCAACAGCCTCGCGGGACCGGCCGAGGTGCGAGACACCCTGCGCTGGCTGCACGCATACCACCGCACCACTCGCCCCGTCGCATGCGCCGACGTGGATCTGCCCCCGTGGCGCGGGTCCTGGGCAGGGCCCGAATCGCCCCGAAGTGGGCGACCGCGCTGGTCAGGGCCCTGCTGGTCCTGACGAACCGCGAGGTCTCCCGGTGACCGACGATCTTCACCGGAGTCATCCGCCCACTACCAGGCCGAGCACCCCGAACCCCACGCACACCAGATCCGTGACCAGCAACTTCACGATGCACACAGCTCAATGGCGCGACCGCAACCCGCTACGACATGACTGCCGACTCCTACCCGTGATCTTCACCGGGTGGCTCCACGAGGAGGCCGGAGGGTGCCGGAGCACACTCGGCCCGCGCTCCCCCGATGTCACCAGAACCGGGACAGGGGACCTACCTTGAACGCCGTCGTGCCGACGCTGATGTTGCCTGCGAAGGGGTGGTCGAGGACGACGACGAGCAGCAGGCTGAAGCCGATGAGGGCGGCGACCGAGCCGACGAAGAGGAGTTGTATGCGGCGGCTCTTGATGCCGTAGAGGAAGGTCAGGGGGACGAATACCAGCGCGCCGCCGTACACCAGCGCCTTCAGCAGGCCAGGCAGTTCCTGGCGGGCGATGGTCATGCGGGCGCGGCGCTGGGCGACCACCTCATTGAGGTCGTCGATCGCCTCGCGGTAGAAGGCCTTCTCCCCCTCGGTACGCGGCTCGTACGTCTGGAGCGCGGTGAACAGTTCCTGCACCTGGTGCTGGGCGACGGTGTACTGAGGCTTCGCGGTTCGCATGAGGGGCCACTGCACGTCCACGACCTTGTGGGCATAGGCGCCGACGGCTGCGTGTACGCGGTCGCGTTCGGCGGGCGGGAATGCCTGGCTGTCCCAGGTGAGCTGGGCCAGGGACGACGCCTCGTCCTGCACCACCGTTTCGGCGTCCTGCATCTGGGTCCACAGCGTCACGACGACGAACGCGAGAATGATGCCGTAGATGGCGCCGTACATGCCGAGTACGACTCCGACCATGTCGTTGTGCTCACCGTCTGCCAGTTCCGGGTGCCGCCGGTGCGTCAGCACGCTGCCCGTCAGCGCCAGGGCGACGATGCCGCCGACGATCACGGCAGTGATCGCGGTGGTGGACATGTTGTTCAGCAGCCACAGTTCCACAGGCCCCCTAGGCGGCGTCTCGGTCTGAGTCGGTGAGTCAACAGGCAGGCGCTTACGCTCACTTGTGGTGCACCACGATGACGACGGATATGCCTGGGAGGCGGGTTCGCCACTCGGAAGGGGGACACGGACTAGCGGCAGTTCGTTGAACTCGTCAAGAGCAGGGGTCGACGGCCGATGGAATCGAGAGCCGTCACCCGCGGCGCCGCCAGCTCGCGGCCCGACTGCTCGACCTGTTGTTGTCTCAACCCCTCCAAAACCACCGGCTCAGCCTCCGCGGCCGACAGTTCCGCCAGCACCAGCACGACCGTCTCCCGCGTGATCTCCCACCGCGACAGATCCTCCCGCCCCTTCTCCAGCCGAAGGGCCAACTCCGCTGTCTCTGCCTGGAGTTCCTCCACCCGCTGCCGAGCCGCGGCCTCTTGTCAGCTCAGGCCGTCCCGTGGAGCCGCCGTACGTTTCGCTCCTTGCTGCGGTGGACGAGGAGCCGGATGGAGCAGACAACGGCGCAGGCCAGACCCGCATAGAGCAGAAGGGAAGTCCAGAACCACACCACTTCAGTGCTGTAGCCACTGCTCCAGTGACAGCTGATGGACGGCGGGAAACTCCTCACGTCGACTGATGTCAGCGTGTAGTCCCGTCCCGCGTCCCTGTACACGCCATCGCCGGTCTTGTCCGCGCACACGTCGAGTGGGTTCGTGAAGGCGAGCCCGTATATAGACCCAGCCCCGTAGGCGGCGATCGCTGCCGCGCTGCCGATCACAGCCCAACGGGCCGGCAGCGAGGGCTTCCTCCTGGACACCCACAAGGCATACGGGATCGCGCAATCCACGGAAGCCATGAATGGCAGCAGACGTAGAGCCACACCTGATGCCCCTGGGTGGGGCAACCATACGAAGGGCCAACCCTGTCCCGCTGAACAACGCGGGGAAGACGTACGCTCCGCTCGGTCGGTCCCGCCGCCGGGAGCGGGTGGGGTGTCACGAGTGTGCCTCTGCCAGGACTTGGCCCGCGGGGCCGATGATTTCTATATCGGTGACCTGGTCGGGGGGCAGGGCGGTGGCTCCGGTGACCTTGACGGTGCCGCCCGGTGGGGTGGACCAGGTGGCGGCGGTCTCGCGGGTGCCGTCGCGGCCGGTGACGACGAGGACCGTGTGCTGGCCGGCGGGGAGCTGGGTGGCGTCGAGGCGGAGTTCGGTGCCCCAGGGGCGGGCGGCGAGATCGGCATCGGCCGTCGGCCGGGGGCTGTTGGGCGCGGTGAGCGGGATGCTGCGGGCGACCGGCGTGGAGGTGGCGGGCTCGGCCAGGGAGGTGCCGAGCCACAGGCCCACGCCCGCCGTGCAGGCGGCGAGGGCGACTCCCGATGCGGTGAGCAGCCGTCTGCGGTGGCGGCGCGCGCGGTCGAGGCTGTGCAGGGCGGTGGGGAGGGCGTCGGTGGGCCGTTCCCCGGACTCTCGTGCCTCCCCGGTGCCGTCGGCGGGGTCTGCGAGGGCCAGCAGGGCGGGCAGTGGCGCGTAGGTGCTCAACTCGTCGCGGCAGTCGGCGCAGTCCCGCAGGTGGGCGTTGATCTCGGCGCGGTCGTGGGGGGACAGGCCGCCCAGGACGTACGGGCCGAGGAGTTCGCGGAGGCGGTCGTGGCCGTCGTGGTCGTGGCCGGTGGTCATCGGGTCACCCCCAGTTCGTCGAAGGCGGCGCGCAGGGCGCGTACGGCGTAATAGGCGCGGGACTTGACGGTGCCCTCGGGAATGCCGAGGCGGGCGGCGGCCTCGGTGACGGTGTGACCGGCGTAGTAGAGCTCGGCCACCACCTCGCGGTGCTGGCGGGTCAGGCGGCGCAGGGCCTCCTCGACGAGCCACCGGTCCACCACTTGGTCGTCCACCCGGTCGACGGGTGCGGTGTCGTGGTGGCGGGTGAGGTCCTCAGGACTGCTGGGGACGCTGGGGCGGCGCTGCTCGGCACGGTGGTGGTCGACCAGGACGCTGCCCGCGATGGTCAGCAGCCAGCTGCGGACTGACGCTCGGTGTAGCCGCCGGTACGGGCGCGGGGTGCGGACTTCCAGGCCCGCAGCAGGGTCTCCTGGACCATGTCCTCGACCTGCCCGGTGTCGCCGCCGGCGGGCGCGGAGGAAGGACCGCAGCCGGGCCCCGTGCTCGGTGTACAGCGCGGTGATGAACTCCTCGTCCGCCTGCCGTCCGGCGCGGTCCTTCTCACGTCTGCCGCTGTGGATCACCGGGCGGCCTTCACTTGATGGCCTGGCCGTCCGGGGCGACCAGGTACCAGACGCCCTGAACGCCCTGCCCCTTGGTGTCGCCCGCGGCCTTGTCGTCCTTGAAGTAGTACAGCGGCTTGCTGTCGTAGGTGACCTGCTGCACGCCGTTGGTCTCGGTCGTGCCCAGCTTGCCCTTGTCCACCCCGTCCCCGGCCTCGGCGGGGGCCTTGAGGACCGGCCATACGGTCAGGCACTGGCCCTCGCAGGCGGACTTGCCCGCGCTGTCCTTGGTGAACAGATACAAGGTGCGGCCCTCGCCGTCGGTGAGGATCTTCTTGCCGTCGGCCTCGGAGACCTTGACGGTCGAGCCCTGGGCCGTCTCGGTCGCGGACGGCGACCCGGAGGGCGCCGAAGCCGAGGGAGTCGCCGAGGCGGAGCTGTCGTTCTTCGTGTCGTTGGAGCTGCCGCATGCGCTCAGGCCGATGGCGGCGGCTGCGGTGGCGACGGCGATACCGGCGCTGACGAAGGTGCGGCGGGTGCGGGTGGTGCGAGCGTTCATGGTGTGCCTCCCGAAGGGGCCGGACCGGAGCCTGGTGCTCCGAGTAGTCACCGGCTGGAACGCCGGAGGACCCAGTCCGGTTCAAGCCCATTTTGAATAATTTGCATTACTTTGCGCATCCGGTCGGTTTCACGTGGTCACCGCCGCCCATGCCGGCCGTCAGACGGAGCCCCACACAGCCGTCGCGCCGCTGTGGCCCACCCGCACTGCGTGCACCACCAGGGCGGCGGCCGCGAGCAGGGTGAGCGCGCGGACCACGACCACGCCACCGCGCAGGGAGATCCGGTCCTCGTAGACCCGCACGGCCCACAGCCCCACCGCGCAGACCGCGAAGGCCAGGGCGTACCAGATCGTCAGTTTGCCCAGTGCGATGTGGTCGGCGGCGGCTGACGGATTGCCGAGCCGGGTGGCGAACTCCCGGCCGCTGCGGTCCGCGACGAAGACCGAGGCCAGGGTCGCCACGGCCAGCACGGCACCGGCCGCGCAGGCGCGCCGGCCCAGGCGCGGCAGCAGGGCGGTCGCCGCGGACCACGCCGCCGCGAGCAGGGGGAGTACGGCGGCGGCGTGCACGGCCAGCGGGTGCAGGGGCAGGCCGAAGAAGGTGTCGAACATGTCAGATGTGCCTCGCGTTCGTCACTGCGGGTGGACTGGGGGCGGTCGGCTCAGCCGGCGGCGGGTCCGGAGCCCGCGTAGCGCACGCCGTTGTTGTTGGCCGGGTTCTCGTCCTGCGCGCCCACCGGCTTGATGTCGTAGCGCACCGCCTCCTGGACGCCCTCGGCGCCGTCGGGCACCTTGACCTTCAGGTTGAAGGTCGCCTCCTTGGGCACCTCACCGACGTCGCAGGTCATCGGTGAGGTGCGGGAGGCCGCGGTGCACCCGGCGGGGGTCTCGGCCCAGGAGTAGCCGTCGAAGGGGGTCAGCTCGATGGCGCCCTTGACCGTGCGGGAGCCCTGGCTGCCGTAGTCGAAGGCGTACGACACCACGCCGGAGGCATCGGCGGTGGAGCGGGTGGGCGGGGGGAACATGAAGAGGTCGACCCCAGGCACCTTGTTCACGGCCTTGGCCGAGCCGCGGTTGTTCTTCTGGTCCGGGTCGGTGGACGCGGGAGAGGCGGCACCCGCCGGGACCAGCTCCGCAGTCAGGACCGGCTTGTCCGCGTCCCAGTTGCCGGGGGCCTTGAGCCTTGCCTTGGTCATCCCGGACTCCGGGAGGCTCTCGTAGGGGATGCTGACCGTCCTGTCGTCCACCCGATTGCCCAGGCTGGCCACGGCCGCCCAGGTGAAGCCGTTCTCCACGGTCATCCTCAGCTCCGCCCCGACCTTCTCCCCGCCGCCCTTCCAGCCGAACTTGACCGGGACGGCCACGCGGCCGTCGGCGGGCGTGGACACCGACGCGTCGACGTCCACGAACATGTCCACGCCCCCGGCCGGGCTGCCTGAAGCGCTGGGGCTCGCCGAACCGTCATAGCTGGTCTTGGCCTCGCCGGTTCCGCAGGCGGTGAGGGCGAGCGCGGCGGCGCCGAACGACGCCGCGACGGCCACCGTGCGGCCCTTGTGGATGCGTCGATGTACCTGCATGGGACTGCCTCACATTCAGGGAAGCCGTCGGGCACGACCCGCTGGGCCGGGCCCGACGGCGAAGAGGAAGGTTCACATGGGGGAACGTCGCCGATCCGAGTCCGGTTCAATGGCTTATGCGGAGTTTAAGAGTGATTTGGGGGTCGTGGCATTGCTGGGCTACTCCCACCACCCCGGACAGGAGACGGGTGCGCCCACGGGTGTCAGCCTGCACGAGTGCCGGGAAGTGACTCGCCGCCCTGAAGGGCACGCGGAGGGCGCGGCGGAGGAGCGGAGGCCTGCAGGGGGTCGGGCCGAGGCGCAGCGTGCTGTCATCGGGCGTCCCTCTCGTCGGTCTTCGGCTCCCGGGCGGGTCCCGTGGCCCTCATCGGACTGGTCCGCGTCAGCACGCACCAGCAGGTGCCCCAGCGGCAGCACGACGCGCTCGCCCCGATCTGTCTGAAGGTCTTCGAAGAGAAGATCAGCGGCAAGTCGGCTGTGGGTGACCGCCGCCCTCGACCACCTGCACGACGGCGACATGCCCTGTGTCCAGGAAGCCGACCGCCTCGGGCGCAACCTCCTGGAAGGGCCGCTCGTCCTCAACGACCTCTTCCAGCGCGGCATCGCGGTGAAGGTCTTGGAGCGCATCGCGGCCAGCGAGCACACCGATCCCGCGACGCCAAGGGCCAGTCGACCGGGGGAAGTACGGGTGGCCGCGCTGGCTTCCCCGTATCTGGAGACCGTGCGGACACCGAAGCTGATACGGCAGTCTGACCCACAGGCGTACCTGTTCAACTTCTTCGTCGGTGGGGAGGGTGTGGGGAGGGTGTTGTCTCCTTGAACGCGGGTCACACTGCGCTGCATGTCGGCGACCCGGCGGTGCCCTCCGGCCACCCCGCCACCCCGCCACCACGGCCGCCCTCACCGCCTGCGTCCTCGTCCCCGCCGTCCGGTTGCGCCCGCCGCGTGGCTGTCCCCGTCGGCTGGGCCGGGCTGTGCCGGTGCGCCGCATCCTGGTGGCTGCCCGAGCAGTTGATCCCCCGTACGACGAATGCGTCGATCGAGCCGGTGGAGGGCCATGCGTCACAAGATCCTGGTCGTTGAGGACGATCATGCGCTGCGCGATGTGCTGCTGCGTGGCCTGCGCGAGGAGGAGTTCGATCCGCTGCCCGCGCCGGACGGCGCCACCGCGCTGCGCCTGGCCTCCCCCGATTTCGCCGCCGCCGTGCTCGATGTCGGGCTGCCCGACGCCGACGGCCGTGATGTGTGCCAGGCCCTGCGGGCGGGCGGACTCACCTTCCCCGTCATCTTCCTGACGGCGCATCACCGGCTGACCGACCGGCTGTCCGGATTCTCGGCGGGCGGCGACGACTATCTGCCCAAGCCGTTCCACCTCGCCGAACTCGCCGCCCGGCTGCGCGCGGCGCTCAAACGGTCCTCGCCCGCGCACACCGCGGCCGCTGTCGGCGACGTGAGACTGGACGCGGTCCGGCACCGCTGCACCGTCGGAGAGGTCGAACTCTCCCTGACGCCGACGGAGTTCCGGCTCCTGGCCGCGCTGATGGCCGCCTCCGGGGACGTGGTGCGGCGCCGCGAGCTGATCAGGGCCGCCTGGCCGGAGGGGGCCCGGGTCAACGACAACACCCTCGACCAGTACCTGACCCGGCTGCGCCGCAAGCTGCGCCAGGCGGGCAGCTCCCGCACCATCGGCACCGCCCGCGGGATCGGCCATCGCCTGTCATGACACCGCTGCCCCGCCTGGCACCCCGCACCCTGCGCGGCCGCCTGTCCCTGGTCGCGCTCACCGGCGCCGCGCTCCTGATCACAGTCCTTACCCTCGCCTTCAACGCGGTGGCACGTCAGCACCTCCAGCGGCAAGCGGACGACGAACTGCGCACCCGGGCCGCCGCCGTCGCCACCACCGTCGACACGAGCGGCCCTGCCGTACGCATCCACGAGGGCGCCCACGACGACCTCCTGGACAGCAACGTCTGGATCTACGACGGCAGCCGTCCGATCGAGTCGCCCCCGAACGCCACCACCGACAGCCCGGTCAGCCGTGCCGCCCGCGCCCTGGTCACCGGCGCAGGGCACTCCTGCGCCGCCCTCGGCGGGCCGCGGCCGGTGCGCCTGTGCGCATTCCCGCTCCCGGGCCGGGCGGGCGGCGTCACGATCGCCACCGCACTCGACCTGACCCCGTACCGAAGTTCGGCAGACACCCTGCTGTTCGGCTCGCTCGCGCTGGACGCCGTGATGCTCACCTGCACCTACGTCCTGACCCGGCTCGCCGTCGGCCGCGCGCTGCGCCCCGTCGGTGCCATGACCGACCAGGCCACCCAGTGGGGCGCCGTCGCCGCCGACGAACGGTTCGGCGCGCCACAGCTGCCCGCCGAACTCGCCCGCCTGGGCACCTCGTTGGACGCTCTGCTGGACCGCATCCGCGCACTGCTGCGCCACGAGCGGCAGCTCACCGCGGAACTCTCCCACGAACTGCGCACCCCGCTCAGCCGCATCATCGCCGAACTGGACTGGTATCAGGCCCGCCCCCGCACCCCTGCCGACACCCGGGCCACCCACACGGTGATCTCACAGGCGGCCGCGTCCATGCGCACCATCTGCGACACGCTCCTGTGCGCCGCCCGCGACAGCGTCCCCACTGCCCCCGGCACCACCGTGGCACTGCCCATCCTGCGCCGAGCCGCCGCGCGGTCGAACGCACCGGGCCACCTGCGGCTCACCGTCACCACCCAGGACCCGCACCTCGAAGCCGGAGTCAGCGCCGCCCTGCTCGAACGCATCGTCAGCCCGCTGCTCGCCAACGCCCTGCGCTACGCCGCCACCGCCGTCACCCTCCACGCGGCCCGTGACGGCGCCGTCGTCCGCATCGAAGTGACGGACGACGGCCCCGGAGTGCCGCCGGAATTCCTCAGCCACCTCTTCACGCCGGGCCACCGCGCCACCCCGGACGACGGACACGACGGAGCGGGCCTCGGGCTGCCACTCGCACGGCGCCTGGCCCTCTCCGCCGGCGGAGAGGTGCGCCACGACCGGCCGCACCACCCCGGCGCACGGTTCGTGATCAGCCTGCCCGCCGCGTGATCTGCCCCGTCCGGGTCCGCTCGCGCCACTGCGCATAGCCCATCAGGCCGACCAGGACAGCCAGCAACACCGCCGAGGAACCCGCCGTGCCCAGCGCCAGGCCACCCTTGGCGACCGGCTTGGTCAACAGGTCACCAGCCGTGGCCCCCAGAGGACGAGTCAGGACGAACGCGATCCAGAAGAGCACCACGTTCGGCACCACGCGCACCCGCGTCAAAGCAGCCAGGACAGCGAGCGCCCCGGTCACAAGGAGCGCGCCACCGGCGTAGCCGAGCCCGGAGCTGTCGGAGAGGAAATCCCCCATGGAGGTGCCCAGGGTGTTGGAGATGAGGATCGCCGACCAGAACAGCGCCTCCGCGCGGAAGGTGACGATGTCACGGATGACGAAGGTCATCCCGGTGGCCTGCCACGCAGCGAAGATCAAGAGCAGGGCCGAGACGAGGATCGCGGCGCCGACCGGGTAGCCGAGCCCCAGTCCCTGCGGCCCCCAGCCCAGCGATGTGGCGCCGGGCGCGAGATACTTGGCGCTGGCGTCACGGTTCATGAAGTCCGACATCGTGGTGCCCGCCATGCTCGTCGACAGGATGACGGTCCAGTAGAAGAACGGGTTGTAGCGCCGGGACGCGAGCTGAATGACCAGTGTCACCGCGAAGACGCCGAACAGCGCGACCGTGGTCAGGAAGTAGCCGAGCTTGAGAGTCTGGGCGAAGAGGTCACCCGCCGTCTCCCCCAGCGTCGTCGCGGCGATCTTCATGACCCAGAAGGCCAGGGTGACCTCCGGCAGCTTCCGCACCACCTGTCCCGCGACGACCGCCGCAGGCGCGTCATGCGCCTGCGTCCGGCCTGCCGCTTCCAGAGCGGTCTCTGACTTTTCCAATGCCGCACACTCCCTTGCTCCGTGCCTGTGGCTTGCTCCGTGCCTGTGGCGTATGGGCGCCGGCCGGGCGCTCCACGAGGCCCGGCCGGCGGATTCCCGTCTCTGACCTTGGCGAGGGCTTCCTGAACAGTTCCTGAACACCCGCATGACGGTCGGCTCAGCTGCCCGCCAAAACCTCGGTGTTGAGGTCAGCTCGCATGGCGGGCGCGCCGCTCCTGCTCGGTGACATCCCTGCGGGTCGTGGCCAGGTGGACGACCAGGGCCAGGATCACCGCCAGGAACAGGACGCTGGTCACGACCGTGCCCAGCCCCAGGCCGCCGTCCGCGGTGGGCTGGGAGAGGTAGTCGCCCATCGAGGCACCCAGCGGGCGGGTCAGGACATAGGCGATCCAAAAGCTCCACACCGCACTCAGACCGAGCGCGAAGTGCACCACCGCGACGGCGGCGATCGCCAGGGCGAACAGCACCGCGGAAAGCCAGTAGCCCACCGCCATCCGCTCGGCGACCAGGTCCCCGGCGGCGGTGCCGAGCGCGAAGGTGAACAGCACCGCCAGCCAGTAGAAGCACTCCCGGCGTCCAGTGTCGATGCTGTGGATGGACAGAGTCCGCTCACAGCGGTACCAGAGTGCGAAGACCACGGCCAGGCACAGCGCGAACACCGCGGTGCTCGTCTCCAGCGGCACACCCAGGTTGTCGGTGAGGTTGTCGCTGACCAGCGTGCCGACAATGCTGATCAACGCGACGGCGGTCCAGTAGACGCCCGCCCGGTAGGCGTTGGTGCGCAGCTGGACGACGAGCACCATCGCAAGGAGTGCGCTCATCAGCAGTGAGACGCCGCTCAGGCCGAGCCCCAGCTTCTCGTTGAGCATGTCGGCGGCCGTCTCACCGACCGTGGTGCACAGCACCTTGATGATCCAGAAGTAGACGGTGACTTCGGGGACCTTGTTCCAGCGCAGCCGGCGACTGCCAGGTGTCGCCGCTGCGACGCCGGTGATGGATGAAGTCCCGGAGATTTCGGATGTCATGGGCCCCGACGCTGTCACCGAGAACCTGAACGCATCCTGACTGCCGCGCGGCCCCGCCTGCACACCACGCCCAGGACCCCCAGCATGAAGGTCATGAACTCCCCTACCGCCCGGGCCACTCAGCTGCTGCGCCGGCACCTCGGCTGGGCCGTGAGCGCTGCCTACCTCGCCGCGCTCCTCGTGCCCGGACCCGGGGTGTGGCTGCGCCACCCGCACCGTCTGCCACCGCTGTCCGTGCACACCACCGCCTGGCTGCTGGCCCTGGTGCTCTTCTCGGCCGGACTCCAGGTGCCGGTGCGCTCGCTCGGGCGGCTGGTGCGCCACCCCGGCATCCTGCTCGCCGGGATCGCACTGCACCTGACGGTCCCACTGCTGATCATCCCGCCGGTCGTGTTCCTGCTGCGCCACTCCCCGGACACCGACGGCGGCAGCGGGCTGGTCACCGCGATGATCCTGATCGTCGCGATGCCGGTCGCAGCCGGAGCCACGGTATGGACCGGCAAAGGGCAGGGCGACCAGCCGACCATGGTCGGCCTGGTCCTGGCCTCCACCCTGCTCAGCCCCCTCACCATCCCACTGACCGTGACCGTGCTGGCCCCGCTGCTCGGCGGCGGCTGCGCGGACACCCTGGCCGCGGCCGGGCGCAGCCTGCACAGCGGGTTCGCGCTCTTCGCGGTCGTACTGCCATGTGCCGCCGGCCTGGTGTGCCGCCTACTGCTGCCGCGACGGTGGGCCGAGTGCCTCCCGGCCGGCGTCGCGCCCGCCGCACTGGTGGGCTCGCTCCTGCTGACCTACGTCAACGCCAGCGGCGCACTGGGCTCGTTCATGGCCCACCCGCGCCCCCTGCTGTTCGCCGCGGCCGTCACGGTGGCCGCGCTGGTGTGCGCGTTCTCGTTCGCGCTGGGCCGGCTCACCGCCCGCGCCCTGCGTCTGGAGGCACCGGTGGCCTCTTCGCTCACGCTTGCCTGCGGGATGAACAACAGCAGCGCCAGCGCCGTCCTGCTGACCACCGCGCTGCCCGACAAACCCCACCTGCTGCTGCCGGTCCTGGCGTACGGACTGCTGCAGAAGACCGCAGCGAACCGCGTGGTCCGCCTGCGCGTTCAGCCCGCGCCCTGCACCGGTGCGCCCTGACTGGGTCCGGCTGCTCCGGCGCGGATCAGCCGGGTGACGGTGGTGGGCACGCTGCGGGGCATGACCAGCCTGCCGCCGAGGGCGAGGGCCAGATCACGGGCGAGTACCACACCGATCCCCGCGCCGCCCCTGCCCCGCAGCGCCCACGCCGGCGGGCGACGGCTAAGGCCACGGACGGCGAATGACAGGGTCCTGAGGGACGGAAGCTGTCACGAGGTTCGCGGCAACTGTGTTTCGGGCAGTCCCGAAACATCTTGAGGCGGTGTGTGAGGGCAGGGAGTGTCGCCCCGGACGGCATTGCAGGGCCACGCGGCACCGCACAGCGCGTGCGCGCGCTGCCCGCACGGATGACAGCGACCGAGGGGGATTTCGATGGGGAAGAACCGGGCGGCCAGAATCGGCTTCGCTTCGCTGGTTCTTGCGGCGGGCGCCCTGACTGCAGCCGGCAGCTCCGCTGCCGGGCAGCCTGCGGCACCCGAGCCGCGAAACAGCTGCGATGAGGGCGGCTTCGACTGGGACAGCGACGAGCTCTATCCCGGCAAGGAGAAGTACAACCCGGAACTCGAAGACTCCAAGCTCCAGATGTGGCAGTGGCACGTGTTGCGGGAGGACACCTACGGTGTCCTGACGGCCGGTCGGATCGGTGTGAAGTTCTACATCGAGGACAAGAAGAGCGGCCAGAAGTGCTGGGGCAAGAAGGCGTCGGAAGAGTGGGGTGAGGAGATCGAGACCGGGGTCTTGGACAACCGCAACACTTCCATCCGGGGGTGCATCGTGGATCCCGACGCCGGGAAGGAGTGCGGGGCGTGGCTCCGCGAGGACGCCGGAGGGCACCGGCAGAACGGCACGGGCCGGGGCAAGCTCGATCATTACCCCGACTACGACCGGAACGCGAAAGCCAACTACGACAACCACGAAATCCCCGGCGGAATCGACGTCCCAGGCACGACGGTGAAGTGGGGAAAGCACACAAAGGCGATCATCAAGACGAACCGCGGGAACGGCAACCCGGCACTGGAGTCCTCCGGGTTCGTGGAGACGTCCGACAAGGACATGGAAGTGTCGCTGGTCAGCGACAAGTACGGGGTAGGCAAGTGGATGAAGGTCATCAAGACCGGTGAAGGCAAGTATCAGGGGTACACCGGCGTGCTCTACAACCAGCACGACGGCTTGATGGTCTGTGTGCGTCGGGCCTCAGGGCCGTCGCCGACCTACTGCGGAAGCTGGCACCGGTCCTGACCGACCGGCACCAGATCACTACTTGAGGGCCGCGCCGGAACGACGGACCCTCAACAACCGCTATATCAGCCGATGTTCGTTGACACCTTTCCCTGCGAAAGCTTCCATTCACGGTGCAGCGTCCCCAAGGAGATGCTCTTACGGAAGAGCGGGGTGCCGAAGACGGTCAGCTGGGCATTGAGCGAGCCGGACAGATCCACCCCACCGAACGCCTTCCACTCGGCCGAGGCCGACACTCGGCCGTCGGTGCCCGCGCCGGCGGAGGCCTCCGCCTCGCCGCGCAGGTACGGGGCGATGTCGGCGCTCACGCCCGCCATGCCGTAGAGCCCTACGCTCGCCTCGGCGCCGAGCGTGGCCTTGGTCTTGCCCGCGGCCGCCACCCTCGCCCGCACTGGGGTGGAGGTCATGTCGGACCGGCTGACTGAGCTCCAGCCCTTGGACCACGAGTAGCTGCCACCGACGCGGAAGTCCCCCTTGAGATCCTGGCGGATGTCCACGCTGATCCGGCCGTCGGCCTCCACCGCGAGGTAGCAGGTCAGGTCGAGGTTGACGACGACCGGGACCGGGCCGACCTGGATCACCGGGTCGGCGTGCAGCTTGGCGAACGGCATCCGCAGCGGCTTGCCGGGCTCGGTGGCGGCCGCCGCCTGCCCCTTCAGCTCCCACTGCGAGGACCAGTCACCGGACAGCCCGATATACGCCCCACCGGGTACGGCATCAGCGTTCGCGCTCCCCTTGCCGCCCTCCCCGTGGGTATCACTGCCGTTGTACGAGAACTCGACTTCCGGGGCGAGTTGGACGAACCCGGAGGCCGAAGCCGCGGCGGAAGCCGGTGCGTCCTTCGCGGTGGCGATCGAGGTGCCGACGTCGAGACGCAGACTGCCCAAGGGCAGCTTGGCTCCGTGCGGTCCCACCCGTGGCGCGCCGCGCTTCGCCCAGGACAGTCGTACGCCCTCGACCAACGGCTCGACCGTCATCTCGGACGGGTCGACGCGCACCTTGCCGTCGGCCTTGTCCGCCCCCAGCAGCGAGTTGAGTGCGGCCGGGGCCATCTTGACCTCGGTGCCGTTCTCGCCCTTTGTCCCCAGTACCTGGGTGACCTTGGCCAGTACGCCGCTGGGCGCCCCGGGAGAAGGCGCACTCGCGATCACGTCGCCCACCGCAACAGCGGTGTTCTTCACGGGCGGCATGGGCGGCGGGCTTGCCGGGGACTTCGTCGGAGGCGTGGCCGACGGCTTCGTCGGAGCAGTGGCCACCGCCCCGGTGATCACCGCACGTCCGCTGTTCCGGTCGTACGAGGCCACCCGCAGCGACGACTTGTGCGGCTTGCGGCCACCGTCCTCCGGCCGGATCACGGCAGTCGGCGCGCCCGAGGCGGGAGCCGCAGTGACGGGAAGCCGCCGCTGGGCGCCATCGGGTCTGCTCGCATGAGAACCGGACTCCGTTCCGGAACCGTCACCGGCCCCGCTTCCGGTTCCGCTTCCGGTTCCGTCCTGCGTACCGTCACCGGCACTGTTGGTGTCGGCCCCGCCGGCCGCCCGCACTCCGCCGCCCGGCCCGGTGTCGGGGGTACCGCCCACCGAACACCCCGTGGCAAGCAGGGACATGAGAGATATGCCGGTCAGTGCAGGTAAGAGAAGATGCTTGCTTGTCTTGCGCAAAGTTGGACCCTTGAGGACGTGCGATGGGCTGCGCCGCGGGGGCATCGACCCTGCGGACCGCGCCACGGCAACGGGACGGAGCGCGATGACTCGCGCGTACTGATCGCCGTGATCATGCCATGCGCGCCACTGAACCGGAGGATTCGAGGGGCCCACCGTTCGCGCCCACGGCCAGGAAAGCCCGCGGTCACCGCCTCGCCGAACGGAATTGCGCCGCTATCCCTCCGCTCCTTCCGGTTCGACAGGAACTGGATCTTCGGCTGACGCGGCTGTCCCGCCCCACGAGGCATAGTCGGCTCGTCGCGGGCCAGCGTTACCCCAGAGCTCCACCACTCCGATCACCAGTCGACGAAGAGGACAGCCACGTGTATCGCTTACGCCCGGTGGCCAACGGCACCAGCACGAACCCCCCGCGCCGGGCCTGCCGTTCATCAACGACGGCCGTCTGCTTCTCGACTCGACAACCCCGACGCGATCGAACGCACCGGCCGCAACCAGGGCCAAGGGCTCCGGGGCCGCACCGACCGCCTGAGCCGGAGGCGGACAAGCTCGCGCGGAGGACAGCAGTTGCAATTCCCCACAGGCGGCCAGTTCCTGGGGAACTATCCGGCCGCCGGCCGTCACGCTGAGTCAGACCGCCAGGGGCGGGCGGGCAGAAGTTGCCAGTCCGACTCCCAGCGCGCTGCCGACAAGAAGACCCACGCCGTGGTTGTTGGCGAGGAGGCAAAGGACAAGACCCGCGGCGGGGATGAGGAGAGTCACCCGCCGCAGGGCGATGACACTGCCGCGCGCCGCGTACCAAGTGGCGAGAGCGCCCACGAGACCGCAGATCGCCACGGAGTCCCCGCCTCCTTGGAGGCTCCAGCCGGCCATGCTCACCGCCTGTGCCGTCACGCCGCTCGCCATGAAGACCAGCACCATCCGCCAGGAGCCGAACTGCCGCTCGGCGAGCGGAGCGACCACTGCGAGCGCGGCCAGGTTGAACAGGAGTTGGAACCAGCCTGAGGACTGCACCGTCAAGGCGGTCACGGCTCGCCACCACGCACCATGAGGGTGTCGCTCGAGTGCGTCGATCATGGCGGGAGCAGCCGTCTGGGCCACGCCGAGCACCACCATGGCGGCCACCAGCCCCGTGGCGGCTCTCGGGACAGGCTGCCGCCACGCCCGCAGCAAGGCCAGGGGAGGAGACATCTCCTCGTGGTCCTGCGTGGCGAGCGTCGCCAGGAGTTGGATGCCCGACACGATGACGACCACGGCGCACCCATAGAGCAACACACTGTGCATGTTCATGATCGAACCTTGCCAGATGGTGCGGCTGCACCGACCTCGACCGGTCCCGCGCGTGCGTGGACGGCTCCCCCATCCACACGAAATGGAGGGAGTCGAGACCGGCCCGTCGCCGGTCGACCGCCGGAAGACGGGCAGCAAACACCGCCCGATCCGCGCCGGACGCGGCACCCCGCTCCACGTCACAACCACCGCGGCGAACGCCAACGCCATCACCCAGACCCTCCCCCTGGTCAACGGCATCCCACCCGTGACCGGCCGCCAGGGCCATCCCCGCCACCGCCCCGACGCCGTACTGGGCGACACGGCGTACGACTCCCGGGCCGTCCGTCGTGAACTGCACAAACGCCGGATCATGCCCGTGGTCTCGCGCAAGGGCGCCCCGAACATCAAGGGCCTGGGCACACTCCGCTACGTCGTCGAGCGGACCTTCGCCCTGCTCCACCAGTTCAAGCGCCTCGCCGTCCGGTGGGAACGACGCCTCGAACTCCACGACGCCTTCCTCTCGTTGGCCCGCAGCATGATCTGCTGGAGGCGCCTCAGGAAGGCACACTCATGATCCTGGTACGAGCCACCGGTGTGCGCGAGAACCATCGGCTGGTGGTGCGGCTGCACCTGCAGCCGCACCATCCACGCCCTGCACGGAATGGCCGATTTCGGAGAAGGCAGGCCTTCCCGGCGGCGCCACACTCATCCTGTTCCGATCCGGCGGCAGCTGCGTTCCGCGGTGCCGCTCGTGCGGAGCCACAGAGCCCAGCACACTCGCCTCAGAGAGAGGATCGCCATGCGCGTCAAGAGAGTGATCGCTTCCTCGGCGGCCGCTGCCGCCCTGGCCGCCACAGGGCTCACGGCGACGGCCGCTCCCGCCGAAGCGGCCTGGACCTGCCCCGCCACCAAGCTGTGTGCCTACCTCAACCTCAACGGTGTCGGAGACCCGGGAGAGGTGGCCGGAAACAACACCAACCTCAAGCAGTACGCGAAGTTCGCCGGTGCCGAGTCCCTCTACAACCACGGCACCCAGTGCTCGGTGACGGTCTACAGCGAACTGAGCTACGGCGGACGGTCCTACCGAATGCTGCGCGGAGACAAGGTGAACCTGAACGGCACGGCCTTCTGGCACCACACGTACTCGAACAAGTGGTGTGTGTGACCCGTTCCAGGCTGCTGCTCCTGGTAGCGGCAGGCTGGCTGGCGGTCGGCTGTGCTTCAGCGCCCGACCGCCAGCCGCCGCCCGCTCACTCCCCGCCCGTCCCTCTGCGCGGCGTGGCACAGTTCTCCGCGGCGGAGTCCCGGTTGCTGCACGAGGCAGAGGAGCGGCGCGTCCGCGCCTGTATGCGGCAGCGAGGGATGCGCTACGTCCAGGTGCCGCCCGGGCCGGGGACCGAGCCTGCCAACCCCTACGGACTTCTCACCCCTGAAACGGCCCGGCAGGACGGGTACGGGATGGTCTCCTCCGCTCTTACCGGTCCTACCGGGGCAGCAACCACCGAAGACGTCTACGCCCGCGCGACACGGGACCTGTCCGCGCGCGAGCGGGCACGCTGGCTCGAAGCGGTCGAGGGCACCAAGAAGGGCCGGCGTCAGCTGCGGCTGCCGGACGGCGCGACCCTGACCTACGCGACCGACGGATGTGTCGCCAAGTCCCAGCGGCTGCTCTACGGTTCGACCTGGCGGCAGACCTCGGCGCGGGTGCAAGGGCTCGTCAACCTGGTGCTGGGAAGCGTCGAGAGAAGTTCCCGCTATAAAGCCGCCGAACGCGACTGGGCCGCCTGCATGCGCGCGGCCGACCGACCCTACGATTCCCTCCGCGCACCGGCCGAGGACATACAGGACAGCCTGAACTCCTCCCCCGGCACCCGCAAGGACCTGCTCCGCATCGGCGCGCACGAGCAGGCCCTGGCTGTTGAGGACGCACGGTGCCAGCAACGGACCCGTTTCGCCGAACGGGTGCGCACGGTCCAGCGCACCGTCGAGGCTGACCTGACACCGACGTACCAGAAGGACCTCACCCGTTACACCCACATGCGCGCCGCCTCCCTACGCAATGCCCGCTCCTCCTGAGCCGCCGTCGAACAGTAGCCAGCGCTAGCCTGCCGAACTCCGCGGGGAACGCGGGAATTCAGCAGTTCTCGCGGAAAGAAGCGCGGAAAGAAGCCAGGAAGGGACCGCCGACCGAACTCTCAGTCGGCTTCGGTGCTCCGGGACGCGGGTGGAGCCGTGTGCACATCCTTCGGTAGCTGGACAGTTCGGGGAACTGTGCCTCGATGTCCGCCGGTCGCGGCGGGGTGGTGCACGTCCCACGCGAGAGGGGGTGGGGCGCACTGGAACCTGTCCGGCGGGTCATGTGGTCCGTGTGGTCCGTGTGGTCAAGACGACCAGTCCGCATTGGGTGTCGCGGCTCTCAGAAGGCGAGGCCCGTGAGGTGCCGATGGAGCGCGTCGTGCCCCTCAGGCGTGGGGTGCAGGCCGTCGGCGAGGAGGTCGGGGCGGTCACGCAGCGGTTCCCACGGGTCGAGATGGTCGATGTGATGGGCGGCACACCAGGAACGCAGGTTCTCGCGGAGGGTCGAGGCGCGTTCATGGGTGAAGGACAGACCTTCATAGACGGGGGCCCGGTCCTCGTCGAGCCAGGTGGGTCCGACGACGACCAGTCGCGCACCGTAAGCCAGGGCCGTCGCTGCAAGCGCTTCGAGGCTCTCTTCCAGCCGGACTGGGCCGCTGTCGGTGCCAGCCGAGGCCATGTCATTGATGCCTGCCGCGACCATAACGGTGTCGGGGCGACGAGCCGGTAGCAGGGCGGGGGTCTGCTCGGCGGCCTCGGCGAGCGTGGAGCCGGGGACGGCGAGGTTGAAGACGCGGTTGTCGGTCTCGTCCGTAGCGATATGGCCGACGGCCAGCCGGGCCGCCCAGCCACCCTGCGGATCGCAACGGCCGTACGCGATGCTGTCGCCGACGATCACGATGCGAGATGCGGAGCGCAGCGGCCGCGCGTCCAGGTACGCCCATGCGCTCGCACCCGAGGAGAGCCGTACCCGACGGCGGGTGTAGTCGTCGACTTCGTAGTCGTCGGCGGCGGCCAGGTCGGCGTCCGTGAGGTGCAGTACGGCGCCCTCGACCTCGGCGCCGATCCTGCGCTCCAACGTGAGGTGGACGTCGAGGCCACTGGTGGCGATTACCTCGGGGTCAGTGATCCGGACGGGCCGCGTCGCGTGTCCGGCGAGCGCAGCCGGTGATTGCGGAACGGCCTGTCCGAAGATGGTCTTCTGGACACGCTCGTCCAGGAGAGTGCCGAAGGAAAACAAGGCATGGGGACGGGTCTCGTTCAAGGAAAAGCGGTCTTTCTCGGGCAACAGGCGCATAAGCGCCCTCTGTTATGGAACTCTTGACCGATACTAGAGGGTCGATCTCGCGGGTCCTCGGCGGAGCCAGAGTCGGATCGAAGCGACAGTGGCGGTGCCGTGGCAGGCGTAGGCACGTCTATCGGGCCTGGTGGCACCAGCACAGGAGACAGGACCTCTTGAGGCCGTTGATAGCCCGCTCGACAGCAGCCGCACCGGCTCGCCAACAACGGCCCTGACACGGCCAGGGGGAATCCCGCGACACATCGGGATTGGGTAAGTGAGCTACGCACCGGACGAGTTGAGGCCAGCAGGGGGGGCATGGTGAACCCCGGCACGTAACCGTTGCGGCAGGAACTCGCGACCGCCAAAGAACTCCCAGAAGCGGGCTGCGGGCGCGGGTGCGAGACCAGGCTGGCGCCCGCCTGCCGAGTGCAGGGGCGATGAAGAGACGCCCCTAGACGCCCCTGCAAGAACCGCACCAGTTCCTGGCCGCGCCGCATCGCCGAAGCGAACAGAACCCGTTTCAGGCGGAGCCGAAACAAGATCCCCCGCCCTGCATCACGGAACAGAACCCCCGACAACTCGCCTATGCCGCGCAACCCCGCACATGACCAGACAGAGAACGCCCTCACACCAGGCGAACAGTAGATCCCAAGCAAGTTCGACGCGACGTGCGACCACGGGTGGCAAACGCCAAGCTAGGGACGCAGCACACAATTGGCTCCGGTCTCAGCACCAGGGCCTGTGCGGAGTCGTGATCACGCCGTGGCCGGACACCGATCGGGGCGCCTTGGACGGAGGTGCCGTGTGCTGGGCAGCGTCCAGGCTTCGCCGTCGTCCGACGGCGTATGAGGTCGTCTCGGCCGATGAGGTCCTGGTCACCTGTTTCGTAGCGCGCCAGTACCAGATACGGCGCCTGGTCGGCGGTGTTTTCGGAGCATTACGGTGACGGAATCAGAGGAAGCGTAATCTTCCCGCCGTGCGACCGTGATGCTTCGATACCTGATAGCGGCTGGGCGAAGCCGTGCAGGAGTGACGACGCTCCGAAGGAGGACCGCGTGCCGGGATTCGACTTCGTCATCGTGGGCGCGGGGACGGCCGGCTGTGTGCTGGCGGCGAGGCTGTCGCAGGACGTGGACACTCATGTCCTGCTGATCGAGGCGGGTGGCTCAGAGGTGCTGCCCGCGCAGACCTCGCCTCCCGCATGGCCGACCCTGCTCCAGACCCCCGCGAACTGGGGAGACTTCACCGTCGAGCAGTCGGCCACCGGCACATCCATACGACTGCCGCGAGGGCGCGGGCTCGGCGGATCCTCGGCGATCAACGGCATGGTCTTCGCCCGCGGCCACCACTCCGGCTACGACCGGTGGCCCAGCCAGGGCGCCAAGGGCTGGGGCTTCGACGATCTGCTGCCGTACTTCCGGCGCAGCGAGACCGCGGTGGGCCGCGATCCGGCACTGCGCGGGATCGACGGCCCCCTGACCGTGGGACCCGCTGACCCGCCGCATCCGGTCATCGAAGCGTGCCTGGAAGCGGCCGCGGAGACGGGGTATGCCAGGGCCGCCGACATCAGCGGCGGCCTGGAGGAGGGCTTCGGACTGACGGACCTCAACATCGTCGACGGCAGGCGGCAGAGCGCCGCCGACGCCTATCTCGCGCCGGCCCTGGAGCGGCCCAACCTGAGCGTCGTGACCAACGCCCTGGTGCGGCGGCTGCGCATCAGCGGCGGGCGCTGTGTCGGCGTGGAGTACCGCACCGGTACCGACGAGGTGACCGTCGACTGCGCGGGTGAAGTCGTCCTGACCGCCGGTGCCATCGGCTCCGCGCAGCTGCTGCTCCTGTCGGGGGTCGGCCCGCAGGCCCATCTTGCCGACGTGGGTGTCACGACCGTCCTCGACCTGCCGGGCGTCGGCGCCCGGCTCCACGACCATCCGATCGTCAACGTCACGTCGAGCGCGGCCCGCCCTCTGCCGCCACGGCGCAACAACCACGGCGAAGCCATCGGTCTCCTACGCAGCGATCCCGCTGTCGAAGAGCCGGACCTCCAGGTCGTCTTCGTCGACTTGCCTTCCCATCTGGCCTCGGACAAGGACCCCGAGGACGGCTACACCATCGCTGTCTCCGCGATCCGCCCGTACAGCCGCGGCACGCTGCGGCTGGCAAGCGACGATCCCGGTGCGGCGCCGGTGCTCGATCCGGGTTTCTACACCGACGAGCGTGACCTGGCGGCGGTCGTCGCCGGTGTGCGGCTCGTCCGGGAGATCGGCCACGCCCCGGCGCTCGCGCCGTGGCGTGGTCGGGAGGTGGTTCCCGGGCCGGACGCGGACGACGACGATGCCGTGCGCGGGTTTGTGCGCCGGACCCTCACCTCGTACTGCCATCCGGTGGGCACCTGCCGGATGGGGGCCGATCCCCTCACTGTCACCGGGCCCGACCTGCGGGTCCACGGCATCGACGGACTCCGGGTCGCCGACGCCTCGGTGTTCCCGTCCATTCCGTCGGCGAATACGGTCGCCACGGTGTACGCCGTGGCCGAACGAGCCGCGGACCTGCTGCGCGGCACCGACTCCAGGAGGGCATCGTCATAAACGCGCTGTCCACCCGGCTGACGGAGCGGTTCGTCAGGTCCTCATCCGGCGGGGACCGTCTCGTCAGCCGCAAGTGAGTTGCCCTCGGCGATGCTGCCGCAGGAGGACGGGGCCTCCTTGCCGGCGAACCGGGCGCGCAGCCAGGCGAGCGCGGTGGGCACCGTGGCCGTGGGCGCGGTCAAGTGGCTGAGGACGTCGTACTGCTTGTACCAGACCGTGGCGCCCTCGGCGCAGTACTTCCGCGCCAGCGCCCGTGTGTCCCCGGCGACCGTGATGCCGTCGCCCGAGCCGATGCCCGCGATATTGCTCGTGGTTCCCTCGAGGAAGCCGGCGTTGCCCTGGCCGATATAGCCGGGGGCAGTCGGGGTCGGTGCCAGGCCGAGGTTGGTCTTGTTGACCGCCTCGACGAGCTCGGGTACGGAGTTCGGGTTCGCGTACTCCGGCTTCGCCATCTTCTTCCACGTCAGACCGGGGTAGTGGCCCAGCGCGTCGGCGATCGAGGAGTGCTGGTGCTCGTCGACCAGCTGCTTGCCGTAGTCGTTCAGGTACTTCTTGAGGTCGAAGTCGTACGAACGCGCTTGCCCGATGAGCAACTCCGGGATGAGCCCGGACCACACCTGACTGCCTTCGATGTACCTGAGGATGTGCGAGGGCTTCACGAGCACTCCGCCCTCGGCGTATCCCACCAGGCGCTTGTTGATGTCGGGGGCGTACTTGGGCGCGAGGGAGGCGGCCCAGTTGGTCGCGACGGCGCCGCCGGAGTAGCCCATGAGGCCGACGCGCGCGTCGGGGCTGATGCCGGTCCTCGACGCCGCGCTGGAAGCGGCACGCAGGGAGTCCAGCGTGTTGTACCCGTACTCGCGGGAGGCCGTGAGGTGGGCGGCCTGCCCCTCGGTGTCAGGGAGGACGACGTCGTAGCCGGACAGCAGGAGCGACGCCACGAGCGTGGACTCGCCGTTCGCGATCAAGCCGCCGGGCAGCTTGACGTTGCCCGCGACCGCCCGGGACGGACCGTCTTCGGGGTCGAGCGAGTCGTAGAACGACTGGTACGACACGACTTTGCGGCCGTCGCCGCCAGGGCTGCGCAGCACGGAGGTCACGCCTGCGGACGGGTGGCCCTGCTCATCGGTGGTGCGGTAGAGCAGCTGCGTCGCCTGGAGGGGTGTCGCGATACCCAGGACGTGGTACGGCAGCGTCCGGACCTTGAGCACGTCCCCGGGACTGTACGAGGACAGCGGCTTGCTGCCGTTGTAGGTGTAGAACGCGTCGCTCCCGGCAGCCGTCGACGAGGACTGCTCCTGAACGCCGAACGCGACATCGGGCACGGCGGCGACGGCGAGGGCGACGACGCCCGCGATCGCGGCGCGCCGCACTCTCAAATTGCGCATGACTCTCCCAAACGGTGTAAGCGGATCAGAGAGATGACCGCTACGGCCGGAAGAGGGAGTGGCCGAAGATCGGTTCCGGCGCAACCTAACAAAGGCGCACGGCAGTTGACCAGGGGTGCGTCAGAGTCTTCACGGGACGAACGGCGGCTGAGTCAGTGACCCCGCTCCGCCAATTCCCTTGGGGTGCGGCTCTTCTCCGGTGAGGTCGTTGTTCGAGCGGTGAGTCTGTAGTTGGCCTGGTCGGCGGCGGGATGGAGGCGTCGGTGTTCGGCCAGCCGGCGGCGAGTGCCCGGTCGTGGTGGACGAAGTCGGCGTTGTTGCTGAGGTGTTGACAGGCTTTGTCGGCGGCCGTGCGTTGATCACCCGTCAGCTTGCAGTGGTCGGCCTCGGCGCGGATCTCGTCGGCGGCCTACTGGGCGTATCCGCGGAGGATGCGGGCTGTCTTGACGGCGATCCAGTCCTCGGCGTCCGCATCGGCGGGGGCGTGGAAGCAGCGGGAGGCGGCTCACTGGGTAGGCCGCGCGGCGAGGTGCCCGTTGCCGGGTCCTTGTCCGCACGGCCCCCCGCCGAACCCACCGCGCTAAGCGATCTTGGACTTCAGCCGTACAGCCGCAGACCCTCCAGTCGTGCCCATGCTGCGGCCTGGAGGGCCGGGTCGGCCTGGTGCCGGATGCTGTCCCGGGTGCGTTTCCAGCGGAAACCGTCCCGGTGCAGCGGCACTGACAGCCACGAGGAGTCGAGGACGACACCGCGTTCGCGGCGCAGCCACTCGGCCAGTGCCGGCAGCGTCCAGATCTCGCCTCGCACCGCGGCCTCGTCCAGCATCGCCTCCCGGGCATCAAGGTCCTCGCGCCCCCAGCGCGGCGGACGCCCCGGCCGCGCGGCGTCCGCCAGAGCCTCGAACCCTCCGTCGAGGAAACGGTGCAGGGCTTTGCGCACCGTGACCTCGTGTTTGTCGAGGATCGACGCGATCTGGGGCGCGGTGCGGCCCTGGGCCGCGAGCCGCACGCAGTCCAGCCGCATCCGTTCGTTGGGTACGAGATCCCGGCACTTCAACCGCCGCCGCAGCTCGGCGACTTGCTGCGTCGACAGCTCCAGACCCGGCGGCTTCATCACCATGGCAGCCCCCTCGCGAGGTGGCCTACCCAAGCCGCACCACACATCACCAAGATCGCTTAGGCGGAGTTCGGGTCTTCAAGTGAGGTTGCGGAGCCAGATGATCGCGCCGCGGAGGTGGAGTGCTGCGAGGTAGCTCTCGGGGGTCTTGTCGTAGCGGGTGGCGATACCGCGCCACGCTCTGAGTTTGTTGATCAGGCGCTCGACCGTGTTGCGGTCCCGGACCTGGCCTGGCAGAGCCTCAGCGAGAAGATCGATGCGGACCTGCTGCTGGACTTTGTCTGCGTGAGGCTGGCGGCCTGGGCGGTGACGCGGCCGTGCTGGGCCTGGCCACCGACGGCCTCGGAGTCGACATCATGCCGGTCTGGGGACGGCGCAGGCCGTGCACGGTTGCACTGGACAACGCCTCGGCCCACACGGCCAACGCGTCCACGGGCCGCCTCCGCCGTCAACTGGCGAAGATCGGAGTGGAGCTGTTCTACCTGCCGCCATACAGCCCGGAGTTGAACGACATCGAACACGTCTGGCGTTCAGCCACGCACGAGGACTGTCCCCACCGTGCACACACGAGCGTCGAAGCCCTTGGCACGGCCGTAGAGCAGGCCCTGACCCGTCAGCGAACCCATGTTCCATCGCAAGTGACGCTGCGACGGCGCGAACACGTTCAGTCCTCTACCCACTGAGCAAGATCGTCCACCGGTCGTGGCAGTCGGCCTTCGAGCCAGCCTGCGCATGTTCCTGGGCGGAAGTCCGGATCGTCGGCCTCAATGACCCACGAGAGGAAACTGCCGGGACCACCGTTCAGATAGGGCGGAGGCGAGATGGGCTTGAAGACTGTCGGAAGCCGCTCCTGCAGCGAAAGATGATTCAAGACATAGCCGAGTTCTTGCACGACATTCCATGCCAGGGGATGCTCGATATCGATCTCGAACTTCACCCACCAGTGACCCGCCTCGTCAGATCCATGCCTGATGGCCGACTCAATAGCCGGTACTCGCCCGAGGTAGTCGACCAGTTTCGTAAAAGCGCGATCATCCATTCGCCACAGGTTACCGATGACTGATCGGTCCACGAAGCTCGGACCAGCTGCAAGTGCCATTTGGCCAGGCCGTCCATGGTGGTGTTGGACAACGTCTCCGCGCGTATCGGCAAGGTGTTGATGGACCGCCGCGAGCAGCTGTCGACACCGCGGACCAAACGCTGAACCGCCGACAAACCCGCATCCGCGGATCAGCAGCAACCTTCACCAGAACCGCTTGGCGGCTGGTTCGCTCCGATGCTGATGGCGCGGAGCGGCCACGAGAACATTCGCAGCCCGGTCAGCTACGTCAACATCAGCGCCGAGGATGGCGCCCTCGGCCGGCAGTACTGCGCCCGCCGTCACCGCTCACACCGGGAACGCTGCGCCGCGGAGTCGTCCTGCCTGCCGTGTTCCGGCCACCGCCGTGCCGGGTCCGCGCGCTTGAGCCTGGTCCAGCCGGTCCAGCCCCGCTGCTCCAGCAGTTCGATCAGGCGGCGGGCCGACGGCGCGGTGCCGAACGCCAGGGCATCCATCAGCTTGGCGAACGGTGGCTCGATGTCGGCAGCGTCGAGGTAGTCCTCGCCCTGTTCGTCGGCGATCTGCGTGATGTAGGCGGCCAGCTGGTCGGCCAGCTCGGCCAGCCGGGGGTCGTCGTCGGTGCGGTCGAGTGCCTGGCCCAGGACGAGATAGAAGCCGATGAGCTGCGGGTCGGCGAGCTGCTCTTGCTTGCGTGCCGTCCACTCCGGGACCTGCTCGGGTGCGTGCGCGGCCAGCGGGATCCAGCCATCGCGTTCGACCCGCACGATCCGCTCGTCGACCCCGAGCTCCCGCAGCCGGTCGAGGATCTCGACCACCTGCGGGGGCAGTGCCAGGCTGTCCCCGGCGGCGAGGCGGGCGATCCGTTCGCGGTGCCGCTGCCGCTGCCGGATCTCCGCCCGCAGCCGCTCGTCGATGTCGGCGACCACCGCGGCGAACTCCTCCTCGTCGGCCTGCAGCAACTCGCGCACGCGCGCCAGCGGGACCCCGGCCTCGGCGAGGGTCCGGATCCTGATCAGTTCGACCACGGCGTCGGCGTCGTACCTCCGATAGCCGCTGTGGTCCCGCTCCGGCTCCGGCAGCAGCCCCTTGGCGTGATAGTGCCGCACCGCGCGCACCGTCACCCCGGCGTACGACGCCAGCTCGCCGATGGTCAGCATCGGACCAGTCTCCCAGGAGCGGTCAAGAAGTCGGCCTGTCGGCGGGACCTTGTGTACTGCGGATGATCTGGGCGATGTGAGGGGCGTGGGTGTAGGCCAGCCGGTGATCGGCGTCGAGCCAGGACGTGGAGATGTGCGGCCGCTCACCAACGAGCCGCTCGATGCCGGCGCGCCAGAGCCGGTTGTGCCGTGGTGCACGCCCTTCGGTGCTGTCGCCGGCCATCGAGGCCGACATGATCATGCTGATGGGGCAGTCGATCTTCCGGTACCGGTCGAGGAGTGCGGGCCGCAGCACATCGAGCTCGAGGTTCAGGCCGAGGACGTCCTGGGCGGTCAGCAACACCTGCCGCTCAGTGCCCTTGGCCCGCTCGGCCTTCTGTCGCGCCGCCTGCTCCTCCCACATGGCGCGGAACTCCGCCAGATCGGCGTCGGTGATGAACGGTTCGGGCACCGGGTTCGCCCCGTCGATGAGGACAAGCCCGGCGACGGCGCCAGGATGCCTGGAGGCGTAGTGCACGGCCAGATCCGCGCCGAGCGAGTAGCCCACGAGCACGGGCGCCTCGGGCAGGCCGAGGAGCTCCAGCCGCGCCATCACGGCGGCGAGATCGCTCAGGAAGGCGTCGAAGGAGTACAGGTCGGCGGCCGAGGCGAGGCCATGGCCCCTGAGGTCGAAGGTCGCCACGTCGTGGTCGCGCCGCAACAGCCCGGTCAGCTCCTGCAGGTCAGCCTGTGTCGAGTTCAGTCCAGGGCACAGGACCAGCGGCCGTCCCCGGCCACTGCGGGATACCGGGATCGTGACGCCGTCGTGGTGGACCGTGAAGTGCTGCATCGTCCTGTCGCCTGTCTCGATCCGCTCCCCGCCGTCGCCGGTCGGTCTGCCGGTGACCGTCCGTTGGTGAAGGCTCCGGTCGGCTGCGGCGACCGCCTTGTGATTGCCGTACGCCATGCGCACTCCGGCGGCCTCGGTCGCACTGGTTCTCGTCGTCATGCCGACCATGCTGAGAGGTTGCCCCTGCGTCAGGGTCAACCGCGGCTCGGTACAGGGCGGCCAGAGTGATCATGTGGCTGAACGCGTGCAGGTCCGGGAGATTGATGACGATGAGGGCAGGCGATTGGTGCGAATCATCCGCAGAGGTACCGGTGCGGTGGTGACCTGGGGGCGGGCTCAGATGGTGCTCTTATCCGCGCAGGGCATGCCGGTGGCGAGGATCGCCGAGGTGACGTTCACCTGCGACGACCGGGGCCGGGACGTAACCCACAACGTCAACGCCGACGGCTTCGACTCCCTCCCCCTCCCCCGAAGTACACGGGCGGTCGGCCCAGAACCTTCGCTCTGCCCGAGCGGCGCGCGATCAAGAAGATCGCCAAGTCCAAGCCGGTCGTGCACGGCCTGCCGTTCTCGGCCTGGAGCTTGGCCAAGCTGGCCGACTTCCCCCCTCGCCGAGAGGGGTGGTCGATGACATCCGCCACGAGGGCCTTCGGACACGGCCTAGGGTCTGTCCGATGGGTCGCGCTATGTGCAGGCCCCGCCCGGACGCGCTGGGCGGGGCCGCTGATTTCGGTTACACGACGGGGTAGGACGCCATCTCCGCGATTCCGCACATGTTCTTGCTGGATCCGTAGCCGACGGCTGTGACGCCGTGGTTCAGGCCGTCAGGCGAACAGAACACATCGTCGTAGACGCCCGATTCGTACAGCTGGAAGAAGAGGCTCCCGGCGTCGATGGCAACGCTGACGGGGCCCACCGAAGCGACGGCGCTCTCCAGTGACTTGTCCTCCGCCGACGCTGTTCCGGCGGTGGCCAGTGTGGTGATGCCGATGAGTACGGTGGCGATGGTTCGGGCGATGATCCGCAAAGGTACCTCCGCAGGTGGGTCCGGTGTTGCTGCCTCTCAACGAGCAGCGTCTGCGGTGGGCTGTTCATGCAGCCGCTGCGTGGCGCCCGGCCAGGCCGCACTCCGGGCTCACGCAGGCTCTCCACGCCGCGCTGGCACCAATTCGACACGCTGGGAAGGATCACTCAATGGATGGGAAGATCACTAGAGCAGGTTTGTGAATTGGTGCCGAACCGTCGGACAAGCCCTAGGGAGCGTCTTGTCGATCATGTGGTGAGCCAGATGAGGGTGC
>NZ_JBHYJI010000074.1:0-42561 GCF_042740435.1 Streptomyces sp. NPDC059002 | reverse complement strand
CGCCCCCGGGCGGGGCGGCCCGCCACGGCCCGGCCGCACCGTGGCCGCGGGGCCGGGGGTGGGGGGGGAATCGACCCGCCCGCACCCCACGCGCCCACCGCCGAACAAGCCTCCGGAGCCAGCGGCGGCCGTCGCACCGGAATGCAAAAGGACGTCCCGCGGGGACGGCTCAGCATGGCCCGGCTCGCAGCCGGCCGGGACGTCCAGGCCGCGGGCGGCCTTCCCGCCCCGTCCGGACGCCGGGCCAACGGACGTGCCCTGCGGGCACGACAGCACTGTCCATCGCGCTCCGCACGATGACGGGCGGCATCTCCCCGACGGCGGTACGGCACGTCGCCGACCGCACCACCGAGACCCCGAGGAACACCCATGCCCGAGAACGCACCCGCCGTCCATCATCAGGTTGTCCCCGCAGGAGACCCGTCTCCGCAGACCTGCATCCAGGTCGCCCGGCAGGCCGCGATCCTCGCCGTCACCGCAGCCGACGACGCCATGACCGCCGTGTGCCACAGCCGGTCCGGAGCCGCCGCCCGTCTGGAGGCGGCCATGCGCGCGGCCCACAAGGAAGCCGTCGAAGCCGAGCGGCACGCGGACCGCGCCGAGCAGTACGCCGACGACCCCACGATGCCGAGCAGCGCACCCTTGTACTGCGCCCGTGCGGCCGTCGACCACGTTGTTCGGGCGCAGTCGGCCGCCGGAGTCGAGCCGACGGCCGAAGACCTGCGGGCCGAGTTGGAGCGGAAGCTGACGGCGGCCGAATACGCCGAGCGGGAGACCGAACGCCGCCGAGAGGAAGCGGCGCGGGAGGCCGAGGAGCGCGCGGCCACCGGCATGGACGCGGACAACCGGGACCGGGCGGCAAGGAACCGGTATCTCGCCGAGGGACACGTTGCCGCACTCGGTTGGACGGCCGGGCACGTCCGTGTGCTGGAGGCCGCCGAGTCGGGGCGCCTGTACTGGCGAGGTGGGCGGGCCCGGCAGGCAGCACGGCGCGGCGTGTGGAACGGTGGCCGACGGATCAGCCGCGAGCGGACCCAGGCTCTGTTCGTCGCGCGGTTTCTCGTCGCCGTCCGTCAGGACGACGGCACCCGCGTTCTGACCCCCAGCCCAATGGGGCAAGTCGCCCTCGAACTGGCCCGGCTCCACCCTGCCGGGCTCCACGACAGCGACCAGGCCGCCTACGAGGCACGGTTCGCCCGGGTCCGGCGACGCCACAAGCGCCGCGACGACCAGAAGGCCGCCGCCCGTGTGCTTCCGCCGCTGGATTCCAGCGCCCGAAACCTGTACCGAAAGCCGGTCACCCTCACCGAACAGCGGGCCCGCGCCGAGCGCGACGCCGCCGACCGCTGGGAGGACGAAGGCGGTCACTGCCCCGGCGCTCACACTCCGCGCCCCGCGGTGGACTCCGTCGCGAGCTCGCCCGTCCGGATCATCTTGCCCCTGCATCGGCACACCGCCGTTCAACCTGCCCTGTGGTGACGGTGACGCATCCGAGGCGCGACCCGACCAACCACGATCCGGCGAACAACTGTTCGTACGCACTTCTTTAGGGTCAGGCACGCATTCCGTGAAGACGATCACGCTCCTGCGCGCTGGTGACGCTCCGTCGCTTCGCGGGCATTTCCCGGGTGTGCAATGAACTGGTTGAGAGAGTGTTCCCCCACCTCGGATCGGTGCTGATGGAGCAACTGGTGCTGGAGGAGGACGTGTTACACGTCGTGGCGTGTACGCGGGACGGCATTCCTGCCAGATGCCCAGGCTGCGGGGTGGCGTCCCGCCGGACACACAGCCGGTACGTGCGGCACCTCACAGACGCGCCGACCGGGGGCCACCCGGTCGTGGTCGCCCTGTCGGTGCGGCGGCTGTTCTGCGACAACGCCGACTGCGGCAAGGTGACGTTCGCCGAGCAGGTCGAGGGGCTGACCTTCTTCTACGGCCGGCGCACGCCGCTGCTACAAGCGGTGTTGCAGGCGCTCGGCGTGGTGCTGGCCGCGCGGGCGGTGGCCCGTCTGGGCCTGCTGCTCGGCATGAGGGTGAGCCGGATGACGGTGCTGCGGCTGGTCATGGCCCTGCCCGACCCGGCGGGGACCACACCGCGGGTGCTGGGTGTTGACGATTTCGCCATCCGGCGCGGCCACAGGTACGCCACCTTGTTGATCGACTGCGAGTCACGGCTGCCACTGGACGTACTGCCGGGCCGGGACAGCGAGACACTGGCGGCCTGGTTGGGTGAGCACCCGGGAGTGGAAGTCGTGTGCCGGGACCGGGCTGCCTGTTACGCGAACCCTCGGGAATTGCATCAGACGGGCGAGAATCCGCAGGACGCCAGCTCAAGGTCACGCCTTGAGCGTCGGGGACGTCCTGCTCACCAACCTCTACGCGCTGTACGAGGCGAGCCAGGTCATCGAGCGCCTGGCTACCACTGCGGTGACTTCACGGAGTACTGGCGGTTCCATGCCAAGTGCGAGTACCACCGGGTCCACGGAGCCCATCACCAGGACCAGTATGATCTCATCGCCTGACCGCGGAAGTCACCACAAGAAGGCCGGACCCGAAGGAGTCACACCCCCTGGAGGCGGGGCTACCGACGCCTGAGCACCCGCGCGAGGTTCACCCCGTATCCGACCCCGAAGGCATGCGGGGTGAACAGCGCGTCATTATCCGGATCCCAGAACACGCGACGGAGCTTGCCCGGGGTCGGCGGACGGAAGTCATAAGGGAGACCGACGACACGGCCGGTCCAGGTGCGATCGACAGCCGGCTTGCTCAACTCCTTGGCCAGAGCCGCCCCCAGAAGCATGAAGGCCACCGCGCCCACTGCCCGGTTCGTGCGCATACCCATGCCACCACCCCTTCGAAGACACGGTAGTTGCAGCCTCGAATCCTGCACACCCGACCGGAAGAGTCATCTCACTCGAGGAGAGCCACACCCAAACCCTTTTGGCTCCCTCTCCGGAAACATCGGGGCGCTCACGCACCGTGGAAAAGGCAGCAGTCAGACCAGCCTCGCCCTGACACCCCGCCCGCAAGCAGCCCGGATGCCGCCGCCCGCCCTCCCGCACCTCTTTTCTGATCAGCTTTAGAATCGCTCACCCGCCATTCGATGGAAACACCCGCGTCCGAACAGATGGGATCGGGTTAGCTCTCCGAAAGAAGGTGGCAAAGTCGATTGATAGCGAAGATGCCACTCCTTTGGGGTAGTGCGAGAGAGGAGCCGATTTGATGATCGGTATCAGAAGGTGCCTGACGGGCATGGTGATGGCCCTGACACTGCTGGCTTCAGCGGAGTGGGTCGTCAATGCCCAGACTCAGGCCATCAGCGCCCGGCCTGCGGCCTCGGCGATTACCTCGGGCGGCATCCGTGCTGCAAACGACCAGGCACATAAGCCCATCGTGTGGAGTTTGGATTACGGGGCGACGGAGGGAAACCGTTTGGAATATCTGCACGTTATTGACGAGATCGCACGTTCCGCAGTTACGCATCCGGACGGTTATACGACAGTCCGGATTTCCGCACAGGGGCAGGGGGTCGTCGATGTATTCATCCGCAATGAAAACCTCTATCTGACTGGGTACTTTGCGCACGGGCGAGACGGGAACAGGGGGCAGGCATATCACTTTGCGGGTGAGCAGCAAATTCCTGGGGCCCAGGCCCCTGATGATATCCAGGCTGCCCTTGGGCAGCAGCCGTCTAGGTCTATGGGGTATAAAGCGGACTACGGATCACTCGCTACAGACAGTGTGAGTATCGAATCACCGCAATTCCGTATTGATCCGGAGAATTTGCCCTATCAGGTACAGAGACTGGTGCGTGCACGCAGGGGCAGCGACGTGAGGCTAGACGACGAGAAGGGGCCTCTGCTCCGGTTCGTTGTCGCCCTCAGCGAGGGCACGCGCTTCAGGACCGTAAGTGATCGGATTGGTGCCGGCCTGGCTGGAAGGCTGCATTTCAATCCACTCGATCCCGTCCTCAACCTCTCTCCGTCGGTCAGTTATATTGAGGTCATCAAGAAGTGGGACAGGCTGAGCGAAATGCTCCGGGATCCGGCCCCTGGGAAGTTTTTGGAAGTGCGTGGTAAGAAAATCCGGACCAAAGATATTCTTGACGCTGACCTTATGCGTGTCATGAAAACAGCCTCGGGCACTGCGATGGCGCCCCGCGTCGTGAATAGCAGTTATCTGGACCGGCGGAACCGGGGTCCTTCGATGCTCCTCCCTGTGGGTAAGAGGCGTTATGAGGAGATCTTCGGCGGGCAGAGCACCGCGACCGAAAGGGAATCTACATTTCCAGGTCTCGATGGGGAGTATGTGATTCTTGACAGGGATGAGCAGAAGGCTCTGTCCCGTGCTATCGGGAAGGCGGTAGACCCGGATAAGGGAGAACGAGGAGCTGTCCTCAGATTGCTCCCGAAAGATCAAGGAAGTACGCAGGTCCTTTCTGTTGATTTCTTCGGCGGTGAGGGATCGCTGACCTACTACGAGGATGTGGTAAAGCTCATCGGGGCGTATTATGATGTCCCCGAGGGCGGAAAGGTGATGGATGCGCTGGGTCAAAAGAACGTTATCGTCAGAATTCCTGGGGAGCCTCGCACTTACGGACCTGCGCCGGCCTCCGTGGCAGTCGTTCCTCAACAGGTTGCCAACGCTGCACAAGGTGTGCGTCTGCCGGACTTCGACTTCGTCCGCACTGCTGGCGCATCCCTGACGAGAGATGAAAGCGAAGCGAAGTTCAAGGAGGCGGTATCTCGTGTTACCTGCGGCCGCGCCAGGAGGGCAGGCCGCAGCAGATTCTGCGGAGGGGTGGGATTGGTGGAGGTTCCTGCCAGAGTGCAGGCGGCTGTTGAGGCTATTCTGAGCGCCGACCCGAATATTGCCAAAGACCTACTGCCGCAGGGGAATCTGACCAGAGCTTCCACGGTCAAGGCCGCGCAAACGCTTAAGCAGCGATTCAACAGGCTCGCCGCGAAGGGCCTCATCAAAGGCACTCCTGCGGCGCTCGACCTGGCGACGTCCTCACTCGACCTGTATCAGGTGGTGGATAGGGCGATCGAGATCTCCAAGGGAGACTATAAGGACGAAAGACAGAGGAAGCTCGACTATATTGAGAACTTTGCGTCACTCATCCCCGGAGTGTCGCCTATGCTCGGCATTCAGGACGGGCAAAAGCGTGGGGATACAGAGGCGGTGGTAGTCAACTCACTCGCCTACCTCTGGATCTTCCTCACTGCTGTGGCCGCCGCCGCCAACCCCCTGCTCGGTCTCGCTGTGGGATCTGCTGGAGCGGTCGGATTCAACGCCTACGAACTGGCCAAAAAAACAACCGAGCGCATGGAGGGTGCTGACGCGCCAGCTACCTTTCCAGCCGATTCCCCACTCATCGGAAAGCCAGGCAACTACGTATTCGATCTCCCGCCGGTTGTGAGTCTTCCTGAAGGGGTGAGTGAACTGCAGAAGCCGCCGGGGATCGCTTGCACTGAAAAGGTCAGGGGTACCGAGCACACGCAGGCAAGGCATCCGCAGCTGGAAATTAACCAGGAAACAACCAGTGACCCGGTCCGGCTGGGGATCGTATACTACGATGGCCTGTCCGGGGAGGAGAGGCTGAGGCTGGAGCTTTCTCCCGGTGGTTCGCACGCAGACATCGACGAATATTCACAGTTCGGGGAATTCAAACACCTCGGCGGTGACTGGCGTCTCACAATGCTCGACCACGGGCCAAAGTATTTCTTTCTCTACTACCGCCTGGGCAACAGGCTATCCCGTAAATTGACGCAACTGTCAGTGGACTGGATGGGGAGCCAGGCTAACGGGCGCGCAGCGTGCGCCATGGTCGCGTCCGATGTTCCGTGGGCAGCAGTGATTCCCTTTGGAGGGAAGATGCCTGAAGCACTCCACGGGACCGGTACCGTGCGGGTGCAGGCCCAGGCGTCGCCCGTCGAAGCTGGGCAAGTCAAGGCCGAGCCTGTCCCGCAGAGCGTCAGCCCGTCGAAGGCGCGAGTCTCACTCGTGGCCACCCCTGGACCGGGATACCGTTTTGTCCGGTGGGCCAGGAAGGACGGAAAACCGCTTCAAATTCTAGACGGTAGGAAACAGACAGACCCGGTCATCTATCTGGAAGATGAATCGGTGACCGTCACCGGAGAGTTCGAGAAATGTGAGACCGGGTGCCTCCAGGCTTCCCACATGATCTCCGTCACGTCTGACGGGGGAGGAAGCGTTAACGTGGAACCGCCTTCCCGAAAGCCGGGAGGGCTCTACCCGGAAGGCACCTCGCTGACTGTGAGCGCCCTTCCCTACACCGGATACCGGTTTGCCGGATGGTACTCGGGAGAGGGTAAGTACAGCGACGAAAGCCGAATTGCGCTGAAGGTCGCGAATGATCTCCGTCTTCGGGCCAAGTTCAGCAGGGAACCGCTGGTTACAGTGACTCTGAGCATGAACCCGAAAGCGGGCAACATCGCCTATGACACCCGAACCGGTGAAAGGAACATCGGAGGAAAGCTGTCCACTGGAAGTACATTTTCTGTGGAGGCAAGGCATTTCCCAGGTTTCCGGTTCGTTCGCTGGCTGCGGGACGGCGCAGAAGTATCCCGATCGCCGCAGTATGAACTGACGGCACAAGAGGACGTCACATTGACGGCCGAGTTCACCCGCACTAAGCCCCCGGAGCCGTCGGGGCCACAGCTCACATTCCATCCGTCGCCGTCTGCCGGCGGAAGAATCGCTGTCGGTCATGACCTTGTTTCTCCCGATGCGAGCCGCACATTCAAGTCACAGGACCAGCTGAGCTTCACTGCGGTGCCCGCTCGCGGTTACCACTTCGATAAGTGGGAAGTGAGTGGTGGCCAGCTAGGGAGCTGGACCAAGGGAGCGAACAGCCCGTGTGCTGTGCCGTACCAAGTGGCGAAGAATGCTTCCGTGACGGCACGTTTCAGCAAGAAGTCTTCGGGCGGCAACGGGTACAAGGTGAAGTTCCCCCAGCAGGAGGGCGGGAAGGTCATTGCCCATGCCCGTGCCGACGGAATCTACGATGCGTGGGATGAGGTCTGTCTCTCCGCGCAGCCGGATCCCGGCTATCGGTTCGTCGGTTGGAAGGAAGAGGGAACTCCGTGGTCATTGGGTAGCGAGGCGGAATACCTGTACCGGGTGACCAAGGACGCCTCGGTACTCGCTGAGTTCGCCCGGAAGTAGCCCTGCGAAGCATTCAGCTTCTTCGGCGTGGCCACTGATCGGGCGAACGGCGGGGCAGTGACGGGCGAGGCCCTCGGACGGTTGAGCGAGATGTCTGACGTCTCAACTCTGCAGTCCGGGGGCCTCGTTGGTTACCTAATCTCTTTGTAGCAGCAGGTTCGCGAAGCTCCGGCTCATCGGATCTGTTCGAGTACTGGGGCATCGACATCTTGTTTCAGCCCGGCAGGCCATGCCTTCCTGCAGAGCGGTGCGAGCCCCAGGTACTGGTGGTGGCGACCGTGTGGGCGCCGAGTGGATGCCCACATACGACCCGGCTCTCCACGCCTTCTGTGAGAGCGGCAGCGTTCGGCGTCTTCGCGGCCGTCACCACCAAGACGCGAGCGGGCTGGTCGCGTGGGTGTCGGGCGCATGTCTTTGCTAGACCCGGCGTCGACGCCTTCCGCTAGAGCAGTGGTGCCCGGCACCTTCGCGACCAGCCAGATCGTGCCCCGTGGTGTGCTGCGTGGGCGCCGAACGGAAGCCTTTTGGTTACCCGGCTGCGACGCCCAAGGACAGATCGGCGGCACTTCTCCCGGCAGACGCGCTCGAACAGCACCTCCACGGGCTCCGGTTTGGTGTGTCGGCCGGTGAACTGCTTGCCATTGTCGGTCACGACTTTCGACGGGACGCCGTAGCGGCGCGTCGACGCGGCGAGCGCCTCGCAGACGGCCGGGCCGCCCAGAGAGCTTCAGTGGGCGTGTCAGGTTGCCATCGACGATCAAGGTTTTCATGCTTGCGAGGAAAAATCCTCAGCTGTTCTTCTGCTTCTCTTCCTCCGTCAGGGTGGGTGACCAGTGCCAGTGCAGGGACGACTTCGTTTCAAAATCGTCAGTACGACGGCCATCGCCGTGGCCGGGCTGCTCCTTTCGCAAGGGGCTGCGGAGGCCGCGTGGACGGCACGCTCCCTCCAGGCAGCGACGTCGTCCTTCTCGAGGGCAAAGGTGGCGGTGAAAGCAGGTGCCGGCAGTCTCGCGGACCCATTTGAGCTAGCCGGCGGTGAGACCGTGAAACGGGCAGTCCGGCTGACGAATCACGGCAACGTGGACGGTGATGTCGTACTGGAGGCCGGTGGCACATACCGGCCAACCATCACCAACGGCACACGGACCCGCCTGGGCGCCGGCGAACAGAAGAAGATCCCTCTGTACCTAGAATTCCCCGGCCACAAGCCTGAGACGGAAATCCCTAGGGGGTCCGCCTTTGTCACGGCGACACGGAAAGCGGGTTCCTTCACCGCGACTGATGTTGCCCCGGTCGGCAACATCAGACCAACTGGCACGGTCCTGGCCTGGGGCGATAACGGGTGGGGGCAGTCAACGGTGCCGGAGGAGGCCCGGTCCGGGGTGACCGCCATCGCCGCGGGCACCAACCATTCGTTGGCGCTCAAGAACGGCCGCGTCATCGCCTGGGGCGATGACTCAGCTGGGCAGTCAACGGTGCCGGAGGAGGCCGAATCGGGGGTGACCGCCATCGCCGGAGGCTTTGGCTACTCGCTGGCGTTGAAGAACAGCCGCGTCATCGCCTGGGGCGATGACTCAGCTAGGCAGAGCACGGTTCCGCAGGAAGCGCAGTCAGAGGTGTCCGCCATCGCCGCAGGCCGTAACTATTCGATGGCATTGAAGAACGGCCGCGTCCTCGCCTGGGGCCTGTACGGGCTGCTCGCGGATCCACCGGAGGAGGCCGAATCGGGGGTGTCCGCCATCGCCGCAGGCGGGTATCCGATGGCGTTGAAGAACGGCCGCGTCATCACCTGGGCACCAGATACCGGGGCGCTGACCACGGTTCCGGAGGAGGCCGAATCGGGGGTGACCGCCATCGCCGGAGGCTCTGGCTACTCGCTGGCGTTGAAGAACGGCCGGGTCACCGCCTGGAACACTCGGGGCGGCAGGGAGACCACGGTTCCGCAGGAGGCCCGATCAGAGGTGACCGCCATCGCCGCCAGCACAAGCGGATACCAGGCGCTGGCGTTGAAGAACGGCCGGGTCATCGCCTGGAACAGCCAGAGCGGCAGGGAGACCACGGTTCCGCAGGAGACTCGATCAGGGGTGACCGGCATTGCCGCGGGCGGGGCAGTCGATGGAGTCGAAGGCAGGAACAGGTTCTCTGCGCTGGCGTTGAAGGTATCCCGCAGCACCCTGTCAGTGGCCAAGACCGCCGACCGGACGACCTATGCCCCCGGCGGTCCGCTGGCCTACACCATCATCGTCTCCAACACCGGCCCCGACCCCGCCAGGGGCGTACAGGTCACGGACCGGCTGCCCGCGCCACTGCAGGACTTCACCTGGACCTGCGGCGCGCCCGACGCGGAAAGCCTCTGCACCCAGCGCTCCGGCCGCGGGGACATCGATACCCGAGTGGACATCGCCCCGCATGCCAAAGTCACCTTCACCCTCACCGGCACCGTGCCCCTGAACACCACCGCACCGCTGGACAACCGGGCAACCATCATCACCGACCCCAACTGCACCTCCCCGTGCCCGACCGCGTCCCGCCCCATCCCGCACGAACCCCCGCGTGGCCAGGTGTCCGTCCTCAAGCAGGACGCCGCCAGCCACCGGCCGCTGGCGGGTGCCGTGTTCCAGCTGTGGCGAGAAGCCAACGGCATTCCCGGGCTCCAGACCGACGGTCCACACCCCGACCGGAAAGTCGGCCCTGAATGCCTCACCGACCGCACGGGCACCTGCACCCGCAGCCGACTACCCCTGGGTACCTACTACTGGGAGGAAGTCGCCACACCCCCCGGCTACGCGTTCCCCGCCCACCCCGTCACCGGGCCGCTGGCCCTCACTGCCGCCAACGCCGCCCGAGGGGTGCACATCCGCGTGAACAACCACTCCGGCGGCCCGCCCGTCAAGAAGTAACCGTCTCATCAGGAAACCGCTGCGATGCCGGGGCGGGACACTCCTTACCGAGGACTGTCCCGGCATCTGCAGTGGTGATCGCTCCGGGAATGCCTGTGTCCGTCCGTGCCTCATCTGCCGCGCCAGTTCTGGCAGTCGCCGTAGCCTGTGCGGCCTTGTTCGCCCGCCCGGCCGCGGCGGCGTCCGCCCCGCTGGGCTGTCCCCGGTTCCAGGCCAGGCTGGCCTGTGTAGACCTGACCCGCCAGACGATGTGGGTGACCGAGCGCGGGAAGACGGTGTGGGGTCCCGTCCCGATCCGCAGTGGCCGCCCGGGATATGAGACCCGCACGGGCTGGCACGCCATCGAATGGAAAGCCAAAGAACACTGGTCCACCCTGTATAACGCACCCATGCCGTATAGCCAGTTTTTCAGTGGTGGCCAGGCATTCCATGGCACGTACACGACCATCTACACGCCTTCTGGCTCCCACGGCTGCGTCAACCTCCACCTGCGCGACGCTCGCCAGCTCTGGAACCTCCTGACTCCCGGCACCCCCGTCTACATCTGGGGCGCACGCCGGACCTGAGGGTCTCGTTTTCCAGTCGCGCTCCGCCATTCTTGTCTTGCCGGGAAAGGGCATACTTTCGAGGCTCACGGGCTGATGGCGCATCAGGTCTGGAGCGGCGAACTTCCCGTCCAGGCGGCAGCGGACCGCCTCGGTGGCCTGCCGGTGATTCAGGTTCTCCGCATACTGCAGCACTGACACCATCGCCAGCCGGGCCGGTGACAGCCCCGTCGCCCGTCCGCCGGATACCAGTCGGCGAAGTCCCCGTCCGTGAGCAGCTCATCCCGCCGGTCCCGTACCCGCATCGCCGCCGTGCCCCGCGGATTGCTCGCCCGCGCCATCCGCACCGTCAACGGCGGAATCACCCGCCCGGATCCCGATCCCATCGCCCTCGCGGCCACCCTCCGACCGCTCGATCCGCCCCGCCCTCACCGCCTGAGCACGGCACGAGGACCAGCGGGAGAGCCAAGCACACCCCGCTCAGCGAACATCACCGGGCGGCCTGCTCAGGTGCCGGGCAGGCCGGCGTGGTGGGCGATGAGGGCGGCTCGGACCCGGTTGTTCACGCCGAGCTTTGCGAAGAGGTGGCGGCAGTGGACTTTGATGGTTGACTCGCTCAGGTGCATTTCGGCGGCGATCTCGGCGTTGGACAGTCCGCGGGTGATGGCGGTGAGGACTTCGTGTTCCCGGTCGGTGAGGGATGCGATGGCCGCGCGTTCGGCTGGGCCCAGGCGTGTGCCGGCGGAGTCGAGGGTGTCGATGAGCTTGCGGGTGACCGTGGGGGAGAGCATCGCGCTGCCCGCGGCGATGACGCGTACCGCGTGGATGAGTTCCTGCGGCGCGGTGCGTTTGAGGAGGAATCCGGCGGCGCCGTTGCGCAGGGCGGTGTGGATGTATTCGTCGTCGTCGAACGTGGTCAGCACGATGACCTGGGGTGGCGGGTTGAGCTGGGCGATGTCCCGGGTGGCGGTGAGGCCGTCCATATGGGGCATGCGGATGTCGATGAGCACGACGTCGGGCTGGATGGTGCGGGCGAGCGCGACGGCCTGGCGTCCGTCGCCGGCTTCGGCGACCACGTGGATGTCCTGGGTGGAGGCGAAGATGTGGGTGAGGCCTTCGCGGACGATGGGGTCGTCGTCCACTACCAGTGCGCGGATCATGCTTCCTCTTCCTGATGGTCCTGCTCCGGGCTCTCGTCGGCCGGATGAGTGGGAATGGAGGCGGTGACGAGGAAGCCCCCGTCGCCGGTGTGCTCGTGGCGGAATCTGCCGCCGTGCAGGCGGACGCGTTCGGCCAAGCCGATCAGTCCGTGCCCGCCCGTGGGGACGTTCACGGGCCGCGCGCCGCTGGGCGGGCCGTTGCGGACGGTGACCGTGATGGTGTCGCCGCGGGGCTGGTTGCCGGTGCGGAGCTCGACGAGGACGGAGACGGGGGCGCCCGGGGCGTGTTTGGCGGCGTTGGTGAGCGTCTCCTGCACCAGCCGGAAGACGGTGCGCTGCGCGGAGGGGCGCACCTGGGCCATCTCCCCTGTGAGGGTCAGGGAGACGTCGGAGCCCAGGGCGCGGGTCTGGGCGACCAGGGCGGGCAGGTCGGCGATGCTGTGCTGGGGTTCGAGTGCCGGGCGCTGCGGGGCGCCGGCGGCTCGCAGCACCCGTACCACGTCCTGGAGTTCGTCCAGGGCCTGGGTCCCGCTGCCGCGGATACGCGCCGCTTGCTCGGTGACCCAGGCGGGTCCGCGTGCCGCGTTGAGCTCCAGTGCCCCGGTGAGGAGCACGACCTGGGTGATGCGGTGGGCGACGACATCGTGGACTTCGCGGGCGATGCGGGTCCGCTCCTCGCGGCGGGCGTCCTCGACGTCCCGGGCCCGGCTCTGCTCCAGCCGCTCGGCGCGGACGGTGATCTGCTCGTACTGCTGGCGCCGCTCGCGGACCAGCGTGCCGGCGATGGCGGGGGCGATGAGGAAGACCAGGGCCTGGGCGACGAAGGAGACCAGCGGACGGTCTCCGGTCAGCGTGCTGGTCATCGCGTTGAGGGCGAGGGTGCAGGAGGCGACCAGCCATGACCAGGCGGGCTTGCAGTACACGCCGATGGTGAACACGGCGAGCGCCAGTATCAGCGGGGTGTAGGCGAGCCAGTCCCCGATCACCACGATCGCGGCGACCCAGCGGGGGAAGCGGCGGCGGGCCAGCGTGGCCAGCCCGAGCAGCACGGACACGGCGGCATCGGGGAGGGGCGAGTGCCGCAGAAGTCCGACGGGTGAACCGTCTCCTGCCAGCGCCTCCACGACACTGAACAGGGTGGCGAGGCCGCTGAGGGCGAGGTCGGTACGTACAGGCGAGGCGGGCACGGGGGGCATGAGGGTAGTTTCGCGCTCGGGAACGGTGATGATCCGGATTGCGCGAGGGGGATTCGGGCCCTTCTCGATCGTGCCGCTGTCGCACGGCGGCGGGGAGCCCGGGGCCGAGGGGCGCCGGAGCATCGCTGCGCCGGTGCCCGCGGCCGGGAGGGCTTGGATAGGGGCTCACTGGGGTTTTCCCGGGGGCCTCAAGAGGTTTCGGGGCAGGGTGGTGCGGATGGTGGCGGCGACCAGGACGAGGCCGGCGAGGACGATGAGTGCGGGCCCGGCCCAGCGCAGGCCGCCGACGAGGGCACCTGCATGGGGGATGGTGAGGACCGGGGTGTGGTACTCGCCGGTGGCCAGGTCGATCTGCCATGGGTCCGGGGTCGGGTTGGCGTCGCCCTTGGTGGTCATGACCCGGGTTCCGCCGGTGTCCTGGATGGTGTCGACGCGGTGCACGACGGGCTTGTCGTCGATGCGGTGGGCGGCTGGGGGCGGGAAGAGGACCACGTCGCCCTGGCGGATCTCGTGGGCGTCCAGGGGCTTGGTGACCAGGAGTGCGCCTGCGGGGTGGTGCGGGGCCATCGACCCGGTCAGGACCGGGACCAGGCGGGCCCCGGTCCACCACAGTGCCGCCCCGATCACCACGACTGTGGTGATCGCTGAGGTGACCGCGGTGGCGACCAGGACCCGTACGGTACGGCGCGGTGTCATGGGGTGAGGGCTACTTCTGGTTCTGGTCGGAGACCGCGGTACCGGTCCAGGTGCCCTTGAGCTTGAGCCCCGTCTTGCCCTGAAGGTCGTTCCCGGCATCGGCGGCCAGCTTGACGGTGGCGGTGTAGGCGCGCTTCTCATTCACCGTGAACGTGCCGAGGTCCTTGGTGGTGACCTGCTGGCCGTCCTTGTCCGTGATGGTCACCGTCAGCTTCGCATGCGACACGCCCTCCAGGCTGATGCCGCCCTTGACGTTCACGGGGACATCGGAGGTGTTGTGGACATCGAACTTCGCCTTGACCTCGTCGCCGGGCAGCAGCTTGCCCGGGTTCGGCACCTGAATGTCCTGGGTGACCTTGGCTCCCAGGCCGACCGTGGCGGTCGAGAAGTCCTTCGTTTCTGCCGAGTCGGTTGCGGTCCAGGCCGCGAAGGCGCCCGCTCCTATGAGGGTGAGGCCGAGGCCGAGGGCTGCCAGGGTTACGGTAGTCCGCTTCTTTCGCTCTGCGAGCTTCTTCACGTCGCGAAGGTCGTGCATGGCTGCGCAACTCCTTGCTGTGTCAGGGGAGGAATTCAGTGGAGAACGAGGCTTATGTCGTCTTCTTCATCGTCTCCGGCCCGGGACGGCCCTCAGGTACCACTTCGGGACAGGACGTCCTCCCCCGCCGGTGGGCGATGAGCGCGGCGGTGAGGAGTGCGGCCCCGCCGGCCGTCAGGGCCAGCGGGAGCGGGGCGAGGGGGCTGGCCGGGTCGGCGGTTCCCCCGCCGGCCGCGACGCCGCCCCTGGGGAATGCGGAGCTGTCCGCGGTCACTCCGGTCCACGATCCGCGCAGCGTCAGGCCGGTCCTGCCCTGGAGGTGGTCGCCGGCGTGTTCGTCCAGGGTGACCGTGGCCGCATAGGTCCGTGACTCGTTGGGCTGCAGCGTTACCGGTGGGGTGTTGGCGATGGGCTTGTTCGCCGAGTCGGTGAGGGTGACGGTGAGGTGGGGATCGGCCGCCTTCTGCAGGCCCTCCCACCCCTTGAGGAGGATGCCGCCGTTGACCGGTAGGGCGGTGTCCGACGCGTTGCGTACCTCGAACGTGGCGGTGACCCGGTCGCCGGGCAGGAGCTTGCCCTGGGGCGGGGGCTGGATGTCCCGGACGACCCGGGCGACCAGGCGTCCCTCGCGGCGCTCGTGCTCCTTTTGGCCTGTGCCGCGTTCGTTGCCCGGGGGCCACGGTCCGGCGCCGCCTGCGAGGGCCGTGACGGCGCCTGCCGCGATCAGGGCCGTGCCGATGAGGAGGCCGGTCCGGGCGACGGTGCGGGAGGAGGGCATGACTACCTCATGTGATCTTGGGTTCGGTCCCTGAATCCTCGCGTGCCGGATGGAGGCGGTAGCACCCCCGTCCGGAGAGATCTGACCTCCCCGTACGGGGTAGTCGCGCGTGGCCGCTTACGGGGAGAGAAAGGGGTGTCAGGTCGTGCGCAGGGCGGTGGTAGGGGACAGACGGGTGGCGCGGAGGGCCGGGTAGAGCCCGGCGAGCGCACCCACCAGGACGGCTGTGGCCGGAGCGGCCCCGATGGCGTAGGCGGGGAGGGCGGCGGGCCAGCCCTGCCAGGCGGCATAGCCGAGGACGGTGCCGGTGCCCAGGACCAGGCCGGTGAGGCCGCCGGCGAATCCGAGCAGGACGGCTTCGAGGAGGAACTGGGCGGCGATCTGGCCGCGGCGGGCGCCCAGGGCCCGGCGCAGTCCGATCTCGCCCCGGCGCTCCATGACACCCACGATCATCGTGTTGGCGATGCCGACGCCGCCGACGAGGAGGGCGACTCCGGCGAGCGTGACGACGAGGCCGTTGAACGTGTCCTGGGTCTCGGCACGGGCCTTGAGCAGGTCGGAGGGGCGGGTGACGGCGACGGCCGTGGGCGCGGCGGGATTGGCGGTGGCCCCGGCGACGGCCTGGACATCCGCGACGCGTTCGGGGTGCGCGCGCAGGTAGACGGCCGTGGGATGGGGGCCGGCGCCCAGGTGGGCCCGGGCCTGGGGCCAGCCGACCAGCGCGGCGGTGTCGAGCTCGGGGGCGAGCTCGTTGGCCTGGAGGATGCCGGTGACGGTGTACCACTGGCCGCCGAGCCACACGCGCTCACCGGGGTCCGCCACACCGAGCCGCCGCGCCGCCTGATCCCCGAGCACGGTGACGGGGAGGCGTGCACCGGCCTTGTCCAGCCAGCGCCCGGCCCTCAGGTCGCCGTGCAGGGTCTTCAGCAGGTCGAGCCGGGCGGCCAGGACCGTGAGGCTGTTGGTCTGTTCCTCGGGCACGAGGTCGTTGCGGTAGACGTGGGCCTGAGTCTTGCCCGTGGCCGTGGTCTTCTGCACGGGGGCGATGTTGGCGAGCATCGTGGGGGCCGTCTCGGGCAGCGGCACTTCCTTCTGGTCACTGTCCTTGCCGGGGCCCACGGTGATCAGGTTGCTGCCGAGCTGGTCGAGGCGCTGCATGAGGTGGGCCTGGTTGGAGGCGGAGATGCCGGTGACGGCGAGGACCGCGGCGATCCCCAGAGCGATGCCCAGGGCGCACAGCGCCGAGCGCAGCCGGCGGGTCTGCGGGCCGAGCAGGCCAAGGCGCAGCAGGTCCGAAGGCCGCAGCCGGATCCGGTGCAACACGGCATAGCCGCGGTGGCGGTGGCGCCGGATCATGATGCACCCCCCTTCCCGGGGGCGTCGTCGCGTTCGTCGAAGGCGATGCGGCCGTCCTGGATGCCGATGCGGCGGGGGAAGGACGCGGCGAGTTCGCGGTCGTGGGTGATGACGATGACGGTGGTTCCGGTGTGGTGGAGTTGGCGCAGCAGTTCGATGACGGTGGTGCCGGAGGCCGAGTCCAGGGCGCCGGTGGGCTCGTCGGCGAGGAGGAGGGCGGGGGCGCCGGTGAGGGCGCGGGCGATCGCGACGCGCTGCTGCTCGCCGCCGGAGAGCTGGGCGGGCCGGTGGCCGAGGCGGTGGCCCAGGCCGACCTCGCGCAGCGCCTGAGCGGCAAGGGCACGGCGGTGGCTGCGGCCGGCGCCGGTGTAGAGCAGGCCGGTGGCGACGTTGTCGACGGTGGTCAGGCCGGGCAGCAGGTAGAACTGCTGGAAGACAAAGCCGATACGGTGCCCGCGCAGTGCGGCGAGCTCCGGTTCACCCAGGGCGGCCAGGTCGTGGCCGTCGAAGAACAGCTCGCCGCGGGTGGGGCGGTCCAGGGTGCCGAGCAGGGCGAGCAGGGTGGACTTGCCCGAGCCGGAGGGGCCGACGATGGCGACGAGTTCGCCGGGTGCGATCATCAGGTCGATGCCGTGCAGGATCCGCAGGGGCGGGCGGTCCGGGCCGGTCGGGTGTTCCTTGACGACCTGCCGCAGTTCGAGCAGGGGCGTGGTGGCGGTCACTGGGGGACCTCCACCCGGTCGCCCGCCTTGATGCCGCCGCCGCTGATCTGTGCCTTGGCGTTGGCGACCAGACCGACCTCGACGCGGACGAGCCGGGTGCCGCTGCCGTGGCGCACCTGGACGCCGTAGCCCCCGCCGTCCAGGGCCAGCAGCGCGGTCACCGGCACGACCAGCGCGTCTTTGACGCTCTTGCCCGTGACGGTGACGGTGACCGAGGAGGGACCGGCGGCGTGGGCGGCCTTCTGGTCGTCGAGTGTGATCGTCACGGTCGCCTTGTCCTGGCCGCCCTGGCCGCCCTGGCCGCCCTGGCCGCCCTGGCCGCCGGTGGTACCGGCGCCGCCGTCGGCGCCCGCTTGCACGAGCGAGGTGATCTTCCCCCGGGCCGTGGCCCCGCCGGGCAGCTGGATCTCGGCTCGGGCGCCGGGAGCGAACTGCGAGACCTGACTGTCGGAGGGCTGGACGGTGACGGCCAGGCCGGTGCCGGTGGTCTTCAGGACGGTGCCGGATCCGGCCGCCGCACCCAACTGGGCGGAGACCTGCTGGATGCGCACGGTGGCGTGCGGGGAGAACACCAGGCGCCCCAGGGGGATCTTCCCCGTCCGCGCGATGCCGCAGGCCTTCTGCCAGCGTTTGACGGCGGTGGCGGTGGCCTGGGTGAACTTCCCGTCAACGCGCAGGCCGAGCCCCTGGGCGTGGCCGAGGGCGACGAGATTGCGTTTGAGGTTCCGCACATCCGCACCGTCAGACATGCCCGGGGCCAGCTCGCGCCACATGGGCCGGTCGCCGGCCAGCAGCATCACGGGCTGACCGTCGACCTCATACAGCGCCTCGCCGGTGGTGACCGTGTCGCCGGGGGCGGGCAGCCGGGTCAGGGTGCCCTGCCCCTGGGCGGAGACATCGACGGGGGAGGCGTAGGCCAGCCGTCCGGTCACCTTCATGCCGGAGGAGAGCGCAGTGCGCTGGACCTCGGCGGTGGAGTGCCGCACTTGGGGCTGCTGCGGGGCGCTTTCGCCGGCCCAGGGCCGGACCACGGCGAGGGTACCGCCCGCCGCCAGAACGGCGAGGGCGCAGACGAGGGCGAGCCGGCGCCTGCGGCGGCGCCGCGCCGCCGCCCCGGCACCGTCCTGGACGTCCTCGCCGCCGCCGGGAGCATCCGGGCCATCAGGCCCGGTGGAGGAGGGCTGTGCCTGGTCGCTCACTTGTCCTCCTCCACCGAGAAGCCGCTCAGCTCCTGCCCGGTCTTGGTGCACAGCTGGGAGATCTTGTTGAAGGCGTCCATATCGGGGGACTCCTTGAAACGGACCGCGCCGTCCTTGGGGTCGGGGTCGGGAAAGGCGGGCATCCCGTTCTTGCGGGCGCAGGCAACGAACTTTCGTGAGGCCTCGACGGCCTGGGCATCCGACTTCTCGAACTCCTGCTGAATGCCGGGAACCTGGGCGTTGCAGGTCTTCTCGGCCTCAGCGTAAGCTCCGCCCCCGCTCTTGCCCGACTCGCTCGTGGTGCCCGCATCGGACACAATCCGGCCCTTGTCGTCGAGCTTGACGCCCGCTTGTCCCTCGCCGTTCATACACTTCACCCACGCTTGGCGGATGTCCCTGGAATTCCCCGGTGACGTACGGGAGGATTTATCGTCCTGGTCCCCGGCGATCTTCGGTGCCTCACCGCCCCCGGAGCATCCGGCTAGCGCCAGCATGAGAACAGCGAGCCCGGCTCCGGCGGCCGGACAGGACCGTGGCCGAAGCCGACTCGGAATCGGACGGTTCCACAACATGGGGCGCATGGCGTTCCTTCGGCTTGAGGCGCGGCTCTTCCGCGCCAGAAGAAAACGGACAGGAACATTGCTATCCAGGCGCTGGTTAGCCGCCGGTGACCGGATGCCCAACCCCCGGCTAACCCGCCGCAGAGCACCATGCATCGAGAAGAGCGGAACGAGCGGAAGGCGGGATACGGGTGCGGGTACTGATCGTCGAGGACGAACACGAACTGGCCGAGACCCTCGCCGAGGGACTGCGCGAGGAGGGCATGGTCTGCGCTATCGCGCACGACGGCGCCCGCGCCCTGGAAATGACCGCCGCCACCGACTACGACGTCCTCGTCCTGGACCGCGAACTGCCCACGGTCAGCGGGGACGCGGTCTGCCGCACCCTCAACACCACCGGCCACCCGGCCCGCATCCTCATGCTCACCGCCGCCGGCACCCTCACCGACCTCGTCGACGGCCTGGCCCTGGGCGCAGACGACTACCTGGCCAAACCCTTCTCCTACCTCGAACTGGTCGCCCGGCTGCGCGCCCTGAAACGACGCACCACGAACAATGCCCCCACCGTGCTCACCCGCCACGGTGTGCGGCTGGACACCGTACGCCGCCAGGCCGAACGCGACGGACGACCCCTGCGGCTGACACCGAAGGAACTCGGCGTCCTGGAAATCCTGATGACCGCCGACGGGGCCCCCGTCACCGCCCGCAACCTCCTCGACGAGCTCTGGGACCCCCATCACGACCCGGCCACCACCACCGTCAAAGTCACCGTGCACCACCTGCGCCGCAAACTCGGCGATCCGCCGCTGATCGAAACCGACCCCGGCTTCGGCTACCGCCTATGACGGCGGCCAAGCGAGCCCGCGTACTGGGGCACACCCTCCGTGCCCGCCTGATGTGGCTGAACACCGCCGTCTTCGCCACCGCGGGCTGTGCGATGCTCGCCCTGAACTGGATCAGCGTCCGCCAGCTCATCCAGACACACCGCGACCAGATCGTCCGGCCCCCCAGCCCCGACCAAATCCCCGAGGGCGCCAGCACCCCCTCGACCGCCGCAGTCACCGACACCCAGTACCAGGACTTCACCGGCGACATCCTGGCCGCCCTGCTCACCCGCTCGGCGCTGCTGCTGGCCGGCGGCACCCTGCTCGCCGCGCTGCTGTGCTGGTGGGCCGCCCGCCGCTCTCTGCACCGCATCGGCCACGTCACCGCAGCCGCCCGCCGCATCAACGACGGCAACCTCCACGACCGCGTCGCCCTGACCGGCCCGGCCGACGAAATCCACGAGCTGAGCGACGCGCTGGACGCCATGCTCGACCGCCTCGACCGCTCCTTCGCCAGCCAGCGCCGCTTCACCGCCCACGCCTCCCACGAGCTGCGCACCCCCCTCACCCTCCAGCGCTCCGCCCTGGAGATCCCGCTGTCCCAGGGCAAAGTGCCCGCCCACCTCGAGCCCGCCGTCCACCGTGCGCTGGAGGCCGCCGCCCGCAGCGAGCGCCTGATCGCCGCCCTCCTCACCCTCGCCCGCGGCGAAAGCGGCACCCTCGTCCGCCAGCACACCGATCTCGCGAAGCTGGCCGGCGACGCGGTACGGGACCTGCTGGCCAAGACCAGCACACCGCAGGTGACCGTCCGCACCGGCCTGGGGCCAGCGCCCCTGATGGGCGACCCCACACTGCTGGAGCAGCTCGTACGGAACCTGGTCAGCAACGCCATCCGCCACAACCACCCCCAAGGCACCGTCCACATCTCCACCCGTACCGCCGACGGAGGTGCGGCCGTCATCGAGGTCGGCAACACGGGCCCGGTCATCACCGACGACGAACTGCCCGCCCTCTTTGAGCCCTTCCGCCGCGGCAGTCACGTCTCCGCCGACGCGCGGCGCAAGGGCTCCGGGCTCGGCCTGAGCGTGGCGCGCGCCATCACCGACGCCCACCGCGGAACCCTCCACGCCCAGGCCCGCCCGGCAGGAGGACTGACGGTCCGCGTAGAACTGCCGGGACCGGACAGCACGCATAGCGGCAGCGGATGAGGCGACCGGCAGCGGAGTTCCCCGCACAGCAGCCGGTTGCACGGCCGCCGCCGGCGCCGCAGAACCCGCTCTCCGCACCGCCCCGCGCTCCGACCGCAGCCCCGCCCCCGCCGCCGCAGACCGTCTGCGGACCTGTTGAGCAGGCACTTCTGGAGGCGGCAGACGAGCCGGATACACACGTACGAACTCCCCTCCGCCGAGGCAGGAACAGCCGGCCGCGCCCCGCCCCCCTGCCATCCCGAAGCGCCAGGGCCGTGACCTCCCGCACGGGATCCACGAGCCCATGGAGGTGGCCGTGTCTATCCGGAAGTGGTAGCCGCGACAGGGGGCGGCGCTCTTAGCCTGGGATTAAGGACCCAGTTTGCGATGGAATAAGGGAATGAGCCATGAGGCACGCGCCGTCGACATCACCGGACGCCTCGGAATATGCGTTCTGCACAAATCAGACTGCTTCAATGGATGGTCCTTTGGAGGGGCACTGGGTTTCTCGGGGAAGGGTGGCTCACTAGGCTTCGAGGGCTCCTACTCCTACAGCGTCTCCAACACCGAAGAGTACGGCATATCAGGCAACTTCGGGCAGACAGGGGAAATTCCTGCACGGCACTGGGGGCGGTTCGACATACACGAGATAACCGGCGTCTACGACGGACACCTATTCCTTTCCCTCAGGTGGTGCCCTCGGGACAACGCAGGGTGGGCATTCCACACCGTCAATAGAAAAATTTCCAAAACAACCTCACGCCTTATCATCTTCCCCGTGCATGCGGCTGTCGTCAAACCCCCAGGGGCACACTCCGGATACATCCGTTTCCTTCGCGCATGGGAGAACGGCACCCCGGCTCCGGATTGATTAACGGCGCGGCCAGAAGAAGGTTCCTGCAACCCCGAAATCGGCACAAGAGGGGCGAGGGTGATGAGCGATATTATTGATCCGGGTGTCAAGAAGGTAAAAGGAAGAAGCTCAAGCGGCGCAAGCATTTCGCTGACGAAGCAGCGGCCCTGGAAGACCTGAAGGACGCAGTCACACCGGATCAAAAACCGCACCCGGGCAACCGCTTAATGACGCATTCAATCCCAAGAGGGGGCTCGCACAGCGGACACCATGTAATCGATGGCTTGGGGGGATCGAGGTCAAGCACGCCAGCGCCGGAAGGCAGAGGACCGGCAATCCTGTCACCGTCCCCTATCACCTTGACGGTCTTCCGGATAGAACGCACTCCCGGCGGCACCGGCGACCGATCCAGCGGAAGCCGAGTGGTCCAGCGCCTCAGGATCGACGGACCGGAAGCACCACGGCTGGCGCCCCTCCTCGGCCCCGACATACCGCCCCCGCCGGCCTTCACCAGCCGGGCAACCTGGCACAGACCGCAGGATCCGAAGGCTGTCCCAACATCACTCCCTGCCGCCACGCCTGACCCGAGTACGCCCCGCACACAACGAAGGACACCCGCCCATGAGAACGGTCACCACCTGCGCGGCCCTTGCCACCACGGGGCTGCTCTTCACTGGTGCCGCCACCCAGGAAGCACTCGCATGGACCGCCATCCCGACCGCCACCACCAAGACGTTCTCCACCGCCAACCCCAAAGCAAAGGTCATAAGCATAGAATATGCTATGCCCGGATTCAGTGAGCCTTTCGGGGAGATATCCCGTGAAATGACCTTGTATCGTGGCATAGGAGTCAAGAATGAGGGCGATGTTCCACTAGCTTCCATACGCCTGGAGGTTATCGGCCCCGACGGATGGCGGCCGCGAGTCACGAATGCCGATTGGGGGGAAATGTGCTGCCCAGGCTATCATAATGGCTGGGTTGGCATAAAATTCCCTGGCCCTGCGCCCCGCGACTACCGGGCTGGCGAATTCCAACTCAAGGCGACGGGAACACCGGAACGATCACACTGGACGGGGAGCAGCCAGGCGCCTCTGGGCGAGATCAAGGCACCCTCCAGGAAAGATGACGTCCCTGCCCCTTCCGATACCCCCACCGCCGAGGGGCCGGGTACACCGACGGAGACTCCCGCCCCGCCACCCACACCCACCCCGCCACCGTCGCAGCCAGTACGTCCCACTCCTGCGGAGCGGCCAGCGAGGGAAACGGAAGTGTCATCCCTGTGAGGGCTCTGTCGCGAATGCGGTGGTAACGGAGGAAAAAGTCATCCAAGGGAGACGCCCCGATCAACTACCCGAAGAACAAAACCAGTCGATGCATAAGATCCTCCGCGAGAACTGGCCCGGCACCACCCACCGGTGCGCCCGGCACCGAAGCGGCGATCCGCCGAGCGAAGGTCTCTCGCTGGATCGGGTTGTCGGCCACTCTCTATCGCGCGAACCGGATGGACCCGGTGATCACGATGCGGTGCGGCCCGGTCCGCCACGAGATCGACGACGCCGGCATGCCTCAACTCACCTGCCCCACAGGCAACGTGACGGCGCCGGCACCGCTCCCAGCCACCGCAGTAGTCTCTCCCGGCCGGGCACGCTGTTCTCAACCTCACCGGCCCAGCGCAGCCTCTCCAGCACGGGATGCGTGGATATGACACAGACGGGCACGAACAATCCCTTCGACCACGTGAGCTTCGACAACCCACATGATCAAGGCGTTCATGCCCGCCCACCGCTACCGCTACGACTTTGCCGGGGCCCTGGCGTCGTACGACCGTCGCTTCCCACCCATGACCCTCAACTTCCCCTTCAGTCACACCTCCCCGCTACGAGGGGAAGCTCACTACACCGTAGGCGGCCATCAAGTGGATCCGCTATACCTACGAGCTCGCCGCGCCGCCCCTGTTCCGGGACGGCGCGAACAGTGTCGAACGGGCCGTACGGCGTTACCAAGTTGAAGAGATCAATTCTGCAGCTCCTCGTCATGTGCTCAGGAGTCGTTTAGCACGTCCGCCTTCGTCTGGCTCCATTTCAGGCCCGAGTCATCAGATTGCAGATTGGGGGCTGGAGGTCGTTCCATCAGGCGCCAGTCATCTTGCGCAGGCCCGCCTCCCTGACTCCAGTCCACATCGTCTCCGTCAGCAAAGATAACGCGGCCGTCCACAGGGGACTTCAATGCGTAGAAGGTCTTATTTTTCTTCGGAACAGCCCACTTCGCCATCCCGTTGGTTTGAGGTTCCTTGACGAGGTGCTCCGAGAGAGCCCAATCGTCAGCAGTGCGCCAGCAACCCGTACCTACGCGGACGATCGGAAGCATGGCTGCCCCTACTCCCCCGTCCCGCCACTCATAGACTGTCTTCTTATCGAGGTGGATCGTCCCTCTTGGGCAATTAAGGTATCCTGGCTGAGGGAGCATATAGTCATGCTCGATCCAGGTCGCGCCATTCGGACCCCCGCCCCTGCCCCAATCGAGATAGTCACCATCAATGAATGTATGCTCTTCTAGCTCTTTCATCACCTGTTCATTCCAGTGTTCCTTGGCGAACTTCGCAATCGACGGGCTCTCTTCCATCGCATCTTGGAGGGAGATCCTGTAGAAGTGCTTGAGCCTCACCGACTTCGCGAAACCTGAGTCCCCCGGGGTGAAAATCCAAGATTCACTCAATTCGCTAGGCTTATCCGCGGTGGAAATTTTCGAGTGCTCTTTTTCGAACCTTCCGACGAATACTTCATCTTCTGCACTGGGCAGGCAGCGCGGGGAGAGCAGTGGCCCAGTAGGGGCCATCGTGCGCACACCATGTTTTCCTTCATAAAAGAAACTGAGTCTGACTCGCCGCACCAAGCTTTCCTTCAAAGGTAGACGCCCATGCCCGCTGCAATCAAATTCATCTGCGGAGGGTTGGTGGTTGGGAGTGACGGGGGAAGCCGCGGCCGGTGCTGAGAGTGTGAACAGGATTCCGGCAGCCAAGGCGGCGGCGACGCCGAAGTCGCGGTGGGTGGTTGTCATGTTGTCGGTCCTCCTCTTGTGGATTCGGTTCATGTCATTGGTGATGCAGCATGTTGCGATTCTGCCGCCGGGTCTTCCCGTCCGTGGATACCGGGTGCGGCAGCAGGGCGCGCCCGCAGTCTGGGGCCCGCATGAACCGTGTACTGCAGAACAGAGCGTGGGCAGGGGCCTGTCGGCTTCGTGGCCCAGATCGCCCGCTCGCTAACCCCCGGCCAGTGTGAGTACGGTCATCAGCTCAACTGCGTTGTCCTCCACTCGTCTTGAGGCCCGCCTCCTCTTTTCCCGAAATAGACCTGATCCTTCCTGACGTAAAAGTTGTACCTCCCCGTGCCCTTCGGCAAATCCGTCGGCGTTTCAATTCGATAGAAGGTCATATCCTTCGCGCCGCCGAGGGGAGATGCGGAGAGTCTCCACCAGTACCCTCCTCCAGCGTAAGGCTTCTCGATGAAGTCGTCGCGCATGATGACATCATCCTTGCTTTTCACGCACTCATCTGCCTTGTACTCGCCGCCGTATGGGAACATTCCGGCATTGGCCCCACCCCCCATCCACCTGTATTTTTGGGTTCCTGTAGAAACCGGAATTTCCCCCTTACGGCAAATAACCTTCTTCTTCTCCTCCTCTTTCTTGGGCGGGTACGGGGTGGGCTCTGCGTTCTCGATGAACTTCCAATGATCCTTAGGTCCGCCCCCCTTGCTCCAGTCGGCATCGTTACCGTCGAGGTAAAGTACCCCACCTCGCTTCCGGAGCGCGGATTCCTTGAGAAGGCGTGACCGCGATAGGTCGATCCGATAGAAGTGCTTGAGCCTAAGGCTTCCTGCCTTCCCTGTCCTCTTGAGTGCCCATGCTGGGCGAGGATTACTCTCATCTGGATCCATCGACGCGCGACGCTGGGCGAAACTGTTGATGAGCATAGTGTCGTCTAGAGGTGCGCACGCGGGATAGTAGAGCGGGAAGCCGAGCGCCGAGGGCACCATCCCGATGAATTCGCCACGATAGTCAACCCATTCATAGAGCCTGAAACGAGGCTCCCTGGTTGAAAAGGACCTTAGGTGAACAGACCCCTTGGGGCACATGTCGTCGCCGTCATTACGGGACGGCCCTGCTTCTGAAACTCCAGTCGCTGAACCCAAGATCCCTGCAACGAGAATAGCTGTCGCCAGAATGCGATGCAGTCGATTCATGACATGCCCCTGTCGTGCTTGAGTGGTTCATCTGCGCCTGCGTGCCCTCTCGGCTTTGCAAGTTGCTCTAAATTCCAACTTACGGGCGTAAGTGGTGCATTCCAGCCGTCGAGGGTGATGTCGAAAAAGTACCTGCTCCCCGCTGGGGTGTCGCGGAAGCGAATGGCGTGTTGCGGGTCTGACACAAAAATGACGTGACGTTGCCTGCTCAGGCGGGGATGGGTTCGAAGCGGACGGCGAGCCAGGCCCGGACGGCCTTGCTGCGGTGGACGGGGTGCCGGTCGGCGATCACGTGGACCTTGCGTCCGGCCTGGCGGGCGAGCCGGTCCAGGAAGGCGGTGAACACCTTCTCGGTGAACTTCTCGGTGAACACGGTGAAGTACAGGGTGCCGCGCGAGCCGATCGCGGACATGATGTTCACCCGGAAGCGATGCCCATTGACCCGCACGATGGGAGTCTGGCCCTTCGGAGCCCAAGAACGTCCCGGCGGAGCGGTGTCGGAGCGCAGTCCGCACTGGTCCGCCCAGGCCACCACCGCGTTCTCCGCCTTGGCCCCGGCCGCGATCGCGGGGTACTCGTCCCGCAGCCAGGCCGTCACCTTCGCCTGGTCCTGGCGGTAGGAGCGGCGGTCGGGCCGCTGGGGAGAGAAGCCGTGCCGGCGCAGCCACTTGCCCACCCCGCGCTCGGTCATCACCATCCCAGTAACCATCCGCACCAGCTCCGCCACCAGCGGCCGCGTCCACAACGGGCCGCCGATCAACAGCTGTTCGGGCGTGTAGTCGGCCATCGCCTGGAACAGCACCGCCCGCTCCTCCTCGCCGATCAGCTCGTGCGGTCCGGGGCGACGAGTCCGCTTCACGGCCAGCGCCTCACGCCCTCCGGCCTGGTAGGCACGCCACCAGCTGCCCACCGACCGCTCCGCGACCTGGAACACCTCCGCCGCCTGCCGGTACGAACCCACCGCACCGGACTCCAACGCAGCCACCACCCGCAACCGCACCACTTCCCGCCCCGCCGGTGCCACCCGCCGCAGATCCCCAGAGCCAGCCACACCCCACCAACGAGGAAGGCAACTCAACAGTTCCGCCTCAATAACTCTCTCATTCTTCCTCGCCTCCATTCTCAAGGTTCTCTATCTTGTGAGCCCTCCATCGATCCCAGAGAGAAAGAGTGGAATGCTTAATGGGAACCACCTCGCCCAAATTGGGTGTCGCGGCAGTTAGTCTGGCTCTGACGCTCTGCGGGACGGGGGCCGCCGAGGCGCTCGAAGCTTCGGGCCGCCCCGTTCCAGGGATGGTGACTGCCAGGACTTGGCAGTACATTCGCACTGCGCCCACCAAGGCATCCGCGTCGCTGGGCAGCTATCCGTACCGCGCCCGCGTCCAGCTCGCCTGCAAGGTGCGAGGGCAGAAAGTGGGCGGGAATTACATCTGGTATCGGCTGGCCAATCGCACGGGCTGGATGAGCGCTCGCCATCTCAAGAATAACGGCTTTGTTCCCTTTTGCAACCCGATCTCCATCGGAGGGCTCACAGGGCTGAAGGGGGACCGCGGCCCTAAGGGGGAGAAGGGTGACAAGGGAGACAGGGGCGAGAAAGGCGAGAAGGGTGACAGAGGTGAGCGGGGGAGACCGGGTGCCACGGTAATGTCTGAGGGAAGTGGCCCTAAGGGTGAGAAAGGCGAGAAGGGGGATACCGGTGCGCGTGGTCCTGCCGGAGCCGCAGGACCAAAGGGTGACAAGGGCGACAAGGGCGACCGAGGGCCTGCCGGGCCGCTTCGGTACACGTGGAGCGCCGAGTACACCGTGCCGTCAGGCGGCGGTGCGACAACCCTGGATGGCCCCGAGTGCCCGTCCGGATACGGGATTTCCTCCGGTGGCTCGTACCGGCCGAACCTCGGCGCGACAATCGAAGTCTTTGACAGCTACGCCAAGGACGATACGAACCGCTGGCGGATCCGTCTGCGCAATAACGGGTCCGCTGAGCAGAGGATCCAAATCCAGTCCATCTGTGTACCCCTCGGCTCGTAAGGGTGCAGGGCCGGCTCTTCACACGTGAGCCCTGTGCTCCTCCGTCTACTCGGACGGAGGAGCACAGGGCTGCGGGACGGACCCCAGGCCGATCCCGCCCGGCTCCCATGTGGCGTGGCTACTTGCGGACTGCCGCCGCTGTCACTTCCGTCTTGGCCTCGGCCACACCGCAGTGCACCTCCCGGCCGACGGTGACGCAGCCGCCGTTCGGCTGCTCCGTGACGCTGTACGTGTACGTGGCGGTCTGCACGGAGTCGCTGCCGGAGGCGCAACGCGGCGCCGACAACTTGGAGAAGGCGCCAGGCTCCCGAGACCAGTTGATGTGGTAATCGGTGCCGGGACCGTTGGAGAAGCGGTATGGACTGGTCCCGGTTGCCGGCGCGGCGGGTTGGTCGGACTTCACTGTGACGTTGTCGTGCGTGAACTCGATGGTTGCCTTCTGTGCCGCGCCCACCGCGCCGGCCGTGGTGGGGGGTGTGAAGGACGCGTCGTACGTCGTGGCGCCTTCTGGGTTGATCCAGCCCGCCAGGTCGCGGCCGCACGAGACGGCGGCTGAGGCCGGCGTGCCAGGCTCCGCGGCTTGGGCATGGGCAGGCCATCACGGTGAGAACGGTGAACGCTGTGACGGTCAAGCCGTAAAGGGCACGCATAGGGATGACTCCTCGAGGTCGGGGCGGGGCTGTCGTGAAGCCCACCGTCCCCATCCTTCTAGCCGTAACGGTGCGGCGGATCCGTGGAGGCACGTCGGTGTGTGCCCCGTCCATAACGATTACTACGGCATTCGGCGAAAGTGCCCGGGAGGTCTCGGTGCACGGTCGGCCGCAAGCGATGGGTGCTTTGTCTTGGACCGTCCTGCCTATAGCTGACGCTCTCTCAACTCCCGGGGCGTTGAGCTGGAGCCCCTTCCCAGGGCCATGTCCAGGACATGGATGGAACTCTCCTCCGCGGGTAGCCGTCGCGACCGCCGGGCTGCACAGGTTGCGTACGCAGCGCGACGGGGGCGTGCCTGGGCTTCTCCTTGCAGCTTCTTGCCAGATATTTCTGGCGTACCCAAGAATTCCATCCTGTGGCTGCCAATTCCCCTACGAGAGGGGAGGTGTGAATCCTCTTGCTTCGTGCGCAGGTTTGCAGAGGAGAGGGCTCTGGGTGCGGTCACGTGCTCGTCGCCATATGGTGAACTATGCACTGGCGGATTCCCATGTGCTCCCGGGAAAAATGGAGATATGCGCCTAGGGTGGGAGGCATGAATACCAGCGATGAGTTCTCCCGGCGTATTTTGCTGCGCGGGGCAACCGTGAGTGTGTTGGGGACCTCTCTCCTAGCCGTGGCTCCCCCCTGTATCGGTGCACCGTTCGACAACGGAGATGCTCCGGGGCCAGTGGACTTGGGTCCTGCTGACGCCGTACCGGTGGGTGGAGGCAAGATCTACCGGAAGCAGCGCGTGGTGGTGTCCCGGTCGGCCGAGGGGGACTACCGCGCGTACCAAGCGGTGTGCACCCATGCCGGATGCACCCTGGACAAGGTCGAACGCCAGGTGGGGGTCTGCCCGTGCCACGGAAGCCACTTCGACGTGATGACGGGGAAGGTGCTGCGGGGCCCGGCGGCCGAACCGCTGCCGCCTGTTCCTCTGTGGGTTTCTGGCGGCAGGCTCATGACGTGCTCCGAGTCGGCAGACCGGGAAGAGCCGGAGGGCAGCAGGATTTTCACCGGACCAGTGCTATCTCCGGACACGTAATTCCTGGGATAGCCGGAGGTGTCATTTCAGCATTCTCCCTTGACTGATAGCGCGATGTTCCGACCGGCGTTAGAGCGCTCGCGAGCCAACTCTCCAAGTTCCTGGCGTGTTGGGGTCATTGCCATATGCAGCTGTGCGAAAGATGAATTAGCACCTGAATGGCGAAAACCCATAGGAACGAAGGAGTCTTGCTATGGCACAGTCCCGGATCAGGGACGGTCACGACCACCCCGACCGGCGCGCCGTGCTGGGCGGTGCGGCTGCCGTCGCCGCCGGCGGTGCCCTCATGGGCATGGGCGGCGGCACTGGCTTCGCTGCGCAGCGGACAGGTCGAGCGATCGCCGATGGGCACGACGTGGGCGTCGTGGACATCTCCTCGGCGGGAGAGCCGCGCAGCACGCCCCGACCGTGGGTGAGCATGCGACTCGACGGCGAGGGCAAGGGGGAGGCAGTGCCGCTGCGGCTGCGTGCTCCCCAGCACCGTACGGCGTCGACCCGGGTGACGGTGACCAGCACGACGGGACGCACGGTCGTCTCCTCCACCGGTGAGCGCGCAGGCAGATCGGGCGCTTCCCGATCGTTGACGGTGCCGCCCGGCGCGGAGCTCGACGTCTGGGTTACGCCGCTGCGAGCGGGCGACCCCATGGAGCCCGCCGACACCCTGCTCGTCACCACGCCCGACGGGCAGGTAAAGGTCGACGCCTATGTCGAGCCGTCGCTCGGCGAGTGGCGTAAGGCCGGACCCAACAACGCCAAGCTCGACCTCGACATCGTCGCCATCCACGCCGTACAACTGCGTCAGGGAGATCACACTGAGGTCGCCATGTGGTCCCTGCCCAGGCTCAAGGACAAGAACGGCAAACCGCTTCCGCACCCGACCCACAAGGGCCAGTGGCAGTGGGACCTGTTCGGCCTGGGCGACTCGGAGGCGGCGGCGCTGGACGTCGAGACCCTCAAGACCCGCAAGCGGGACCTGACTCCGGACAAGGACGGCAAGCGCCCGAACATCTTCTGCTCGGCCGGATGCGCCCTGCCCGACGGCCGGATGCTGGTCGCCGGCGGGCACATTGGCCACAATGCCGGCGAAGGGCACCTGACCAAAGAGGCGTACGGCGTCTACATCTACGACCCGGCCAAGACCGACGAGCCATGGACGAAGGTCGGCGGGATGAAGCTGGCCCGCTGGTATCCGACGGTCACCAACTTGCCGGACGGCCGTGTGCTGATCTCCACCGGCAGCCAGTCCGTGCTCCTGGGCGACCACAACGACCACATCACCGAGGGCGGCAAGGGGAAGTACGGCTACTTCAGCTCGATCAACAACCAGTACGACGTCTTCGACCCGGCGACCAACAAGCTCGAACCCTTCGACGAGGACGCGTTCCTGGTCGACATCGACCAGATCCCGGACCGGGACCTGGACGACATGGAGCGCCGCAAGCAGCTCTCCACCTACCCCGGCGTGTACGTATTGCCCAAGGGGGACGCAGATGCCTATCTCGCCATCGTCGAATCCAACCGAGGCTGGCTGACCACCCTCGACACGAGGAACAAGAGCAAGCCGGTGGCGCGGGCGGAGGCCATGTACACCATGGCCACCAAGGGCTCGCGCACCTATCCCCACTACGGGTCCTCAGTCCTGCTGCCCTTCCATGCCAACGAGAGGGGCGCGCAGTCAAAGCTGAGCATCCTCGCCGTCGGAGGTCAGCAGGAGAACAACGACAAGCACCGCGAGCTGGACGAGGACGGCGACGCGACCGCGACCGCGGAGGTCTTCGAGGTCGACACCGCCAAGGGCCTGAAGGAACAGCAGGGCTGGCAGCACACGAGCGTGCCGATGAACAGCCCGCGGGTACTCTGCGATGCGACGCTGCTCGCCGACGGCAAGGTCCTGATCAGCGGCGGCACGCCCAAGGGCTGGGGCAACTTGAACTGGGCGCCGCACAAGAACTGGGAGCCCATCTACCAGTCCGAGATCTACGACCCGGAGACCAAGTACTTCACCTGGGCGGCGAGGGCGGCCACCGACCGGCGCTACCACTCCACCGCCCTGCTCCAGCCGGACGGCACGGTGCTGAAGGCCGGCAGCACCGGGGGCTTCAACCTGGACGTCTACAAGGACGGCCCCTACAAGGGGCAGTACAAGTACTTCCTCTCCCACACGGATGCTGAGCGGTACTACCCCCCGTACCTGTTCCGAGGGCCACGTCCGGCCCTCCAGGGCGCTCCTCAGGTCATGAAGTACGGGCAGAGCGTCAACCTGAACTACACGGGCCACACGACCCACGACAAGATCCGGGTGGCGCTCATCCGGCTGGGCGCCATGACACACGGCAACAACATGAGTCAGCGCTATGTCTGGTTGCAGACGACGGGAGGCGCGCCGGCGGCCGATTCGGCCAACCACCATCTGGTGAAGGTCGCCGTGCCGAAGAACCCGGCGGTGGCGCCGCCCGGTGACTACATGCTGGTGGTGGTCAGCGACAACGGCGTGCCGTCAGAGGCGAAGATCGTCACCGTCAAGAAGTAGGGGCACCCCGCTCCTCCCGGCCGTGCGGGCGCCTGTCTGCGCGGCCGGAGCGTACTTTCGGTGGTGGCCGGTGCGAACCCTCAGCACGGCCCGTCACTCCCACCCCCTACTCTCTCCCCTCGGTTTTCGCTCGTGCGGCCAGCTCGCGCAGGCCGCGAGCGGCAGAGGACCCTGATTCAGCGACGTAGACGGTCAGGGCCTGGTCGGGGTCGTCAGGGATGCGGAACGTTTCGAAGGACAGGTCAAGTGGGCCGACGAGCGGGTGGTAGAGCGGCTTGTCGCCATGGGTTTCGTCTCGGACGGTGTGGTCGGCCCACATGCGCCGGAAATCCTCACTTGCGGTGGAGAGTTCGGAGATGAGCTCCGTCAGGACCGTGTCGCCCGGGTGTCGCCCCGCGTCCACCCGCAGGAAGGCAACGGTGTCGTCGGCCTTCTTCTGCCAGTTGACGTAGCGCTGCCGTGCCGTTTCGTCGAGAAACGTGAGACGCGCCAGATTTCGGTCCTCTTCCGACAGGATCGGGAAATCCGCGATGAGAATGCGGGCCAGGTCGTTCCAGGCGAGGATCTGGAGACGGCGACCCACCACGTAGGCGGGCGCGTTCTCCAAGGTGTCCAAGATGCGCTGCAGGCCGGGGCGGACCTGTTGCTCGCCGGTAGGCGGATGTGCCGGGTGCAGGGTGTGGCCCGGGTGTACCAGAGAGTGCAAGTGCTGTCGCTCGGTCTCACCCAGTTGCAGTGCCTGAGCGATGGCGTCCAGAATTTCGGCCGATACCTTGCCGCCGCGTCCCTGCTCCAGACGTACGTAATAGTCCACGCTCACACCGGCCAGGTGGGCCAGCTCCTCTCGGCGCAGACCGGGAACCCTGCGACGGCCTCCATGCTCCTGCAGGCCCACGTCCTGCGGGCGTACCCGCGCACGCCGCGTCCGCAAGAACTCACGCAACTCTGATCGACGATCCATGGTGCCGATTATGCCGCGCATTGAAGGTGGTACTGGGAGACCTAGGAGCGTGAAACCCATGAATTGGGAAACCTGGTCTTCGGCCACCGAGGGGAAAAGGAGGCACGCCTACGAGCTTGTCCATCATGACGCCCTTCCCGCACAGTGGAGTCATCGCCGGGCCGGAACAGGAAAAGTCGGCGAGGACAAAGATTTGTCATCTAATTCAGTGAAGGGAAAATCATGAGCGACCAGCTGCGCATTGTTATCGGAAGCGACTTCCGAGGGTTCGACTACAAGGAAGCCATCAAGGAATTCCTGCTGAACGACCCCCGGGTTGCGTCCGTCCAGGACGTCGGCGTCACCAAGGACACCAACACCGGCTACCCGCACATCGCCGTGGACGCCGCCGAGATCGTCGCCGACGGCGAGGCCGACCGCGCTCTGCTGATCTGCGGCACCGGGCTCGGCATGGCCATCAGCGCGGGCCTGGTCCCCGGCATCCGCGCCGTCACCGTCAACGACGCCTACCAGGTCGAGGGCTCAGTCCTCCTCAACAACGCCCAGGTCATGACCCTGGGACAGATGAGCGTCAGCCTCCACCACGCCCTCGCCCTGGTCGACCAGTGGCTCGGCCTGCACTACGACCCCACCTCCGAGTGGGCGCCGCTGATGGACGCAATGGTCGACTACGAGGCCGAGTACGCCCAGAAGGCAGGGGGCCAGGCCGACCCGCGCCAGGCCGCCGTCTCCTGCGGGACGCCCGGCGCCTGACACCAGCCCGCGTTTGAACCGGCCCCGTATCAGGGCTCGGAACCTCCGAAACCCAAGGAAAGTGACCCCCTATGCCCACCCCGAAGATCCTCATCCTCGCCGGTGACGCCACCGAGGACCTCGAGCTGTTCTACGGCCTGCAGCGCCTCAGCGAAGAGGGCTATCAGGTCACCATCGCCGCCCCGGTCGTGAAGAAGCTGAAGTTCGTCTCTCATGACTTCGACGGCACCTACCAGGGCACGTACACCGAGTTCCCGGGCAAGTCCTGGCCCGCTGACATCGCCTTCGCCGACGTCGACCCGGACGACTACGCCGGTCTGTATCTCCCCGGCGGCCGCGCGCCCGAACACCTCCGCCACGACGCCGACTTCCAGCGCGTCGTCAAGGCATTCTTCGCCTCAGACAAGCCCGTGGCCCATACCTGCCACGCCGCCATAGCGCTGGCACCGCTCGGTGTCCTCAAGGGGCGTACGACGACCACGTTCCCGCAGGTCGCTCCGGAGGTCGAACTCGGCGGCGGCACCTTCGTCGACGACGCTCCCGTCGTCGACGGGAACCTTGTCGGCGTGCGCGACTGGTCGGAGAACGGCCCGTTGTTCCGCGAGTTCCTCAAGCTCCTGCGACAGAGCGCTCCGGTCGCCTGATGGAGTGCTTCGACTGCTCCGAGCAGGGCCACCGAGCCGCCTCGGTCGCGATCTGCCAGGACTGCGGAGCAGCGCTGTGCGGGGAGCACGTGACGGCAGTGGAGCACCTGCCGCACCGTGTCGCGGGGATGGGGCGGGCCACACCACCCGCCCCGGCCCGCCGCATGACCTGTCACACCTGCCGCCGAGCCCGTCGCCTCGCTTGACCTCTCCCCCTTCAACTCCCATGTATCGAAAGGCAGTTACATGATCTTCATCACCGTCAAGTTCACCGTCCGTCCCGAGCGCAGCGAGGGCTGGCTCGATCTCGTGGACGGCTTCACCCAGGCCACCCGGCAGGAGCCCGGCAACCTCTTCTTCGAGTGGTCGCGCAGTGTAGAGAACCCGCACGAGTTCGTGCTCGTCGAGGCGTTCCGCGATGGCGACGCGGGCCGGGAGCACGTGGAGTCCGCGCACTTCAGGACTGCCATGGACGACATGTCGTACGCGGTGGCCACGACCCCGCAGATTGTCTCCACCGAGATCCCGGACATGCACGGCTGGGGCGCGATGGGCGAGGTCACTCCGCGCCATGCCTGAGGACCTCTACGGCAGGGGAGCAGTCACGGTCGGCGGCCCGGCGGCTGTGCGTGAACTGGCGGATCTGACTGTGGTCAAGGTCGCGGTCGGGTCGATGGACAACAACGCCTACGTGCTGCGCTGTCGGGCCACGGACGAGCAGCTCCTGATCGACGCGGCGAACGAGCCGCGGACGCTGCTGAACCTCATCGGGGGCGACGGCATCACGGCCGTCGTCACCACCCACCAGCACGGCGACCACTGGCAGGGCCTCGCGGAGGTCGTCGCGGCGACGGGCGCGCGCACGTACGCCGGGCGCGAGGACGTCGAGGGCATCCCGGTGCCGACGGACGTGGCGGTCGACGACGGGGACACGATCGAGTTCGGCCGGATCACGCTCACCGCCCGCCACCTGGTGGGCCACACCCCCGGTTCGATCGCGCTCGTCTACGACGACCCGCACGGTCACCCGCACGTCTTCACCGGCGACTGCCTCTTCCCCGGAGGAGTCGGCAACACCTGGAAGGACCCGGAGAAGTTCGCGAGCCTCATCGAGGACGTGGAGACGAAGATCTTCGGGACGCTGCCGGACGAGACGTGGGTCTACCCCGGGCACGGCGGCGACACGACGCTGGGCGCCGAGCGCCCGCACCTGCCGGAGTGGCGCGCACGCGGCTGGTGAACCGCGCCTCACCTCGCCCCGGGTACGGACTCCGTGGAGTCTCAAGTGAGGTGAGCTCGCGGGGGAGCGCGAAGTGCTGGCTTTCGTGTGTGGCCACATCGAAGCCCCACTGAAGAACCTCGTCGACCAGGACCTCGGGGATGGAGGCGCCGGACGTGACACCCATGGTGGTCACGTCAGCCGACCAGGTGTCCGCGTAAACTCGTGTTCCTGACACGAAAGACTCAGCAAGTGTGCTGGTCAGGCAGCAGTGGTGGGTTCGAACCGGATCATGAGTCCGAGGCTGTTGGCCTCCTTCACCATGCGGTGCATGGCGCGTTCGGGGTTGCGCTGGGCCCAGTAGTCGACGCCGAGTTCGCGGTAGGGGACCTGGTCGTGGAGGACGTACCAGATCGCGATCGCGAGCTTGTGCATGACCGCGACCATGGCTCGTTTGCCTCCCCGGCGGGCGGAGAGGCGCCGGAAGTACGTGGACAGATAGGTCCGCTTGTTTCTGATCGCGGCCATGGCCGCGACGCCCAGGACTCGCTTGAGGTTGCCGTTGCCCGGCCGGGTCCGTCCCGACTTGTTCACGCCCGCGGACTCGTTCTGCCCCGGGCAGACACCGATCCACGAGGCCAGATGCTGGGCGGTGGGAAACTGGCTCATGTCGCCGCCGGTCTCGGCGAGGATGATTTCCGCGGCCATCCGGCCGACCCCTGGGATCGTGTCCAGGAGGTCGAGGTCCTCGCCTCGTCCGCTCAGCGCTTGCGCGATGCGTGCGTCGAAGGCGGAGACGACGGCCCTGCTCCGGTCGATCTGGTCGAGGTAGTGGCGGACCATGAACGCGTGATGGTCGGTGAAGTCGCCGTCCAGCGCCTCCGCCAGGGCAGGGATCTTGGCGCGGGCCTTGCCGACGGCCAGGTCGGCCAGGTGCTCGGGGGAACGTTCTCCGGCGATCAGGGCCTCCAGGATGGCCCGTCCGCTCACTCCGGTCACATCGGTCAGCACCGAGGTGAGCTTGATCCCGGTGTCCTCCAGTTCCTTCTCGAGCCGCTGGGCCTCCCAGTCGGCGGCACGGACCAGTTCGGTGCGCCGCCGGGTCAGATCGCGTAGTTCGCGCACCGCACGGTCGGGGACGAAGGAAGCCATCACCATGCCGGAGGCGCCGGCCCGGGCCAGGAAGGCCGCGTCGCTTGGATCGCTCTTGCGCCCCCGGATCCCCTTGAGGTGGGCGGGGTTGACCAGCATCAGGTTCAGCTGGGGCTGCAACAGGTAGTAGACGCCGCGCCAGTAGTCGGCAGTCGCCTCCATGACCACCACCTCGACCTCGCGCTCCGTCAACCAGGCCAGAAGTCGGCGGAGTTCCGCTCGTGTGGTGCCGAACCGCTCGGTCTCCAGACTCCACGTCCCCGCACGCCGCGTGCTGGGGGTGCGCACGCAGGCCAGCAGGAACCGCTTGCCCAGGTCCACTCCCGCGGACCGCAGATGAATGACCTCGTCCTTGACATCCTGCCGACTCACGACACCCTCCCGAACACCTCGGCGGATCTGTTCAGCGAATGTCCCGGGGAGTCATGGGAAGAATCGGAATCTGACACGCGTGCTCCCGGACGGCACAACGGCCGCCATGGCGACAAACCGTGGTCCCCTGGCTGACCCCCGCACCATCCTGGCAAACGAGCTCACCGGCATCGCAGCACCTTCGGTGTGACCGGGACACCCACCACGACTTTCCCGCACTCGAGGTGATCAGCACAGCCATCCGCGTTCCTGGCAAGAATTTCGTAGCCGAAGATCAGGGCGAGGTCCTGGCTGTCGGGATACAGGTCAGCGGGCATCCTCTCGTTGTGTGTCAACGAACTGTGTGATCTGTTACCGCACTTGACGTCGGTGGCCGTCGTCTCGGTGGACACCACGGGCCCCATCGTGGCCATCCAGGCCCGCACCCACGACGCTGTATCCGCGTGCTGTACGGGTTGTGGTGTCATGAGCGACTGGATCCACAGCCGCTATCTGCGCCACCTTGACGATACTGCTCTCGGTGGCCGGCCTGTCCGCATCGATTTGAGCGTGCGGCGCTTGTACTGCGGGAACCCGGCCTGCGCGAAGGTCACCTTCGCCGAGCAGGTCGACGGACTGACGGTGCGCTACCAACGCCGCACTCCGCTGCTGCAGCACCTGGTGGAGACTCTCGGCATTCTCCTGGCCGGCCGCGGTGGTGCACGCCTGCTGTGCATCCTGAACACGGCGCTGTCGCGCACGAGCGTCCTGTTTCACCTGATGAGAGTGCCGCTGCCGCCCGCTGTCATACCTCGCGTGCTGGGCGTGGACGATTTCGCTCTGTACGCGGGCAGGTACGGCACCCTGTTGGTCGACGTCGGCACCCGGCTCCCGATCACCCTGTGGGAGGGTCGAGACGCCGAGACGCTCAGCACCTGGCTCGGCGAGCATCCTGGAGTGCAGATCGTGTGCCGGGACGGCTCTCCCTGCTATTAGACGGCGCCCGCGAAGGTGCCCCGGAAGCGGCCCACTGTGCTGATCGGTGGCATGTCTGGCACAACCTGGGTGAGGCTGTCGAGCGCCTGGTCAACCAGCACCGGGCCGCGTTGCGCGATGCCGTCGCCAAGGATCCTGCCGAAGAAGTCGATCAGAACCAGCAGTCCGGGCAGTCGACGGACGAGGTGCCGCGCAAAGTACCGGAGGGGCGTTTCACCAACCGGGCCCGTGACACACACGCCGCGGTCCAGGCGGAACTGGCTCATGGACATAGCCTCCGGGAGATCGCCCGTCGGCTGCGGATGACCCGCAAGACGGTTACCAAGTACGCGCGGGCCGCCACGCCTGAGTCCCTCTTCCGTGACCAGTGGCAGAACCGCGCCACCATCCTCGACCCCTTCAAGCCCTACCTCTGTCAGCGGTGGAGCGAAGGCTGCACCAAGGCAAACCGGCTCTACGACGAGATCAAAGAGCGTGGCTTCAAGGGCAGTTACAGCACCGTCTGCCACTTCCTCGTCCCACTACGCGAAGGCAGCCGACCGCCGACTCCGTTGCCGCCGTCCCCGCGCACGGCGACCCGATGGATCATGAGTCACCCCGACCACCTGCACGAAGAAAATCACCAGTACCTCAAGAGACTCCTGGAACTGTCCCCGGAGCTGGCCTCCGCCTCCGCCCACGTCCGCGCGTTCGCGACCTTGATGGACCAGCGTGACGGCGCCCGGCTCCCAGATTGGATCGCCGCAGCCCGCGCCGACCCTGCCTGCAGCCTGAGCTCCTTCGCCACCGGCCTCGAAACCGACCAAGATGCTGTGGTCTACGGGCTGAGCACCAAGTGGAGTTCCGGGCCGGTCGAGGGCAGAGTCAACGACCTCAAGACCCTCAAGCGAGCCATGTTCGGCCGCGCCGGCCTCCCGCTCCTGCGCAAGAGACTGCTGTTGATCGCCGCGAGTCGTCGACCACTCACCGTGACCGGGGCGACGACATCGTGATCGTCTTCACGGAATGCGTGCCTGCCCCCAAACAAGTGCGTATAGACAGGCGAACAGCTCCGTTGGGTGTCGGCGAGAGCGAACAGCCTGCCTCCGGCGGGTCCTCCTCGGAGGGGGCGGGGGCTGGTCGGTCGGGTGCGGGAACGTTGTGGTGCGGGTGGTGAAGGCGGGGTTCCCTCCTCGGCCGGACACCCCAAGGGGCGTACCAGGAACCCGGACACGGCGTCCAGGCCGGGCCGCTTCGCGGTCGCTTCGCGAGCCAGGACACCGCGCCCGGAACCCTGGTACGGCGGAGCTGTCCGACCGAGGAGGGAACCCCGCCCAGGCCCGTTGTGGCCGGGCCCGGCCGAGCGGGTGCGGGTCGACGAGGGCGGAAAAGGAGCAGGTCAGAGCCCACGGAAGGGTTGCGCCACCCCTTAGAACGTGGTTTAATTAGTGATGTCGGAAGGGGAGGGCAACCCCCAACCGGCGAACGGCGGGCCGACCGGCCGCCGACGCCCACTCTCACCAGGAGACGGACGATGAACACGCCTCTCACCGTCGCGGAGCTGTCCCACCCGATCGCCCTCGAACTCGGCGGGAACTGGCGACCGCAGCCCGCGCGCCACGGCATCCAGGAACTGGACCACGCCGCCACGTTCACGCACCTGGACGGCCGACAGCTCCACCTGTCCGAGCGGTTCGACGACCCCGGGCACCTGCACATCCGGGGCGCATTCCCCACCACCGACTACCCGTTCCGCAGGGGCGAGCGCGACACGGTCCGATTCGCCATGAGCGAGGACCCGGCGGACATCGCGGCCGGGATCGCCGCCGATCTCATCCCCGCGCACCGTGACGTTCACGAGCGCGTGAAGGAACACAACCGCGCACAGGCCGAAATGCGCCGGGACGTTGAGGAAGCCGCACGCGATCTCTCCGCCCGACTCCCCGGAGCGCGAACCCGAATCGACGGCACAACCGCCTTTGTCTACATGGATCTTGATCCGGGCGAAGTCCGTATCGGACTCGACGGCGACGCTGTGAGTCTCGTACTCAACGACGCCCCCCGGATCATCGCCGACGCCGTCGTATTCGCGGTGAGCCGATTCCTTCCCCACGTCCAAACCCCCGAGGGGGAGCGCGGCGAATACGTCGACGGATACACCCTCTAATTCCCTGCGCGTTGTGGCGGCGCGCTGCCCAGCGCGCCGCCCTCCCCAGAAAGGCCCAGGTTGAGCGCCGACGTATTCACGATCGAACCGCAATGGATCGTGCAGGCCCCGCACCTACGGTGCACCCTCAAGCGCGCCCTTGCGCTCCAGTCCGCACACAACGTGTGGTCCGGTACCGAGCACATCAACAACGCCGTTGGGATGGCCTACGGTAATGAACTCCCGGATTCCGGCCGATGGGAACTCACCCGCTCCCAACTCCGCACACTCAAAATCGCCATTGAATGGCGCAGGGCCACGCGTGCGGCCAGCGACAAGCGGACCGCCCCCGATGTCCTCGAACGCTGGACACGAATAGAGGACGAGGTCATAGCCGCATACCGCGCCGCGAGCAACGAAGCAGGGCTGTACTGGATTTAGAAGGTTGCCGATCACCCAAGAACATGGTTTAATTAGTGGTGCCGGAAGGGGGAGGGTAACCCCCCGACCGGCACCCCGAGGGCCAGTCGGCCCCGGATGCCCATCTCTCACCAGGAGGACCGCGACATGCCCCGTAAGCCGAAGATGACCGACGAAGAGCGCCGGGCCTACTCCGCCAAGATGCGCGGTGAACTCGAAGCCGTCATGGATCGTGCGTACGGCGCGATGGTCAGCAGCGAAGACTTCTGGACCGCCGTCATGCGCACGGCCGCGAACCTCACCCACGCGGACCGCGACGACCGCAGCCCCACCAACTGCATTGCCGTCGCCGCCCAGCACCCCAACGCCACCCACATACTCAGCTCCGGCGACTGGCGGAAGGTCGGACGCTTCCCCGCCAAGGGCTCCACCTCGCTCCGTATCTGGACGCCGATCAAGCGGCGGCCCGAGGGCGGCCAGGAGGCCACGACCGCAGTCGCCGACGGCGGGCAGCGAGAGGCCGCCGACGAGGCCGCCGGGGGTGAGGCGCGCAAGGTGTCCGGCTTCAAGGCCGGGCCGGTTTTCGACATCAGCCAGACCGACGGCGACGCCTACGAGCCGTCCACGCCCGCGCGGTTCACCGTCGAAGAAGTCTGGGCCGCCATCTCCGGGGCCGACGGCATACCCGACGCCGACGGGGAGTGCGACTATGCCGTCCGGCTCCACCTCTACAACGCGGCGCTTCAGCGCATCAGCGAACTTGACGCCCCCGTTTACGGGCAGCGCGAAGCGGAAGTTGCGTCCGCCGCCCACGTCGCCGCGCTCATCCTCGGAATCACTCCGGGCCCCGCCGTCATGCCGCCGCTCGCGGGCATCATCACCGACGGCAAGAAGCCCCCGGTTCACGAGTCCGCCGTACGGGCCATCGAGACCGGCCGCGCCATCGCAAGCACCGTCCGGGCCGCCGCCGAGCGCCGCCGCGAATTTGCCGTGACCGGTTGACCCGAACCCAAGAACATGGTTTAATTAATGGTGTCGGAAGGGGGAGGGCAACCCCCCGACCGACACCCCCGCCGGGGCCGACCGGCCCCGGCGGAACCTCTCACCAGACAGGGATACGACATGCTCACCACCGACCAGAAGCCCACCGTCCAGGACTTCCCCACCGCGACGCTCGTGATCGCCGGACCCTGGTTCCGTGGCCACCAGCTCGACACCCGCCCCGCCGTCGTCGTCGGCCCGTTCGGCGGGCCGGAGTTCGCGGACGAGGCCACCATGTCCGTGGTCTGGTACTTCACCCTCGGTGCCCCGCAGCCGGGCGACTCGGTCCAGGCGATGTTCCCGCACGAGCTGACCCCGCTGGACGACACGCTCACCACGATGCACCAGGACACGTTCCGCGACATCGTCCGCAGCCTGCGCCGGGGCCGGTTCGCCTACGACGACGGGGACGCGCTCCGCGCCGCCGTCCGCCGGGCATGGCGCGAGCGGACCGGCCTTGCCGACGCCGACCCGACCGCCCGCCACACGCTCCACCGCAGCTGACACCCAGCCTCGCCGGTCTGGGGGAGGGCAACCCTCCGGACCGGCAGGCCCCCAGCACCCCAGCGGACACCCCTTCGGGGCGGCAGGACAGGTCCGGTCCGGTGCCCGGCGGGGGGCCCCGCCCCCCCCCGCGGGGGCGGCCCCCCCCCGCGGGGCCC
>NZ_JBHYJI010000073.1:0-43568 GCF_042740435.1 Streptomyces sp. NPDC059002 | reverse complement strand
CCCTCGGCAGAACTCCTCCCGTCCGCCGCTTGACTCTTAGCAACGTGGGATGTCTACCGGCGCCCACTGACAATCGACCCCGGCCCCGATCCGCCCCGGCCGGTCGTCCACCGGCCGGGGCGGGCGTCCACCCGCGCGCGTACGCGCGCCGACGGCTCGTACGCCTACCAGCTGGTCTTGCGCTGCAGCTCCCACATCATCATGATCGCCGAGGGGTCGAGGGCGCGTTCGCCGCCCGCGATCTCCTCGCTGGACATGATGTACTGCTTGCCCTGCCACAGCGGCAGCAGCCGCACGTCGTCGACGAGGATCTTCTGGGCCCTCTCGAAGTCGTCGATCACGGCGCCCCGGTCGGTCTCCCTGCGCTCGCGCGGCAGCACCTGATCGGTGATCTCCTTGGAGAGGTAGGGCGTGTTGAGCACGTTCTTGGGGCCGACGAACGGCGCGATGAAGTTGTCCGCGTCCGGGAAGTCGGGGAACCAGCCGCGCCCGAAGACCGGGTACTCACCCTTGCTGTAGCCCTCCTGGAACTCGGTCCAGGGACGGTTCTTCAGCGTGATCCTGAAGAGTCCCGAGGACTCCAGCTGCCGCTTGAGCTCGGCGAATTCCTTCGCGGTCGCGGAGCCGTAGCGGTCGGACGTGTACCAGAGGGTGAGCGGTACGGGCTCGTTGATGCCCGCGTCGGTGAGGATCTTCTTGGCCTTGGCGGTACTGGGGTTCCCGTAGTCGTCGAAGAACCCGGTGGCGTGGCCGGTGAGACCCCTGGGGACCATCGAGTACAGCGGCTCGACGGTGTCCTTGTAGATGTTGTGGGCGATCGCCCCGCGGTCGACGATCTGCGCGAAGGCCCGCCGGACGGGCAGCTTCCTGGCCCACGGGTCCTTGGTGTTGAACACCAGGTAGCGGATCTCGGTGCCCGCGCCCTCGACGAGTTCGATGTCCTGCTCGCGCCTGCCCCTGCCCTGCATCTCGACGACGTCCGCCGAGTCGAGCCCGCGGAACGTCACGTCGATCTGCTTCGCCTTCAGGGCGTCGACCATCGCGGACGACTTCTTGAAGTAGCGGATGGTGACGGCGTCGTTCTTGACGTCGGCCGCCCCCTTGTAGTTGTCGTTCTTGACCAGCTCGGCCTTCTCGTTGCGTGCGTACGCCTCGAGTGTGTACGGCCCGGAGCCGGTGATCTCGTTGCCCTCGCGGAGCCGGTCGGCCGGGTACTCCTTGGGGTCGACGATCGACATGGCGGGGGTCGCGAGGACGAACGGAAAGGTCGCGTCCGGCTTCTTGAGGCGGAAGATGACGGTCCGCTCACCCTTGGTCTCGACCTTGTCGAGCGACCCGAGCAGCCCCATGGGCCCGCCCTTGACCACCTTCTTGGCGTCGAGGGTGCGCATGCGGTCGAAGGAGTACTTCACGGCCGCCGCGTCCAGCTTGTCGCCGTCGGAGAACTGCAGCCCCTCACGCAGCTCGCAGGTGAAGACCGTGCTGGAGGAGTCCTCGAAGTTGCAGGACTCGGCCGCGTCCGGCTCCGGCTCGGTGGCCCCCGAGGGGAAGCTGAGCAGCGTCTGAAAAACGTTTCTGTACAGCTCCCAGGAGCTGTCCCACGCCTTGGCGGGGTCCAGGGTGCTGGGCGCGCTCATCGTGCCTACGGTGATCTGCTCTTCGTCGTCCGATCCTTCGGAGGACAGCACCCCGCATCCCACCAGCAGGGATATGGACGCAAGCGCCGCCACATGGCGCAGACCCCTCGTCCGCTTCGCAAGGGGAACTTCACTGAACACGCGCACGCTCCTCGATCGGCCATGTCAGGGGGTCGGGAGACAATATCGCAGTGCCCCGCCGGGCCAACTCACCGCGCCGACGGGGCACTTGATGCGCGTGTACGTCGCTTTTGGCGGCGTACTCCACCCTTGAGCGGGCTTCGTCAGCCGACGCCCGCATTGAGGAAGATGCCGCCATCGACCACGAGTGTCTGGCCCGTGATCCAGTCGGACTGCGCGGAGGTGAGGAACGCGGCGGCACCCCCGATGTCCTCGGGCACGCCGAGCCTGCCGAGCGGGTAGGCGGCGGCCGCCTCCTCCTCGCGCCCCTCGTAGAGCGCCTGGGCGAACTTGGTCTTGACGACCGCGGGCGCGATGGAGTTCACGCGCACCTTCGGCGCGAACTCGTGCGCCAGCTGAAGGGTGAGGTTGACCATGGCGGCCTTGCTCATCCCGTACGCCCCGATGAAGGGCGAGGGGGAGATCCCGGCGACGGACGCGATGTTCACGATCGCGCCGCCGTGCTCGCTCTGCCAGGCCCGCCAGGTCTGCTGCGCGAAGCCGAGCGCCGAGATCACATTGGTCTCGAACACCTTGCGCGCCACATTGAGGTCCATGTCGGCCATCGGCCCGAACACCGGATTCGTACCGGCGTTGTTGACCAGGAAGTCGACCCGGCCGAACGCCTCCATGGCGCGCTCGACGGCGACCGCCTGGTGCGCCTCGTCGTGGGCCTTGCCCGGGACGCCGATGACCCGGTCGGCGCCGAGCTTCTCGACGGCCTCCTTGAGGGCGTCCTCATTGCGTCCGGTGATGCAGACCCGGTCGCCGCGGGCGACCAGTGCCTCGGCGATGCCGTATCCGATGCCGCGGCTCGCGCCCGTGACGAGCGCGGCCTTCCCACTGTCCTGCACTGCCATGATCGTTGCCTTCCAGGTCAGTTGAGCGGGCCACCGGCAACGTACATGACCTGACCCGAGACGAAGCCCGCCGCGTCGCCCGTGAAGAAGGCGATGGCGTTGGCGATGTCCTCGGGGCGGCCGACGCGCTGCACCGGGATCTGGGTGGCGGCCGCGGCCTGGAACTCCTCGAAGCCCATGCCGACGCGGTCGGCGGTGGCCTTGGTCATCTCGGTGACGATGAAGCCGGGGGCGACGGAGTTGGCGGTGACGCCGAACTTGCCGAGTTCCTTGGCAAGGGTCTTGGTGAAGCCCTGCAGACCGGCCTTGGCGGCCGCGTAGTTGACCTGGCCGCGGTTGCCGAGCGCCGAGGACGAGGAGAGGTTGACGATCCGGCCGAAGTTGGCGTCCACCATGTGCTTCTGGATGGCACGGGACATCAGGAACGCGCCACGCAGGTGCACGTTCATGACCGTGTCCCAGTCGCCCGCGCTCATCTTGAAGAGGAGGTTGTCGCGGAGCACGCCGGCGTTGTTGACGAGGATCGTCGGCGCGCCGAGCTCCGCGGCGATGCGGTCGACTGCCGCCTCGACCTGGGCCTCGTCGGACACGTCGCAGCCGACGGCGAGCGCCCTGCCACCGGCCGCGGTGATCTGCGCGACGGTGTCCTTGCAGGCGGCCTCGTCGAGGTCGATGACGGCCACGGCACGGCCCTCGGCGGCGAGCCGTACGGCGGTCGCCGCACCGATGCCTCGTGCGGCCCCGGTCACGACAGCGACGCGCTGCTCAGTGGTGGACATGCTGGTTCTCCTCGCCCTTGGGATGCGGCTCTACGGTACGCCCCGATGGTGAGCGACCGCTTAGTACCTTCAGCTGGACGAGACGCTAGAAGCCCTGGCACCGGGTGTCAACGGCACACAGGACCGCTGTGATTCATTACCTGGCCCCTGGCTCCGGGATCACCTGACGAGCAGGTCGAGGAGGCGGTCGAGCTCGGCGCCCGGATCCGCCGTGAGGCCGGTGTGCACGGGGCCCGGCTGGACCACCGTCGAACGCGGCGCGATCAGCCAGCGAAAGCGCCGGCCCGCCTCGTCCCGCTCGGCCTGACCCGCCGCCGCGCCGCCCGCGCAGATCCGCTCGACGGCGCCGAGCGCGGCCCGGATGCCGCTCACGTCGGCCGCCGGGTCGAGAGCCCGCAGCTTGGCCTCGTCGAGGTGGGTGCGCGCCCCCACGAAGGACTTGGCACGGCAGTAGACCACCACGCCCGCGTTGAACTGCTCGCCGCGCTCCACGCGGGGCACGACGCGCACCAGCGCGTACTCGAAGACGTCCCGCTGGGGCGCGGTCTGCTCGGTCACTGGGTGGCACCCTTCAGGTCGGTCCCCGGCAGGGTGATCCGTTCATGGATGGTCTTGGCGCGCGGCAGCAGCCTCGCCGCGTAGGCGCGCCGCACGTCGTCGGGGCCGTCGAAGCCCGGCTCGTCCACCAGCCACTCGTCGGGCACCTGCGCGGTGACCTCGGCGAGCAGCTCCTCGGTGACGAGCGGCGCGAGGCGCTCCGCGGCCGCCGCCACATCGGGCCCGTAGGGCGCGAGGACGTGGTCGGACGCGTCGTACGGCTTGGCGGCCGCGGTCTCGGCGGTGCGCCAGTTGTGGTGCCAGATCATGCTCGCGCCGTGGTCGATGAGCCACAGCTCGCCCTGCCGGCGCAGCAGGTTCGGGTTGCGCCAGGACCGGTCCACGTTGTTGATCAGGGCGTCGAACCAGACGATCCGGCCCGCCTCGGCCGGATCCACGTCGTACGCGAGCGGGTCGAAGCCCAGCGCGCCCGACAGGAACTCCATGCCCAGGTTGAGCCCGCCGCTGGCCTTGAGCAGCTCCTGCACCTGCTGGTCGGGCTCCCCGAGGCCGAGCACCGGGTCCAGCCTGATCTGTACGAGCCGTGGCATCCGCAGACCGAGCCTGCGCGCCAGCTCACCGCAGACCACCTCGGCGACGAGCGTCTTGCGCCCCTGTCCCGCGCCGGTGAACTTCATGACGTACATCGCGTACGCGCCCTGGTCGTCGGCGGTCTCGACGACTCCGGGCAGCGATCCGCCCTCCCGTAGAGGGGTGACATAGCGGACCGCGGTTACTTCGGTGAGCATTGGCTCAGATTACTGCCGCCGACCAGCTGTTGGATCACCCGCCCCGCTGCCTACATTGCCTGCCATGGACTCCTTTGATCTTCCTCGGCAGTTCGCACGTACCCGCCGCTTCTCGCTGGGCGTGCCACGGGCTTTCGCGGTCTCGCCGGACGGCGAGCGGGTGCTGTTCGTGCGCTCCACGGCGGGCGACGATCCGGTCAGCAGGCTGTGGCTGTTCCAGGACGGGGCCGAGCGGATACTCGTGGATCCGCTCGGCCTCGGTGCGACGGGTCCGGTGCCGGAGGCCGAGCGCGTACGCAGGGAACGCGCGCGGGAACAGTCGCAAGGAGTGGTGGCTTTCGCGACCGACCGCCACGCGCGCGTGGTCGCCTTCGCGCTGGGCGGTGCCTTGTGGGTGGTGGACACGGCCGGTGGCGCACCCCGCCGGATCCACACGGCGGGGCCCGTGGTCGACCCGCGCCCCTCTCCCGACGGGACCCTGATCGCGTACGTCACCGGGGGCGCGCTGCGGGTGGTCGGTGCCGACGGGACGGACGACAGGGCGCTCGCCGAGCCGGAGAACCCGGAGATCACCTACGGCCTCGCCGACCATGTCGCGGCCGAGTCCATGGGCAGGCAGCGGGGTTTCTGGTGGTCTCCGGAGAGCGACACGCTGTTCGTCGCGCGCGTGGACACCTCCCCCGTACAGCGCTGGTGGCTTTCGGACCCGGCGCACCCCGAGCGGGCACCGCGCGCGATCCGGTACCCGGCGGCGGGCACCGCCAACGCCGAGACGTCACTGCATCTGCTGCGTCTGGACGGCACGCGGATCGCCGTGCGCACCCCGGAGCGGGTGTCCGAGGCGCACGTCCCCGGCGAGTGGACGGACGACGCCTTCGAGTACGTCCCCACGGCGCTCTGGGACGCTCATGGCCCGCTGATCACTCTCCAGACCCGGGACCAGCGCTCGCTGTACGTCCTGGAGGTCGATCCGAAGAGCGGCGGGACGGAGCTGGTGTCGCACCGACGGGACCAGGCGTGGCTGGAGTTGATGCCGGGCACGCCCCTTCGCCTGGAGAGCGGCCGCCCCGTGAACCCCTGGCACCCGGGCGACCACACGCGCGGCCTGCGGGTGGGCAACACCCTGACGCCGCCCGGCCTCCAGGTGCACGAGGTCCTGGGCCGCACCGGCGAACGGGTGTGGTTCACCGCCTCGTACGAGCCCGCGGAGGTCCACGTCTGGTCGTTCGACCACGCGGACCACGAGCCCGACCCGGAGCGCCGCACCGGAACCCTGCGGCAGATCAGCGAGGGGCCCGGGGTGCACACGGCGGCCGTCGGGGGCGACACCGTGGTCCTGACCAGCAGGACTCCCGAGGGGCAGACGGTGACCGTGCTGCGCGGCGGCGAGCCGGTCGGCTGGATCGGGGTGCTCGCCGAGGAGCCCGTCGTGACGCCCCGGCCCCGTCATCTCACCCTCGGGGAGCGGGACTTGCGCAGCGCGCTGTACCTGCCGTCCTGGCACGAGCCGGGCTCCGCGCGGCTGCCCGTGCTGCTCTGCCCCTACGCAGGTCCAGGAATCCAACTCGTGGTCCACGCGCGCGCGTGGTGGACGGTCGTGGCGCAGTGGTTCGCGGAGCAGGGCTACGCGGTGCTGATCACGGACGGGCGCGGCACACCGGGGCGCGGGCACGCCTGGGAGAAGGCCGTGCACGGCGACCAGTTGACCCCGGTGCTCGACGACCAGGTGGACGCGCTGCATGCCGCCGCCGAGCTGTTCCCCGACGATCTGGACCTGGATCGGGTGGGCATCCGCGGCTGGTCCTTCGGCGGGTATCTCGCGGCGGGCGCGGTGCTGCACCGCCCCGATGTCTTCCGTACGGCGGTGGCGGGCGCGGCACCCACGGATCTGCGCCTCTACGACACGCACTGGAAGGAGCGCTATCTCGGCCACCCCGGCATCCAGGCGTCCTCGTACGAGAACTGCTCGCTGGTCGCGCACGCGCACCTCCTGGAGCGGCCGCTGATGCTCGTGCACGGCCTGTCCGACGACAATGTGCTGCCGGTCCACATGCTGCGCTTCTCCGCGGCGCTGCTGGCCGCGGGGCGACCGCACACGGTGCTGCCGCTGCCCGGGGCGAGCCATCTGGTGACGCAGGAGGACGTGGCGGCGAACCTGCTGCGGCTCGAACTCGACTTCCTGAACGCCTCCTTGGCCCCGGCGGTCCCGGCCACGGGCGGAAATTCTTGAACGTTTGAACACGGCGGGGCGCGCGTCCGTATCACCGGTCATGACGACTCACGACAGATCCCTCCCCGGGCCGCGCCGCCGCACCGTCGTGGCCACGCTCGGCGCCGCGGGGCTCGCCGCCGCCCTCTCCGCCTGCGGCGACGGCGACAGCAAGGACTCCGCCGATCCCGCCGACGCGGCAGCGCCCGAGAAGGGTGGTGCCGGCGGGGCCGTGCTCGCCAGGATCTCGGACATCCCCGTGGGCGGCGGGAAGATCTTCAAGGACGAGGGAGTGGTGGTCACCCAGCCCACGAAGGGCGAATTCAAGGCGTTCTCGAACCGCTGCACGCACAAACAGTGCCCCGTGACGAGCGTCGAGGGCGGCACCATCAACTGCCCCTGTCACGGCAGCAAGTTCGACATCACCGACGGCAGCGTGAAGCACGCCCCCGCGCCGAGCCCGCTGCCCACGGCGGAGATCTCCGTGGACGGCGACGCGATCAAGCTGGCCTGACGCGGCGCCCAGGGCCTGTCCGGCGGATCAGGCCGCGCGGGACAAGGCCTAGGAGCGCCGTGGCCGCTTCCACGCGCCGAGTACGTCCTCGGTGGTGGTGATGGTGGCGACGAGCGCGAGGGTGTTGCGGACCATCGCGGGCGTGTAGTCGGCGGGCACGCCCGCGATCGCGTCGGCGGGCACGACGGCGGTGTATCCGAGGTTCACGGCGTCGAACACCGCGTTCGGGATGGCGACATTGGCCGAGACGCCGGTGACCAGGAGGGTGCGGCAGCCCAGATTGCGCAGGAGCGGGTCGACGTCGGTGCCCGCGATGGGCGAGAGGCCGTGCAGTCGGCGTACGACGAAGTCCTCGTCCGCCACCTCGATCGGTGGCGCGATCCGCACGGCCGTCGTCCCCGAGAGCTGCTGCACGGGCAGCCGCGCGGCAGCGCGGAAGAGGCGGGCGTTGTGGCTGGCGCCCCGCCCGTCGGGCCGCCGCTCGGCCACCGCGTGCAGGACCTGTACGCCGCTCTGGTGCGCCCCCGCCACCAGCCGTGCGACATTGGCGAGGGCCCCGGACGACCGTGCCTCCTTGGCCAGTTCGGGCAGTGCGCTCTCCGTACCCACGACGCCCTGCTGGCACTCGACGGTCAGCAGGGCCGTGGTGGCCGGGTCGAGGAGTTCCCTGAGCTGTTCGTACGACGGCATGGCTCCCCCTGTCGCGGACGTCCGGGACATCCGGCGCCCGGAATTCGCGCGAGGCTAACGGCCATTGCGTCACGAAGGAAGAGCCCGCATGATTTCCTGACGCGCAGTCAGGTCCGGCTGTGCGCAGAGACATCCGCGCGCGGTCGGCCACGACTGTGCCAGTCAGTACGGGAGGACGACGCATGGCCGTCACACAGCGCCGAGGCCGCCGCATCATGATGACGCCGGCCGAACTCGACGAGTTCCTCGCCACGGAGCGCACCTGCCGGGTGGCGACCGTGTCCCCTGACGGCGCCCCGCACGTCAGCACACTCTGGTTCGCCTGGGACGGCACGTCCTTGTGGCTGTACTCGATCACCCGCAGCAAGCGCTGGTCCGACCTGCGCCACGACCAGCGGATCGCCGTGGTGGTCGACACCGGAGAGGAGTACGACCAGCTGCGCGGCGTCGAGCTGTCCGGCACGGTGGAGTTCATCGGCGAGTCCCCCCGCACCGGCGAGCCATGCCCCGAACTCGACGTCCCGGAGCGGCTGTTCGCCCGCAAGATGTTCGGCCTCGACCGGATGCCCCACGACAACCGCCACGCCTGGCTCCGCCTCACCCCGGACGCGATCGCCTCCTGGGACTTCCGGAAACTGGCGGGTCTTTAGGCGGCCAGGGCGCAAGAACCCCCGCACCGCCCCCGGAGGGCTACCGCAACCCCGCCCCCGCCACCCGCAGCGCCTCCACCGCCGCCCTGATCGACGGTCGGCGGTCGGCGTCCGCGCGCCACACCACGTACACATGGCGCCGCACCCGGTGCCGCACCGGAACCGTGCGCACGCCCGCGGGCATCGGGTCGCGGCCCAACTGCGGCGCCACGCACACCCCGAGACCCGCCGCGACGAGCGCGAGCTGGGTGTGGTGCTCCTCCGCGCGGTGTGCGATGTGGGGCTCGATGCCCTTGCCGCGCAGCGTGAACATGAGCCACTCGTGGCAGAACTCGCCTTCCGCCCAGGTGATCCACTCGTCGTCGGCGAACTCCTCGAGATCCACCTCCGCGCGGTCCGCCAGCGGATGCGCCGCGGGCATCGCGACATCGGCGGGGTCGTCGAGGAGCGGCGCCTTGACGAGGCCGTCCGGAATCGGCATCGGCTTGTTGTACCAGTCGAGGACGACCGCGAGGTCGATGTCACCGCGCACCACCGCGGCGATCGCGGGCGTCGGCTCCAGCTCCTGGCAGCCGACCCGCAGCCCCGGATGGTCGGCGCGCAGCGCGGACAGCGTGGCGGGCATCAGGCCCCGCATGGCCGTGGGAAACGCCCCCATGCGCAGCTCGCCGACCGCCTTGCCGCGCTGCTCCTCCAGGTCCGCCTGGGCGAGCTCGACCTGCGAGAGGATCCGCGCGGCGTGCTCGGCGAGCAGGCGCCCCGCGTCGGTCAGGCGCACCCCCCTGCCGTTCTTGGCGAGGAGCTGCTGGCCCACCTCCCGCTCCAGCTTGGTCATCTGCTGCGACACCGCCGACGTCGTGACGTGCAGACCCGCCGCCGCGCCGCTGACCGAGCCGTGCCGTGCCAGGGCGTCGAGGGTGCGCAGGCGCTCCAAGTTCAACATGTAAGCGATGCTACGCGATACCCCGCATTAAATCTCGCTTGTGCTACGAGATCGTCGAGCCTCATCGTGAGACACATGAGCACCGTCACGCCGCCGACCCGCCCGATCGCCGCGCCTCCCCAGGCCACCGACCGCCCCTCCACCGCCGAACCGGAGACCGCCGCCCCCGCCACCGATCCGGCTTCCGCCGCGCCCGGGCGCCCCGCCCTCGACTGGCGCATCCGCTTCGGCATCCTGTCGCTGATCTGGGGCTTCAGCTTCCTGCTGATCAAGGTCGGCACGGAAGGGTACGCGCCCTTCCAAGTGACGCTGGGGCGGCTCGTGTTCGGCACCGCCGTGATCGCCGCCGTGCTCGCGATGAAGCGGGAGCGACTGCCGCGCGGCACACGGACCTGGGCGCATCTGGCGGTCGCCGCGTTTCTGCTCAACGCCCTGCCGTTCTCGCTCTTCGCGTACGCGGAGTTGACGATTCCGTCGACCCTCGCCGGGATCTGCAACGCCACGTCACCGCTCTGGGGCATGGCCCTTTCGCTGGTCGCCCTCTCCGAAGACCGGCCCACCCGGCGCCGGGTCGCGGGCCTGGGCATCGGCTTCTTCGGAGTCCTCACCGTGCTCGGCGCCTGGCAGGGCTTCAGCGGACTCGACCCGCGCGGCACCGCGATGGCACTGCTCGCCTCGCTCAGCTACCCGATCGGCTGGATCTATGTACGCCGCACCCTGGCCGGTTCGGGACACTCGAACCTCTCCCTGTCCGGCGCCCAGTTGCTCGTCGCGACCGTCGAACTGGCCGTGGTGACCCCGCTGTTCACCTCGATGCCGACGCACTTCCCCGTCGTCCCGCTGCTGGCGATCGTGGCCCTCGGCGCCCTCGGCACGGGGGTCGCCCTCATGCTCCAGTACGCCCTGGTCGCCGAGGTCGGTCCGACCACCGCCCAGATGGTCACGTACTTCATCCCGGTCATCGCGACCGCCGCGGGCGTCGCCGTGCTCGGCGAGTCCCTGAGCTGGTCGACACCGGTCGGCGCGGTGATCGTCCTGGCGGGCGCGGCCCTCACCCAGTCCCGGCCGCGCCCCGGGGCGACCGCGCGTCGTCAGTCGTAGCGCCGGGCCGGAGCGGGCCCCGTGGCGGCGGCGACGGCCTCGGCCACCACCGGGATGTCCTCGTCGTCGAGCGCCGCCACGGTGATCCGCACACCGGGCGGAGCGCCGAGCCGGAACCGCGCGCCGGGGGCGACGGCCCACCCGGAGTGCAACAGCCGGGCGACGGCGCCGGTTTCGTCCGGCACGGGGATCCACACGTTCATGCCGCTGCGCCCGTACGCGGGGACGCCCCGCTCGGCGAGCGCCGCGATCAACGCGTCCCGCCGCCGGCCGTAGGAGGCGGCCACCGCACGCGCGTCCACCGCTCCGCCGGTCCACAGCCGCACCACGGCGCGCTGCTGGATCAGGCTGACCCAGCCGGGCCCGAGCCGCTGACGCCCCTGCACCCGGTCCACCGTGATGTGATCCCCCGTGAGGACGGCGAGCCGCAGATCGGGGCCGTACGCCTTGGCGGTGGAGCGGACGAGGGCCCAGCTGTGGGTCGTCCCCGCGAGCGGGTGCAGCGGCAGATCGACGATGCCGTGGCCGTGGTCGTCCTCGATGAGCAGTACGTCCTTGTGCGCGCCGAACGCCTTGCGCAGGGCACGCGCGCGTGGAGCGCTGACCGCGGCACCGGTGGGGTTCTGGGCGCGGTCGGTCACGATGGCCGCGCGCGCACCGCCCGCCAGCGCCCGTTCCACGTCGGCCGGTAGCGGCCCCTCGTCGTCCACACCGACCGGCACCGCACGCAGCGCGAGCGCCGAGACGAGGTCGAGCAGACTGCCCCAGCCCGGGTCCTCCACGGCCACCGCGTCGCCGGGCTTGAGGTGGGCGGCGAGCACCCGCTCGATGGCGTCGAGCGATCCGGAGGTGACGGCGACGGGGCCGGCGGGTACGCCGTCGGCGTCGAAGGCCACGCGCGCGTGCCGTGCGAGGTCCGGGTCCACGGCGTCCTCTCCGTAGAGCACGGGTTCCTTGTCGCCCTGCGCGGCGGCCGCCGCGAACGCCTCGGAGAGCGCGGGCAGCAGCCGGGGATCGGGGTTGCCCTTGGACACGTTCCGCACGCCGGGCGGGGCGTCCACCCGGATCAGTTCACGGGCGGTCGTGGCGGGCTTGGGCCGGATGCGACTGCCGCGCCGCCCCGCCGTCTCAATGACCCCCCGCTCACGCAGGGTGCGATAGGCGGCCGCCACGGTATTGGGATTGACCCCCAGGCGCTCCGCCAACTCCCGCATGGGAGGCAGCAATTGACCCGGTTCCAGGCCGCCGTCACCGACAGCACGCTCCACACTGGCAGCGATTTCAGCTGCGCGCCGACCCCTGATCGGATACTCTCCTAGCACAAACGCGATTATGCACTAGTGCAATCAAGGCGGCAAGTCGGCCGCACTGGGGCAGCGCACCACATCGCACACCACCACCGCCACGCCGAACACGCAGCACAGCACGCGAAGCAGCACCACAGGGAGAGGCCATGCAGACGACGCAGACCACCACGGACACCACTTCGCCGGACAGCGCCGCCTACGCACCCACCGACCGCACCGTCCCCACCCGCGCCAAGGAGCGCGCTTCGTACGACAAGGAGACGGTGTTCCAGATACTCGACGAGTCCTACGTGTGCCATCTCGGATTCGTGCGCGACGGAGCACCTGTCGTACTGCCGACGCTCTACGGGCGTGTGGGAGACCACCTCTATGTGCACGGTTCGACGGGATCGCGGCCGCTGCGCATGGCGGGTGCCGGCCAGGAGGAGCAGGCGGATCCGGGGCTCCAGGTGTGCCTGACCGTCACGCACGTCGACGGCCTGGTCCTGGCCCGCTCGGCCTTCCACCACTCGATGAACTACCGCTCCGTAGTGGTGCACGGGACCGCCCGCCAGGTCACGGACCCCGAGGAGAAGCGGACCGCGCTCGACGCCCTCGTCGACCACATCGTGCCGGGCCGCGCCGCCGACTCGCGCCCCGCCAACGCCAAGGAACTCGCGGCGACCGCCGTGCTCCGGCTCGACCTCGACGAGGTGTCGGCGAAGGCACGCACCGGCGGCCCGAACGACGACCCGGAGGACATGGACCTCCCCTACTGGTCGGGCGTGGTCCCGCTGCGCAAGGGCTACGACGCCCTGATCCCCTCCACCGACCTCGCCCCCGGCATCGAGGTGCCCGACTACCTGATCGAGCTGTGACGCGTCCCGGCCTGACGTAGGAAGCGCGGGTCCACGCAGGAATCCCGTCCTCGCGCAGGAATCCCGGCGCCACGCCACGCGCGCGTGCCGCCGGGACCGGGATCCGCCCGCCACGCGCGCGTGGCACCTACACCGGCGCCGGCACCCGCCGCGCCGCCACGACACCCCGCGCCTCGGCGACGGCGAGTCCCGTCACCGCGGCCAGCATCAGCACCGTGCCCGCCACGGTCGCCGCCGTCAGCTCCTCGCCGAGCAGCACGACCGCGATGACCGCCGCGCTCACCGGCTCCAGGAGCATGATCACGGAGACGGTCGCGGAGCGTACGACGGCCGCCCCCGCGAAGTACAGCGCGTACGCGACCGCTGTCGGTACCGCGGCGATGTACAGCAAGTAGACGCCCACGCGCGCGGGTTCGGCGGTGTGCGGCACCAGGCCCTCGGCCGCGCCGAGCGGCAGCAGACAGAGGGAGACGACGGCGAACGCCCAGACCGTGGTGTCGGACGAGTCGGCACCACCGTCCCGCCCCCACCACCGGGTGACCAGCGTCATCGCGGCGTACGCGGCCGCGGAGACGAGCCCCCACACCACGCCGACGGGCCGCACGGTGGCCTCACCACCGCCGAGTACGAGCACCACGAGACCCGCGAGGGCGCCCGCGACGGCGACGATCCCACCGGACCCGAGCCGCTCCCCCATGGTCAGCCGGGCGCCGAGCGCGATGAGCACGGGCCCCGACCCCATCGTGACGACGGTGCCGACCGCGAGCCCTGTCGTCTCCACGGCCGCGAAGTAGGCGGTCTGGAACACCGCGAGGGCCACGCCCGTCACGACGATCCGGCGGACCCTGCGCCCCAGCGGCTGCTGGGGCGCCCCGTACGGCCCGGTCCTGCGCGGCCGCACCAGGCGCGCGGCGAGCAGCAGCACGAACCCGCCCGCGCAGCGCCAGAAGGAGAGGCTCACCGGCCCCATGTCGCTGTCCCTGAAGACCAGCGACGCAGCGGCACCCGCGGTGCCCCAGCCGATTCCGGCGACGATCAGATAGAAGAGGCCGCGCCCGACGGGCAGACCGGGACCAGCGCTTGCCGCACTGGGCATGCTCGACGCGTGGGACGCACTCGACCCATGGGGCGCACCTGACGCATGGGGCGCACTTGACGTGCTTGACGTGCTTGGCATGTTCGACACGAGAATTCTCCGCAGAAGAAAGGGGCTCTGGGCTCCGTCTGCGGGCAGCACCGTTCCACCCGGCCACCGGCCTGGGCGTGTTTCCGTGAGGTGCCCCGCGCTATGCGGCGGGGGGCGGAAGAACGAGCGCTCGTGCGTGCATGATCGGCACCCTAGGTCGCGCTGCCGCTGCGCGACAACTCCGTTTCGGATTCCGGAATCCCCTGCGGCCGCGCGGGCTTCGCGGGCGCGGAGGACTGGGCGATGAACGCGCCCACGAGGACGATCGCGCCGCCGACGATCTGCGGCGCCGAGAGGTGCTCGCCCAGGACGATCCAGGCCAGGGCGGTCGCGACGACGGCTTCGAGGCAGGCCACCACGCCCGCCACCTGGGGCGAGAGCCTGCGTACGGACAGCACGCCGGTGACGTACGCGACGACCGTCGCGACGAGCACGACCCAGCCGAGCAGCAGCCAGGCGGGAACGGCCGAGCCGTTCAGGTCCGCGCGCCCGCCGAGCACCGACCAGTCCATGCCCCACGGACGCGCGACGACGGTCAGCACGACGGCGCCGACCAGCAGTCCGTACGCGATGACGCCCAGCGGATCGGGGGCGTCGTCACCCTCGTCGCTGCCCTGGTCGGACAGGACGAAGTAGCCGACCTGGCAGCAGGCGGCGCCGAGCGCGAGCAGCAGTCCCACGGCATCGAAGCTCAGTCCCGACCACACCTCGACGACGCAGGCGAGCCCGCCGACCGCGAGCACCACGCCGAGTGCGGCCGCGCGCGTCACGGGGCGCCGCTGCACGAAGCGCACCCAGCCGAGGACGAGCGCGGGGGCGAGGTACTCGACGAGCAGCGCGACGCCGACGGGGATCCGCGAGAGCGCGGCGAAGTAGCAGGCCTGGACGCCCGCGACGGCGAGGAGGCCGAACCCGGCGAGCAGCGCGGGCCTGCTCCGCAGGAGTCCGCGGTGCCGCCATGCCACGGGCAGCATCACCAGGGCGGCGCCCGCCACCCGCAGCCACACCACGTGGAGCGGGTCGAGTCCCGCTTCGATCAGCGGCTTCGCCGCGACGCCGGAGCCACCGAAGGCGACCGCCGCCACCAGGGCGAGCCCCAGTCCGACGCCTCTCCCCCGGTTCTCCCCGATCCCCTGAGTCCCCTGAGCCGCTTGCACCGGCACATCATGGCAGGCGGTGTCATGAGCGTCATCCCCCATGACCCCTGTCTCAATCGGCGGACGCACACGCCTTCACCGACGCCGCGTTCAGACCTCCCGGCCCCACCCCGCGCCGCGCGTCCTCACCGACGCCGCGCTCAGGCCCCCGCGCCATACCCTCCGGCGTACTCCTGGCACCCTGCCTCCACCCGGCTCAGCAGGTGCGGCACGTCCACGCCCGCGCGGCCGAGCACCTCGACCGCACGGCAGTCCGGGTCGGCGACGAGCCCCGCGAGCAGGTCCATGCCCAGCGCGCGCGGATCCCCGCGCAGGTCGGCGCGGTCCAGGGCCATCTCCATCGCGGTGGCCGCGGCGGGAGACCAGCCCGCCTCCTTCACGGACGTCACCACCGGCACCGCTCCGGAGTCCTCGACGGTGCCCTGCCACTGCAGTCCGTAGCCGATGCTGCGCTGCACGAGGTAGCCGAGGAGCCGTACGACCTGCGCGCCGTTCTCGAAGACGGCACGGACCGCGGGGTCGGACTCGAGCAGGGAGTGCAGGAGGTGCGCGGTGTCGATCTGCCGGTCCCCGTCCCGCACCGCGCGCCGGCGCGCACCGGCCACCACCGACGCCAGCTCAGCACTGAGCCTGGAGTCGAGTTCGGCGCGGGGGGAGCCGGGCTCGGCGCCCGGCGGGGTACGGCTTTGCACATCTCCCACCACATCAACCTCCGGCGGCATATGCATCGGCGGCGGGAAGCATCTTTGCGTCCGACACAGGGTGGGCACGCATGCCCTGGTTGTCCTCCTTACGGATGAGATCCCGCCGATCTCCACCCGGGGGCGCGCGCCGCCTTGCTTCACGCCCGCCGCGCAACCACGGCGCGGTGGCGCACGTCCCTCACAGGCATGGAGAGCAGGTGCTGGATGGTCGCCCTGCCGGCGATCGACGGCAGGCAGTACGTGTACCGGGTATACGCACCCGACGACGCCCTGCCCGCCGACCTGTTCTGGGAGGCCTGGCACTGCCACGACGAGGGTCCGTTCCCCAGGGCGTCGGACCTCTTCGACGCGGCGGTGATACGACGGGTCGGCTAGCGCCCGTCGGACGCTGTGCCACCGGACAGGCCCTCGCCCTGGGACAAGCTCCCGTCCCCGTCCCCGTCCCCGTCCCCGTCCCCGCCCCTGTCCCCGACCGCGCCGGGCCGGGTGCCGATGACGACCGTCGCGTACCACTCCTCGTCCTCGACCACCCGCGCCACGAGACCGGCGCGCTCGACGGCGTCACGCGCGGCAGGCACCTGGCTCTCGCTGGTCTCGAACAGCAGATGACCGCCGGGCGCCAGCCACCCGGGCGCCTCCTCGGTCACCCGGCGCAGCACGTCGAGCCCGTCGCTGCCGCCGTCGAGCGCCACCCGCGCCTCATGGACGCGTGCCTCGGCGGGCAGCAGGCCGACTTCGCCGGTGGGGACGTACGGCACGTTGGCGAGCAGGATGCCGACGCGCCCCCGGAGCCCGGCGGGCAGCGGGTCGTATAGGTCGCCTTCGTAGACGACGCCCCCGGCGTCCCCGACATTGCGGCGGGCGCAGCGCACCGCGGCGGGGTCGATGTCGGCGGCGTACAACTCGACCTGGCCGAGGGCCGCGGCGAGCGCGGCACCGAGCGCGCCCGATCCACAGCACAGATCGACGACGACGGTTCCGGGCCCGGCGAGCGCGGCGGCCCGGTCGACGAGGAACTCGGTACGGCGGCGCGGCACGAAGACGCCCGGGTCCACCGCGATCCGCAGTCCGCGGAACTCGGCCCAGCCGAGGACGTGTTCGAGGGGCAGTCCGCTCGCCCGGCGCTCCACCATGTCGGCGAGCTCTGCCTGAGTGTGTGCCGCGGAGAGGATCAGTTCCGCCTCGTCCTCGGCGAAGACGCACCCGGCAGCGCGCAACGCGGCAACGACGGAGGGGAAGGACGGCACCGACGAGGGGTGCGGAGAGAAGTGAGAAGAAGGTTCTGAGACCGACATCAGAAGAAGACCTTTCGGGATCCCGATGGGGCTCCCTCGGGTCACCTATGCCGGGTGAACCGCGCGGTCGCGAGAAGAGAGCACCCGACCTGCCGTTGCGGTAATGGGTCTCACCTCCCAGAGCCGTCGCCCGCGGCCTTCGCGGAGCAGGGGAACACTACCCCACCCCCTCCCGGAGGCCATCGGCCAGTCCGGCATCCCTCACAGATCTGACGGTTCATCAGTATTGAATGTTCCGGGCCCTGCCGCTACGTTCCGCGACACCGTAGCTGCGGCCGTCGCAGCGCCCGACGGGAAGAGGTGGCCGCATGGCCGAAGTCAGCGCGGAAGCACGGATCGAGGCGCCCGCCGAGAAGGTCTGGGCCCAACTCACCGACTTCTCCTCGTACGGCGAGTGGAACGCCACGCACACGAGCTTCCCCAAGGGCGGCCCGAACACCCTGGAAGTGGGCGGCACCTTCGCGGAGAACATGAAACTGATGGGCTTCCCCGCCGAGGTGAACTGGACCATCGAGGAGCTGGAGAACGCCCGCACCCTGGCCATCAGGGGCAAGGGCCCGATGGGCGTCAACGTCGGCACCCGCTACACGCTCTCCCCCGACGGGACGGGCACCCTGGTCCGCATCGACGGGGAGTTCACCGGCGCCGCGGTCTCCCTCATGGCCGGCAAGCTGAAGGACTCGGCGACCGCCGCACTCGACGAGTCGCTGCGCAAACTGGGCGGCCTCGTCACCTGACGCGCCCGCCCGCCCGACCGACCGCCGGGGCCGGGGCCGGGGCCAGGGCCGGGGAAGCGACGGGCGTACGACCGGACCGCGCCGGAACCCACGACCATCCCGCGCCGGAACGCACGACCACCCCGCGCCGGAACAACGGAACGAGGCGCCCCGCACCATGCGTGCGGGGCGCCTCGTCTGCGATGGGAGCCGTCGGCCCCCACCCCCTCAGCCCTCATCAGTCCTCATCGGCGAGGATCAGGTACAGCTTCTTGCGGGCGTCGTTGATGACCGTCAGCGCCTTCTCGCGCTGCTCCTTGCTGCCGGTCTTCCAGACCTGACCGAACGCCTCCATCAGACCGAAACCGGCCTGCCGGATCTCGTTCAGCGTGTCCCAGTCGACCCCGCGCCCGGCTTCCTCCCAGGGCGCGTCGGGGCCTTCCTCGGCCGCCTCGGTCCCTGCCTCGGTGAGCGAGAAGAGCTTCTTGCCGCCCTCGCTCTCGCTGCTGATCAGGCCCTCGTCCTCCAGGAGTTGGAGGGTCGGATAGACCGAACCCGGGCTGGGCTTCCACGCCCCGCCGCTGCGCTCGGCGATCTCCTGGATCATTTCGTAGCCGTGCATGGGGCGGTCCTTCAGGAGGGCCAGGATCGACGCGCGTACGTCGCCGCGCCGCGCCCTGCCCCGCGGGCCGCCTCGTCCGCCTCGGCCGCCGCCCCAAGGGCCGCCGGGGCCCCCGAAGCCGGGACCGAACGGACCGAAGGCCCCGCGCCGCCCTTCGAATCCTTCTCGACCGAACGGGCCGAAACCTTCACGGCCCTGGGGGCTGCCGCGGCGGCCCCGTCCGTGCTCGTGTTCAAAACCGTGGGAACGCATAGCGATCACTCCTTGATTCTCTGCTCGATCCACCCGATGCGCTCGGGATGGATTCTCGATCTTTGATCTGTCGCGAACCTGTCGTGAATCTGTCGCGATGCCTCAACGATATATCGGAACTGTTCGGCTGACAAGCCTCGGGGGCGGCCGTCCGCCGTCCTGTGAAAGTGGACCTTGACCAACTGCCACTGAACTTTGACCACCGGTACGCCCCCCTTGGGATCGGCCTTCTAGGCTGGCGTGGTGACTGATGCGCAGGAGCAGGTGCAGCCGTCGGGAGTGTGGGCCACTGCGGTGGGGGTGGCCAGGGTGCGGGCGCTGGAGACGGAGCGGGAGAACGCCCTGTTCCGCGACCCACTGGCACAGGCCTTCGCCACCGCCGGCGGCCTGTGGCCCTCCTCACCGCCGCTGCCCGATGACGAGGCCGCGCGCCGCCGCCGGCTGGCCGTGTCGTTCTCCATCGTCATCAGGACGAAGTTCCTCGACGACCTGTTGCAGCAGGCCGCCGCGTCCGGTGTCCGGCAGGTCGTGCTGCTCGGCGCCGGCATGGACAGCCGGGCCTTCCGGCTGGACTGGCCCGAGGGCACCCGGCTGTTCGAGGTCGACACCGCCGCGCCACTGGACTTCAAGGCTTCGGTGCTGCGCCAGGAGCGGGCCGTCGCACGCTGCGAGCGGATCACCGTCGCGGTGGATCTGCGCGAGGACTGGCCAAGGGCACTGGCCGCCGCAGGGCACGACCCGGCAGCGCCGACCGTGTGGATCGCCGAAGGACTGCTGATCTATCTGCCCGAGGACGCGGTGGAGCTGCTGCTGGCCCGGATCGGCGCGCAGTCGGCGACAGGCAGCCGGATGGGGCTGACGTTGGGCTCGCGCGGCGTGATCGAGCGCTTCGGCGCCAACGCCGTGCCGGGATCTGCGGCGTCCATGTGGGTCTCGGAGATGCCCGACGACCCGGCGGGCTGGCTGGCCGGGCACGGCTGGGAGGCAGACAGCCACACCCTGCGCGAGCGCGCTGCCGCGTACGGCCGCCCGATCAGCACCCCGCCGCAGCGCGAGGAGCGGCCCGGCGGACTGATCTCGGCGGTCCGCCGGTAGAGCGCCTCCAGGCGGTCACACTTCAGTGGCAGTTGGCCGAGGTCCACTGTCACAGGACATCCACTGGCCCGCTCTCCGCCGATCCGGGAACCCGGGTCAGCCGGTCCGGGACCCGGGTCAGCCGATCCAGGACCCGGGTCATGGGGGCTACCCCCCGAAAAGGTGTCGCGCTGGCCCCAGCGCGCCCGGGCCGCCGCGCGCGTGACGATCTCCTCAACAGCGCCTGACACCCAGCACGTTGAGGAGTGATCGCACATGACCGGCACTGGGAAACGATGCGCGGCGGCGGCTCTCGCCCTGGCCGCGACGCTGACCCCCGCGGCGGCCGCGCACGCGGCACCGGTGGCGCCCGCGTCGGCCGTCGCGTCGGACCCCGTCCGCGCCCTCGACCGCATCGCCCATCCGCTGCGGTCCGCGGAGCCGGGCACCGGCACGGCCGATCTGCGCGCCCTGGGGGTGATGGTCGGCGACGCCAAGGTGGTCGGCGTGGGCGAGGCCACGCACGGCTCGCACGAATTCTTCGCCCTGAAGGACCGGCTCTTCCGCCACCTCGTCGAGCAGAAGGGATTCACCACTTTCGCCCTGGAGATCAGCTGGTCGGCGGGTCTGCGGATCGACGACTACCTCCAGCGCGGCGACGGTGACCGCACCGCACGGCAGGTCGTGCACGAGGTCATGGCCGGATCCCCCTGGGACCGCGAGGAGTTCGCGACCCTCGTCCAGTGGATGCGCGACCACAACCTCCGGCACCCCGACCGCCCGGTCCACTTCGTGGGCGACGACATCGGTGCGCCCAGGCTCGATGAACGGGTCTTCGACAGCGTCACCGACTACGTCCGGCGGACCCGTCCGGAGTCGATGCCGCGCCTGGACGAGCTCCTCACCGGTCTGCGCCCGCTCGACGACGCCTTCGCCTACCTGAAACGGCCGCTCGCGGAGCGGCAACAGAACGCGGCCAGGGCAAAGCAAGTCCTTGATCTTGTGCAACGCCAGAGATCCGCAGGCGGCGAGGACTTCGAGTTCGCTCTGCAGAACGCACGCCACATCGCCCAGACCTACACCTTCCTGAGCGTCGACCCCGGCGACCAGGCATCGCTGACCGCCATGCAGCGCTACCGCGACCAGGTGATGGCCGAGACCACGGCATGGTGGCAGCGGCGCACCGGCGGCAGGGTCCTGCTGTCGGCCCACAACGACCACGTGGGCTACGCGGCCTCCGATCCCACGACGTACCCGAAGACCCAGGGCTCGTTCCTCCGCGACACCCTGGGCGCGGACTACCTGGCCATCGGCACCACCTTCGACCGGGGCTCCTTCCTCTCCAAGGACCAAGCGCTCGGCGGCGAGTGGAAGAAGTTCACCGTCGGCCCGGCCGGTCCCGGCACGAACGAGTACACGCTCGACCAGGTCCGGTACCGCGACTACTACGCCGACCTGCGCAAGGCCCCTGCCGCCGCCCGCAGTTGGCTGGGCATGTCACGCCCGACATACAGCGCGGGCACTCAGTACCCGAATGACAAGACCCCCGAGCTCGCCATAGGCGACGCATACGACGCCCTGGTCCACCTCCACACCGTTCGGGAGGCGGGCAAGCTGTAGCCCTCCCGGCGCGCACCGGGCGGCCGCCGACCATGGCTCGCCGCCCCATGTCACATTCCGCCCCACCCGCTCCGTCCACAAGGCATACGCATCGACGACAACCCAGGAGCGCACGATGGAAGCCCGCTTGAACCCCCTCGCAAGCCCGGTCGCCGCCAAGGCCGTCAAGCACGTCGTCGCGGCACACAAGGCACTCTCGGAATCGGGTCTTCCGCTCGCGACGCAGGAGTTGGTGAAGCTCCGCGCCAGCCAGATCAACGGCTGCGCCGGATGCATCGACATGCACACCAAGGAGGCCGCGTACGCCGGGGAGACCTCGGTGCGGCTCAACCTGGTCGCGGCCTGGCGCGAGGCCACCGTCTTCACCGATGCCGAGCGCGCCGCCCTGGAGCTGGCGGAGCAGGGCACCCGGATCGCCGACGCCGCCGGCGGCGTCACGGACGAGGCGTGGGCGAACGCCGCCAAGCACTACGACGAGGACGCACTCGCGGCCCTGGTGGGCGTCATCGCCCTCATCAACGCCTTCAACCGCCTGAACGTCATCACCCAGCAGCCCGCGGGCGACTACCAGGTCGGCCAGCACGGATAGCACGGACAGCGGGGAACACCCGGCCGGGTCCGCCCGCGCCGCCCCGCACGAACAGCACGCGCCCTGGGCACCGCACACCGGCACCCAGGGCGCACCCCTTCCCCACCCACCAAGAGCACGTCCGCCACGAGTACGTCCATCAAGAGCACGTCCGCCAAGGACACGTCCACCATGAGCACCTCCGCCAAAATCAAGTCCACATACCCAGGATTGGCCTTGGTTCGCGACTCCATTGGACCTCTACCGTCGACACCATGCCGACTTCCCACCGCATCCGCATCGTCGACGCCTTCACCGACCGCCCCTTCGCCGGCAACCCGGCAGGGGTACTCCTCCTCGACGCCTTCCCCGACGACACCTGGCTGCAGCACGTGGCCAGGGAGGTCAACCACGCGGAGACCGCCTTCGCCCACCGCCTGCCCGAGGGCAGCGAGGCCGACTGGGCGCTGCGCTGGTTCACCCCCGCCACCGAAGTGAACATGTGCGGCCATGCCACTTTGGCCACGGCACACGTCCTGAACACCACGGGCGCCGCCTCAGGCCCCGTACGCTTCGCCACCCGCAGCGGCATCCTCACCGCGACGGCCGACGAGGACGGCACCCTGACCCTCGACTTCCCGACCGCGCGGCTCGTCCCGGTCGACGTGCCCGACGGCGTCGCCGCGGCGCTCGGCGCCGAGCCGCTCTCCGTGCACGACACCGGCCATCTCATCGGCGACCTGGTCGTCGAGCTGGCCGACGAGAAGACGGTCCGGGCGCTCAGCCCCGACCACAAGTCGCTGGTGCGGCACTCCGAGCGCGGCATCATCGCCACGGCGCGGGCCGAAGACCCCACATGCGGCTACGACTTCGTCTCCCGCGGATTCTTCCCGCGCGTCGGCATCGACGAGGACCCGGTGACGGGCAGCGCCCACACGGCCCTCGCGCCCTTCTGGTCCGAGCGCCTCGGCGGCCGCACGGACCTCACGGGCCTGCAGGCCTCGCCCCGCACCGGCCTGGTCCGCGCCCGACTGCGCGGCGACCGCACCCTGCTGACCGGCCGCGCGGTCACGGTCATCGAGGGCGAACTCTTCGCCTGAGCCCCTAAGACCCAAAGCCCCAGAGACACCGCACGACCCGCCCCTCCCCCAGGCTGCCTACGAAGGCGTGGGCAGCCACCCCACCTTCCCCGCGAGCAGGCCGTACCCCACGAACGCCCCGATATCGAGCAGGGAATGGGCCACCACGAGCGGCCCGACCCGCCCCCACCTGCGGTAGAGCAGCGCGAAGACCACACCCATCGCCACGTTCCCGAGGAACCCGCCGATGCCCTGATACAGGTGGTACGAGCCGCGCAGCACCGAACTGCCCACCAGCGCGGCCATCGGCGTCCACCCCAACTGCCCGAGCCTGCGCAGCAGATAGCCGACCACGATGACTTCCTCGAGCACCGCGTTCTGCACCGCGGACAGCACGAGGACCGGGTACTTCCACCACACGTCGGGCAGCGCCTCCGGCACCACCGTGAGATTGAAGCCGAGCCCCCGCGCCGACAGGTAGAAGGCGATCCCGACGCTGCCGATCACCGCTGCGATCGCGGTGCCCCGTCCCAGGTCCGGCCAGGGCCGCGTCCGGTCGAACCCGATCGTCCGGAAGCCCGCCCCCTCGCGCAGCAGGAAGTGCGCGACGAGCGCGACCGGCACCAACGCGGTCGTGATTCCGAACAATTGCCACGCGAGATCAAGCCATGGACGCCCCGGCGCCGCCGAGGCGTTCATCGTGGCCGCCTGGTCCTTGAGACCACCCGGTTTGGTGACCGATCCGACAAAGCTAATCAGCGCGGACACACCGCTCGCTCCCAGCGAGAGCGCCAGAACGAGCAGTGTCTCGTCCCGGAGGATCCGTCGCGAGGGCCCACCCGTGGGAAAAGAACCGGCCATCGGCCCCGGCTCCGCTTGCACTTACGCCTCCAGTTGAGTAATCCCGCCTCATCCCCATCCTCGTCCCGCTAGGGTCTCGAAAGAAGTTACGAAGATCGTGCGCGACAGGCCGAGGGGGATGGACGCCGATTTCGGGCGTACCGCCCCCTCTTTCCTTGCTTCATCACTCAAGGAGGGGCACCACCGCCATGGGACGTCACAGCTTGCCCGATGAGTACGGGTCGGGCGCGCCCGACCCCCGCCCGCGCGCTCGCGGCCGCACGGTCGCCATCGCCACGGCTCTCGTCCTGGTGGTGGCGGGAGGCACGGCGGTGGCGGTGCGCAGCGGCCTGCTCTCCTTCGGCGGCTCCTGCGACGACGACGCCGTACGCCTGAACGTCGTCGCCGCGCCCGATGTGACACCCGCGCTGCGCGAGGCCGCCGACGAGGCCCGCGAGAAGGAGATCACCTCCGACGGGCACTGCATCGACGTGCGGGTGACCGCCCGCGACGCGTACAAGGTCGCCGACGAACTCCGGTCGGGCAAGGGCGATCCGGAGTACGACGTGTGGGTGCCCGACTCCGACATATGGGTGCAGCGCGTAGGCCTCGGCACCAAGCAGACGAAGGTCTCCCCCGCGGGCAACATCGCGTCGTCGCCCGTCGGCATCGGCATGGTGCCGTCCGCCGCGGAATCCCTGGGCTGGCCCAAGAAGACGTACAACTGGCCGGAGTTGACGGCCGCCGCCATGAAGGGCGACAAGCGGCGCCTCGGCGCCGCCGACCCCGCCCGCAGCGCGACCGGCCTGCTCGCCCTCGCCAAGATCGGTGTGTCCGCGAAGAAGCAGGGCGGCAAGGAGGGCGACACGCAGGCCGCCGCGCTGGCGAAGGCGCTGTCCACCCGCACCTCCGACAGCGACGGCCAGCTCCTGGACACCCTGGCCCGCGACGGATCGGGCACCGAGCAGGGCAACCCCCGCCGCAATCAGGCGCTGATCGTCTCCGAACAGGCCGCGTTCACGCACAACGCGTCGGCGGGCGAGGAGGACGGCCTCGACCTCTTCTATCCCAAGGACGGCTCGCCCCAGCTCGACTATCCGTACACGCTGGTCGACGACGAGGGCATGTCCACGGACCTGAGCCGCGCGGCGCTGCGCTTCATGACCATGTTCAGCGACGCCGAAGGACAGCGGATCCTGACGAAGCACGGCTTCAGGACCGACCCCGACCAGCCGTCGGACAAGCTCGTCACGGCGGCCGGCGGCCGCACCCCGCAGCCCTACGCCGACGAGGCCACCGAAGCGCCGTCGGACAAGCAGATCCAGGAGACCCTGGGCATGTGGACGATCACGGTGCAGAGCGCCCGGCTCAACACCGTCGTCGACGCCTCGGAGTCGATGAGCCAACTGGTGCCGGGACGCAGCCAGTCGCGCATGGAGGTCACCAAGGCCTCGCTGCTCCAGGCGCTCGCGGGCTTCACGGACGAGGACGAGATCGGCCTCTGGGAGTTCGCCACCCGGCTGGACGGCACGCGCGACTACCGCAAGCTGCAGCCCACCGAGCGCCTCGGCGACCGCGAGGGCAGTGCCACCCACCGCGACAAGCTGTCGGAGGCCTTCAGCGGCCTGCAGCCCGTGCCCGGTGGCGCGACCGGCCTCTACGACACCACGCTCGCCGCCTACAAAGAGGCACGGGCCGGCTACGCGAGGGGCAAGTTCAACGCGCTGGTGATCCTGACCGACGGCGCCAACCAGGACCCCGGGAGCATCTCGCGCAGCTCCCTCATCTCACAGCTCCAGGAACTCTCCGACCCCAAGAAGCCGGTGCCGATCATCGCGATCGCGGTCGGCCCCGACGCGGACAAGGACGAGGTCCAGCAGATCGCCGCGGCCAGCGGCGGCTCGGGCCACCAGGTCGACGACCCGGCGCAGATCCACGCGGTGATCCTCAAGGCCATCATGGAGGCGGGCAGCAACCGCGGCTGATCCCGGCCCGCGCACCGGGACGGCACCAGGCCCGCTCATCCGCGTGCCACCGGCCTCAGCGCAGCGGCACGGCCGGCTCCGGATGCCCCACGGGCCAGGTGTGCACGGGCTCGCCCGCGTGCATCAGCTCGCTGTAGCGCCGGGTGGTCGAGGCGAGCGCGGCCTCCCTGCTCAGTCCGCTCTCCAGGGCCCGGTGGTACGTCGCCGTCTGCCAGGACGCGCCGTTGACCCGCCGTCTGCACCGCTCCTCGATCACCCCGAGGTACAGGTCGCGGTCGGCGGGTTCGACACCCCACGCGTCCAGGCCCGCGGCGGCCAGCGGCAGCAGTTCGTCCCGTACGAGCTGCACCGCGGGCAGTTCGGCGGTGCCCCCGAGCCTGCCGCGCCGCGGCCACTGCAGCCGGGCGTCGATGCCGTGGCGGCACGCGGAGTCGAAGTTCCGCTCGGCGGCCTCGAAGGGCAGCCGGGACCACACGGGCCGCGACTCCTCGGCGAGCGCCCGCACGAGGCCGTAGTAGAAGGCCGCGTTGGCGATGACATCGGTGACGGTGGGCCCCGCGGGCAGCACCCGGTTCTCCACCCGCAGGTGCGGGACCCCGTCGGCGATGCCGTACACCGGACGGTTCCAGCGGTACACGGTGCCGTTGTGCAGGACGAGTTCACCGAGCCGCGGCACCCCGCCGGCGTCGATGACCCCCAGCGGATCCTCCTGGTCCATCAGGGGCAGCAGCGCGGGGAAGTAGCGCAGGTTCTCCTCGAAGAGGTCGTACGGCTTGGTGATCCAGCGCTCCCCGAACCAGGTGCGCGGCCGCACCCCCTGGACCTGCAGTTCGGGCGGGCGCGTGTCGGTGGACTGCAGGAACAGCGGCGGCCGCGACTCGCGCCACAGCTCGCGGCCGAACAGGAAGGGGGCGTTGGCGCCCACGGCGACCTGTGCCGCGGCGACGGACTGCGCCGCGTTCCACACATCGGCGAACCGGCCCGGCGTGACCTGGAGGTGCAACTGCACGGAGGTGCACGCCGCTTCGGGCGCTATCGACGTGGACGTGCACGTCAGCCGCTCCACGCCCTCGATGTCCAGCGCGAAGTGCTCACCGCGCGCCGCCACGATCTGGTCGTTGAGCAGGGCGTAGCGGTCGACGTCGGAGAGGTTCGCGGAGACCAGGTCGGCGCGGCCGAGCGTCGGCAGAATACCGATCATCACGATGCCCGCGTTCAGTTCGTTCGCTTTTCGCTGGGCATAGTTGAGTCCGGTGCGCAGCTCCTCGGCGAGCTGATCGAGAACGCGTCCGCCCAAACGGTGCGGGGCAATGTTCACTTCCAGATTGAACATTCCGAGTTCCGTCTGGAAATCCCGGCTCGCGATGCGCTCGAGAACCTGTGCGTTCAACATTCTCGGCAGCCCGTCGGGCCCGGCGAGATTCAGCTCGATCTCCATCCCCATCAGATTCTTGGGACGGTCGAACCGCTCCTCCTCCAGAAGTCGCCCGAGCCCCTCGAGGCACTCCCGGAGCTTCCTTCGGTACAGGTGCCGATCGGTCAGGTCGAACGTGCCCGCCACGACCTTCTCCCCCATCGAAGCGTCCCTCCCTCGGATGGGCAGCCAAGGACCCGGCCGCTGTGTACGGGGGATGATGCCCAGCCGATGTGATCCATAACGCCCCGCGAAGGACCGTGGGCCGCTACGCTCGACGCAGTCGCCGTACGGCACATTCACCAGGCATGCGGCATGGTGAAGATTCCGTTCCGTGGCGCCTGGGCAAATATACCGGCGCAATTCAGCCGACCGCTTCGGCGAGGTATTGCGAGGTCGCGGAAGCGGACCCCACGCGAAATCGGGAGAAATACCGCACAAGGACGGCTCGTTAGCGCCTTGCCCGCAATATCCACCGCGTCTAGAGGAAACACCGCCCGAACACGTCTCGTATAAACTCCGCACCGAGACAGAGAGTTGGCGCTCGCGGCCCCCCTGCCCCCGCCCCTCTGGCCCAGAGCTGACAGCGCCGTCCGCATCTGTCCCCCCGCTCCGCCGTGCCTGTCGTATGAGAGAGGCGACCCACCATGCCGCTGCATGTTCCCCCTGCCCCCGCGCCCGCCCTGCGCAGCGTCCTCGCGGCACTCGGTTCCCCCACGGCCGTACGCGAGGCCCGCACCCCGTCACTGCGCGCGGCCCAGAGCCCGGCGATCCCCGAACTGCCGCTGCCCGTCCATGTGCTGGACCGCATCACGTCGACGAGCACCGCACCGACCCGGCTGGCCGGCTGGCGATTCCTGATCCGCTGCGGCGAACGCGCGGTGGCCGCGGCCGACACGATGCTCACGCCGGACGGCTGGGCCTTCTCGCACTTCTTCGAAGGCCCCTACGTCGCCGCCACCGAACGCGCCCTGCGGCACGCCGAGGCCATGCCGATGTCCTGCCAGCCCCGGCTGCTCTCCGTCCCCGAGCTCTACATGCTCACGCTGTGGCTGCACCGGGACTGCACGGACGACGGCGCCGACGGATCGCTCGCCGCCACCGACCTGCTGGTTCCCCTCGCGCCCGCACCGCCCGGCATCGCCGCGCACCGCCCGCACCGCGTCGCCGACCTCCTGCCGGTCCTCACCCACCGGCTGACCCCGGCGCCGCTGCTCGGCTCACCCGCCTGACCCGCGCACCCGGGACCGCCCGGGACCTCCGCACCTCCTGTGCCCCGCCGCCGTCGGCCGCGGGGCACAGCGCTGCCCACCCATGTGGACTAGCCCGGCCGGGCCACCTCGAACCACCCGAAGAGACAGGGGAGTTGGGCTGAACCGTCCGGGCGGGTGATACGTCATTAAGCAGTAGGAGCCGCTGCAGCAAAATCCCTGCGGATTGACAGCCTGTAGGGCAACACTGGGATCGGACCGACTACAACGGGGGGCGGTTATGAATACCGCATCGAGCCACAGGACCGACGTCACCGCCATCACATCGCAGCGAAAGAACCCTTCCATGTGCCAGCACCAACCACCGTGCCCGACAGCCGACTCCGCCGACCGGGAAGCCGCGCTCCTCATGGCGAGCCACCCGGAGCAGGGCTGGAGCCTGCTGTGCAACGGCGTCCTGCTCTTCGAGGACACCGGTGAGTTGCTGCCGGACGGCCAGATCATCGCCCCGCACCGACCGCTGGGCACCGACCAGATCATGACGGCCGCCTGAGCACCGCCGGCACATCCGCACGGCGCATCCGCACAGCAGCACGAACAAGGGGCCGGCCCGGAGAGAACCTCTCCGAACCGGCCCCGACGCATGCCCGCACCACGCGGGCTGCGGACATCAGTCCTCGTACGCATCCAGCGGCGGGCAGGAGCAGACCAGGTTCCGGTCGCCGTACGCCTGGTCGATGCGGCGCACCGGCGGCCAGTACTTGTCCGACGCCACGACACCGGCCGGGAAGACGGCCTCCTCACGGGTGTAACCGTGCTCCCAGTCACCGCCGAGGGCGGCGGCGGTGTGCGGCGCGTTCCGCAGCGGGTTGTCGTCCGCGGCCCACTCGCCGGAACCGACCTTCTCGATCTCCGCGCGGATGGCGATCATCGCCTCGCAGAACCGGTCGATCTCGACCAGGTCCTCGCTCTCCGTCGGCTCGATCATCAGCGTCCCCGCGACCGGGAACGACATGGTCGGCGCGTGGAAGCCGTAGTCGATGAGCCGCTTGGCGATGTCGTCGACGCTGACCCCGGTCGCCTTGCTGAGCGGCCGCAGATCGATGATGCACTCGTGCGCGACGAGCCCGCCGGGACCGGTGTAGAGCACCGGGAAGTGCGGCTCGAGGCGCTTGGCGATGTAGTTCGCCGACAGGACGGCGACCTGGGTGGCGCGCTTGAGGCCCTCGCCGCCCATGAGACGTACGTACGACCAGGAGATCGGCAGGATCCCGGCCGAGCCCCACGGCGCGGCGGAGATCGGACCGACACCGGTCTCGGGCCCTGCCGCGGGCTGCAGCGGGTGGTTGGGCAGGTACGGCGCGAGGTGCTCGCGCACACCGACCGGACCGACGCCCGGACCGCCGCCGCCGTGCGGGATGCAGAAGGTCTTGTGCAGGTTCAGGTGCGAGACGTCGCCGCCGAAGTGCCCCGGCTTGGCAAGGCCCACAAGGGCGTTGAGGTTGGCGCCGTCGACGTACACCTGACCGCCGGCCTCGTGCACCTCCGCGCAGATGTCGGCGACGTGCTCCTCGAAGACGCCGTGCGTCGAGGGGTACGTGATCATCAGCACGGCCAGCTCGTCGCGGTGCTTCTCGATCTTGGCGCGCAGGTCCTCGACGTCGACCTCGCCGTCGTCGGCGGTCTTCACGACGACGACCTTCATGCCGGCCATGACGGCGCTCGCGGCGTTCGTGCCGTGCGCGGAGGACGGGATGAGGCAGACGGTGCGCTGCTCGTCGCCGTTGGCGCGGTGGTAGCCGCGCACGGCGAGCAGACCCGCGAGCTCGCCCTGCGAACCGGCGTTGGGCTGCAGCGAGACCTTGTCGTACCCGGTGACCTCGGCGAGACGTTCCTCCAGCTCACGGATGAGCGTGAGGTAGCCCTGCGCCTGCTGGGCGGGCGCGAACGGGTGCAGCTGACCGAACTCGGGCCAGGTGACCGGCTCCATCTCGGTGGTCGCGTTGAGCTTCATGGTGCAGGAGCCCAGCGGGATCATGCCGCGGTCGAGCGCGTAGTCGCGATCGGCGAGCTTGCGCAGGTAGCGCAGCATCGCGGTCTCGGAGCGGTACTGGTGGAAGACCGGGTGCGCGAGGAATTCGTCGCCGCGCAGCAGGCCATCGGGCAGCGTGTCCGCGACCTCGGCGTCCAGCGCGTCGATGTCGGCCTCGACACCGAAGGCTCCCCACACGGCGGCCAGTTGCTTGCGCGTGGTGGTCTCGTCGCAGGCGATGGAGACGTGGTCGGCGTCGACCGGACGGATGTTCACGCCGCCTTCGCGGGCGGCGGAGACGAGCTCCTCGGCCTTGCCCTCGACGCGCACGGTCAGCGTGTCGAAGTACGCGCCGTGCACGACCTCGACGCCCCCGGCGGTGAGCCCCGCGGCGAGCAGCGTCGCGTACCGGTGGGTGCGCCGCGCAATGGACTTGAGGCCCTCGGGCCCGTGGTACACGGCGTACATTCCGGCCATGACAGCGAGCAGCACCTGCGCGGTACAGATGTTGCTGGTGGCCTTCTCACGGCGGATGTGCTGCTCGCGGGTCTGCAGCGCGAGCCGGTACGCCTTGTTGCCGTCGGCGTCGACGGAGACACCGACGAGCCGCCCGGGCAGGCTGCGCGCGAACTTCTCGCGCACCGCCATGTATCCGGCGTGCGGACCGCCGAAGCCCATCGGCACACCGAAGCGCTGCGTCGTACCGACGGCGATGTCCGCGCCCAGCTCACCGGGCGAGGTGAGCAGCGTGAGCGCGAGCAGATCGGCGGCGACGGTGACGACGGCACCGAGCTCGTGCGCCTGGTCGATGAGGGGCTTGATGTCGCGTACGACACCGGAGGCACCCGGGTACTGGACGAGCACACCCACGACACCGCGCTCGGCGGCCTCCGCGGGGATGCCCTCGCTCAGATCGGCGACGACGATCTCGACACCGGTCGGCTCGGCGCGCGTCTGGATGACGGCGATGGTCTGCGGCAGCGCGTCGGCGTCAACGAGGAAGACCCCGTTCTTGACCTTGCCCATGCGCCGCGACAGGGCCATGGCCTCGGCGGCCGCGGTGCCCTCGTCGAGCAGCGAGGCCCCGGAGGTGGGCAGGCCGGTCAGCTCGGCGACCATCGTCTGGAAGTTGAGCAGCGCCTCGAGGCGTCCCTGCGAGATCTCGGGCTGGTACGGCGTGTAGGCCGTGTACCAAGTCGGGTTCTCCATGACGTTGCGCAGGATGACCGGCGGGGTGAAGGTGCCGTAGTAACCAAGCCCGATCATGGAATCGAGAACCTGATTCCGGTCGGCGAGGGAGCGCAGCTCGGCGAGCACCTCCGCCTCGGTGCGCGCGCCGGGCAGGTTCAGTGCCTCGGCGTTCTTGATCACATCCGGCACCGCGGCGGCCGTCAGCTCGTCGAGCGAGCCGTACCCGACCTGGGCGAGCATCTTGGCCCGCGCTTCCGCATCGGGCCCGATGTGCCGCTGCTCGAAGGGGATGCCCTGCTCCAGCGCGGAGAGCGGGATGCGATTGGTGGCAGTCATTGCGGAGGCCTCCTGGTCTGCACGACCTGCGAGGGGTACCACGGCGCGGGTACCCGGACGGCCTCCCCCTCTGTCATCTCAACCTGAGAGCTTCACAGGTCCGTCCAGTCCAGCGACAGATCTGCTTTCACCGTCGGTGAGGAAGGGTTCCGAACGTGCCCGCCCGACGCCCGCCCTGCTTTCCAGAGTGACCTCGTCCGTGCGGTACGGGTGCCTGAGAGATTCCGGGGAGGATTTGCTCCTTCGGCGCCTCCGGAATCACGTTCCGGAGAGCTCTCCCGCACGGGGTCAGCAGCCAGGCGCCAGCCTACCAGCGAGGTCCGCGGGCGATCCCTCGAGTGGCCGCCTGCCCCGAAGTGCTCTTTCGTAGTGACTACGAACGATTGAGGATGAGTTACGCCCGAATCCGACAAGCCGCGACCAGCTGGAGGGCCCGTGCAGACCGACATCGATCCGCGCAACCTGATCGGCCGCAAGGCGTTCGACCGGAACGGTGCGAAGATCGGCACGATCGACGAGGTCTATCTCGACGATGCCACGGGCGTCCCCGAGTGGGCCGCCATACGCACCGGCCTGTTCAGCCGCGACGCCTTCGTCCCCCTGGAACCGAGCGAGCTGATCGACGACGGCACCCTGCACATCCCCTTCGACCGCGCCCTGATCAAGGACGCCCCGGACTTCGGCGTGGGCCGCCATCTCTCCCCCGAACAGGAACTCCAGCTCTACCACCACTACGGCCTCGACACCACGCCCCCGCCCGCGTCCCCACCGCCCGACCAGGACTTCGGCCACATCGCGGGCACAGAGACCCCATAACCCCGGAACACCCCCGGTCCACGCGACCAGGCCCTCGCGCTACCGCCCACCGGGCGCGGCCACCGGACCCTCAGCCCCGGCCCCGCCCGGCCTCGCCCGGGCCGCACCGCCCAGACTCCCCTCGTCGAGCACCCCCTCACCACGCGCTCCGGCACCCACCAACGGCAACGGCTCCGCCGCCTCAAGATCCGGATCGTCGGTACGGAACGTCCGCACCCGCCCGGGCTCCGACCCCGGCGTCTCAAAACGCACCGTCACCCGCCCCAGGCCGCTCCCCTGCACCCACCCGTGCCCGTGCTCGGCATGCCGCACATCGTGCCCGGCCGCCCACCGCCGCTCGGCCGGCACCACCGTCTCCTCGACGGCCTCCTCAAGCTCGCCCGCAGGAACCTCACCCCCCGCGTCCTCCGCCCCCACCCCCGGCTCGACCTCGGCCCCGGCCTCCGCCTCGGCGGCCTGCGCCTGCGCGAAGAGGTCCTCCTGCGTGTAGTCCGCAAGCCCCGTGACCCCCACGCCCAGCAGCCGCACCCCGCCCGTGGTGTCCACGGACTCCAGCAGCCGCGCCGCGGCCTCCCGCACCACACCGGGGTCGTCCGTGGGCCCCCGCAACGTCTCGGACCGCGTCAGCGTCGAGAAGTCGAACCGCCGCACCTTCAGCACGATCGTCCGCCCGGAGTGCCCCGCCGCCCGCAACCGCTGCACACACCGCTCGGCAAGGCGCGCGACCTCCGTCCGGACCCGCACCCGGTCATGGATGTCCACGTCGTACGTGTCCTCGACACTGACCGACTTGGCGTCCCGCTCGGCCACCACGGGCCGCTCGTCCCGCGCCAGCGCCATCGCGTACAGCGAGCCCCCGTGCGCCTTCCCCAGCAGCCGTACGAGCTCGTCCTCCCCGGCCTCCGCGATCTCCTCGACCGTGGTGATCCCGGCCCGCCGCAGATGATCCCCCGTCGCAGGCCCCACGCCGGGCAGCGTACGCACCGACATAGGTCCCAGCAGGGCCCGCTCCGTCCCCGGCGCTATCAGCCTGAGCCCGTCCGGCTTGGCCTCCTCCGAGGCGATCTTCGCGAGCATCTTGGACACCGCGAGCCCCACCGACCCGGTCAGCCCGGTCACCGCCCTGATGTCCGCCCGCAGCCGCTCCCCCACGGCCCTGGCCGACGCCTCGTCATCGGCGACACCGCCCGCTTCGAGGTCCACGAACGCCTCGTCGAGACTGAGCGGCTCCACCAACGGCGACAGCTCCCGGAGAAGCCCCATCACCTGCTCGCTGACCTCCCGGTACAACCCGAAGCGCGGCACGAGATAGGCCGCGTTCGGCGCCAGCCTGCGTGCCTGCCCCATCGGCATCGCCGAGTGCACCCCGAACCGCCGCGCCTCGTACGACGCGGTGGCCACCACACCCCGCGGCCCGAGCCCGCCCACGACCACGGCCTTCCCGCGCAGGCTCGGCTTCGCGGCCTGCTCCGCGGACGCGTAGAAGGCATCCATGTCCAGATGCAGAATCGTCGGGGCGCTTCTCACACACCCGATGCTGCCCTACGCCACTGACAACGCCGCCTCGCGCCATGCGAAGCGGCGTTGAAGCCCGTACGAGGCCCCCGCGCAACGGCGTGGGGCCACGGAGGAGCGGACGTCCTCAGACGGCCCTGTTGCGGCGCCTGGCTAGCTCATCGGCGGGGTTGTGCCCCACGAGCGTCTCCCCGGTGTCGATGCGCTCACCGTGCAGCTGGGACAGCGCTGCCTCGACGTCCCGCCACACGACACCCACGGCGATACCGAAGACCCCCTGTCCGCCCTGGAGCAGATCGTGGACCTCGCTGGGCGACGTGCACTCGTACACCGTCGCCCCATCGCTCATCAGCGTCATCCGCTCGAGATCTCGGAACCCGCGCTCCCGCAGATGCTGGACCGTGGTCCGGATGTTCTGCAGCGACACCCCGGTGTCGAGGAACCGCTTCACGATCTTCAGGACGACGACGTCCCGGAAACTGTAGAGCCGCTGGGTCCCGGAACCACCGGCAGCGCGCACGCTCGGCTCGACCAGACCCGTACGGGCCCAGTAGTCGAGCTGTCGATACGTGATGCCGGCGGCCGCGCACGCGGTAGGCCCGCGATACCCGATCTGCTCGGAATTCTCGAACGTCGCGTCCCCGCTCCCCTGGACCGCCATCGGCCGTTTCGGAGAGTGATCGGCCGCGCCGCTGTGAAACGGGTACGGACCGCCCACCGCCGTACCGTCGCCGCTGCTTCTCACGCCGACCTCCGTCCTTGACCTGCCTTCTCGACGGTAGGCAGTCACCAGGGGCTCGTCAACGATCGCCACACTAGGCACGCCGAGTGATAATCACCCTGAGAGTGGTTTCCCGGATCTCACCGCCGGGAAAGGCTAGCCGAATGGTCCGGCGCGAGCCGCCCGGAGGCGGCTCACTGACTGTTGGTACCGAAGTCCTCGGGCGAGATCTGGTCGAGGAACTCGCGGAACTTCTCCACCTCGTCCTCCTGCTCGTCCGGGATCGCGATGCCCGCGTCGTCCAGGACACCGTCACTTCCGAAGATCGGAGTCCCGGTGCGCAACGCCAGCGCTATGGCGTCGGAAGGCCGCGCGCTCACCTCGACACCGCTCGCGAAGACCAGCTCCGCGTAGAAGACACCTTCGCGCAGGTCGGTGATGCGCACTTCGGAGAGCTCCTGACCCACCGCCTCCAGCACGTCCTTGAACAGGTCGTGGGTCAGCGGCCGTGCGGGTGCCATGCCCTGCTGCGCGAAGGCGATGGCGGTCGCCTCCCCTGGTCCGATCCAGATGGGGAGGTACCGGTCGCCTCCCACTTCACGCAGGAGCACGATCGGTTGGTTGGAGGGCATTTCGACCCGGACACCTACGACGTCGAGCTCGTTCACACAGCAACCCTAGGACGTGGCTGGCAGGTTTGGGTAGTCGGGCACCCGCCGAGTACCGGCGGAGCATCCTCCGGGTCAGGGCAGTCTGACCCCGAGCGCGGTCTGCACCAGCGCCGAGTGCAGCTTTCCCGTGAGCCCCACCAGCTCTTTGGTTCGGGCCTCGGCGTGGGCCCTGGTCTGCGGATTACGATGCCGCCGCAGCGGCGCGACGATCTGGTCGACGAGCCCCGCCTCCCGCTCGGCGGCGGCCTTCATGGCACGAAGATGCCGCGGCTCGATGCCGAACCTGCCGAGTTCGACGACGAGCGAAGCGACCGTGACGGCCTCGGCGTCATAGCCACCGTCCGGCAGCGGAGCGACGAGTCCGTACGTCTCCCACTCGTCGAGCTGCCCCTCGTCGATCTCCGCGACGGCCAGCAACTCGTCCCGGCCGACACGGGCCGCGGTCGGCCCCTCGCTCTCGTCCTGGCCCTCGGCGTCACCGAGCCCCCGCTGCCGCCCCAGGGAAGGCAGCGGAGCCCGCTCACCGCGCTCCAGGGCGTCCAGGTACTCACGGATGACCTTGAGCGGCAGATAGTGGTCCCGCTGCATCCTCAGGACGTGGCCGAGCCGTTCGACGTCCTCCGGGCTGAACTTCCGGTAGCCGGAAGGCGTGCGCTGCGGCTCGATGAGGCCCTCGGACTCCAAGAACCTGATCTTGGAGATGGTGACCTCGGGAAACTCGTCGCGCAGCTCGTTCAGCACGGTACCGATGCTCATCAGCCGACGGTCCGCGGCGGCGGTGCCGTGACCGGCACCGCCCCTCGGTGTTTGAAGCATGGGCCTTCCCTGGGGGTCTCCCGGACGGAGTCCGGGAGAGAGTCAGATGCCCCGCTGGCTCGCGTAGAAGACCAGTCGGTACTTGCCGATCTGGACCTCGTCGCCGTTCGACAGCGCGACGGAGTCGATCCGCTCCCGGTTGACGTACGTGCCGTTGAGACTGCCCACGTCGGCGACGGTGAAGGAACCGTCCTGGACGCGACGGAACTCCACGTGGCGACGCGACACGGTCACGTCGTCGAGGAAGATGTCGCTCTGCGGGTGACGGCCCGCCGTGGTCAGCTCACCGTCGAGCAGGAAACGGCTGCCCGAGTTCGGACCGCGACGCACCACGAGGAGCGCCGAGCCCAGCGGCAGCGCGTCGACGGCCGCCTGCGCCTCCGGAGAGAGCGCGGGCGAGGGCGTCTGCCCCGTGACCTCCGCGTCGTAGGCCTCCAGGCCCGAGATCGAGATCGTCGAGGTCGTCTCGGACGCGCGCTCAGGCGCGGCCCCGGCCCGCAGCGGCGCACCGCAGTTGGAGCAGAACCGGCTCGCCTCAGCGTTGCGGTTCCCGCACCTCGTACACACCAGGGCCATGGACGGATCCTCCTGCCGCGGCTGCCCCGCGGGGGCATTCGTTGCGTACGGGTCGGGGGCAAACCCTCCACCCGTACTTGAGGTTGACGGTTCTCCGAAACCTATGCGGCCGGGACCGGCAGGGTCAACAGACGACGCGCCCTGTCCGCCCGAAATGTCACCGCCTGGACCAGCGACCTGATCCCGGAACATCGGGCGCCCCGCGCCCTGCTCCTCGGCATCTCCATGGCGCGGGGCACGGTGCCGGGCAGTGGCGGGATTGCCGCTGTCCTCACGTGCACTCTTGCCGAACAACTTCGCAAACAACTTCACGGGCGATTCCCCTTGACCGAAACAGACCCGCCCGTGGGGCAGGACGAACCCTGATTGCACACACCGGCATTCATCGGTGAACCAGACATCCTCACAACGTCCGTATCCACCAAACAGTTTCCACCACGCACCACCCCTTCGGTGCGCCGACCCCCCGCATCCTCATGCCCTAGCCCAGCGGCCCCCATGCGCCCCCGCCTCACTGGGAGGACGACCGAGCGTAGTCAGGCCGCTTCGCAGGTCGCAAGGCATCCACGACGATCTTCTCCGAGCGGGTCACGCTGACCGTGGCCTGCTCCTTCTCCAGAGTCTGCACCACGCCTCCCGGGATGTTCAGCGCAGGTTCCAGATCCTGCGGCTTCCCGATCACCTTGAAGAGGTACGGTGCGCCGACCTTGCGCCCGTCCACCCGCACACCGCCACCGCTCGCGTCCGAAAGGTGGGTGTTAGCCACCACGCGTACGTCGTTGATCTGGATGGCCTCGGCGCCCGCGGCGCGCAGCTCCTGAATCGCGTCGAGCAGCATGTCCGCCTCGATCGCCCCCTTCTCGTCCTTGATGGAGAGCGTGATGCCGGGCCCCTGGGCCGCCACCGTCCCGGCCAGGATGCCGAGTTGCCGTTCTCGCTCGACCGTCTGCTTGCGGGCCTCTTCTGCCTGGTCCGAGCTGTTCTCCAGCCCGGTCCGCTGCTCTTCGAGGCGCCGCTTCTCCTCTTCCAGACGCTGAGTACGGTCATCCAGTTCATCGAGGATGCGTACGAGATCTTCTTGCCGCGCGCCACGCAGCGCACTGCTGTCGTTGTTGGACCGCACCTGGATGGCCAGACCGAGGCCCAGCACGAACAGCAGCAGGGCGACAATGAGTTGAGGCCGCGTCACCCGCGGCGGCCACAGCCCCTGTGCCAGCCTCTGACGGCCGGTGAGCTGCGGCGGTCCCTGCTCCGGCGGTGCGGGCGTCTCCGGCTCGTTGGGGACCTCCGCCGGGAGTTCCCTGCGCCGGCCGTAACCGGGCGTCTCGTCAGCGTTCATCGGCGTCACGCCCTGAAGACGTGCCGGCGGATCGCGGCCGCGTTGGAGAAGATCCGGATGCCGAGGACGACGACGACGCCGGTCGACAGCTGGGCGCCGACGCCCAACTTGTCGCCCAGGAACACGATCAGGGCGGCCACCACCACGTTCGACAGGAACGACACCACGAAGACCTTGTCGTCGAAGATGCCGTCGAGCATCGCGCGCAGACCTCCGAACACGGCGTCCAGCGCCGCGACCACGGCGATCGGAAGGTACGGCTCGACCACCGCCGGAACCTCGGGCCGAACCAACAATCCGGCCACGACTCCCACGACGAGGCCCAGTACGGCGATCACGATGTGCCCTTTCCTGCTTTCGGCTCTGCTGTACGTACGGTCACACTCGGCGCGGCCGGCAACACGAGCTCGTCCGACACGGAAATGCTGGTCCGGATGCCGAAGTTCTCCTGCAGAGCGTGCAGATACTGACCGTCACGGCTGTTCTGGAACCGGGTGCTCAAGCGCTTCCCGTCCCCCACCGCGAGCACCGTATACGGCGGCACCAGCGGCCTGTTGTCGACCAGTATCGCGTCACCCGCGGCCCTGATCGCCGACAGCGCGGTGAGCCGCTGGTCGTTGATGGAGATCGCCTCGGCGCCGGACTCCCACAGGCCGTTGACGACGCGCTGCATGTCGCGGTCGCGCACCCGTCCGGTGTCGGAGAACCCCGCGCTCTCACGCGGCCCACCGCCGCCCTGGTCGGCTTCCTTCTTGTCGTCCACGACGAGCTTCACGCCGGGCCCGTGGACCTCCGTGGCACCCGAGAGCAGACCCACCAACTCGCCCTGGCTGCCACCGTGCTTCTTCAGCGCAGCCTCCTGCCGCTCCCCCACGTCGTCGCGGAGCTCGTCCACGTCGTCCTCGAGCTTGTCGGCCCCGGCCGTCGCCTCCTCGACGCGGTCGATGAGCTCCTCACGCTCCTTGGCGACCACCGGCGCCGCTATCCGCGCCTGCGCGGCCCCCACCGTGACCACGAGCGCGGCAAGCACGAGACCCGCCGCGAGCCCGAGCTTGGCCCGCAGGGGACGCGGCACACCACTGTCCCCCCTGGCCTTCTTCCGGGCCGCCGCCTCCGCGTACCCCTCGTCCAGACTGTGGTCCATGACGGTGGTGAGCAGCGACATGGAAGCGTCCGGGCGCCGGGGGCGCGAGGGGGTGCTCCGAACGGGGGGCTGCTGCGGCATGCCGCACATCGTCGCACGTCGCGGGCGTTACCTCCGAATGGCCCCACCGGCGCGCCGGGCAGCACCTGTTGCACATACTGCCCGGCACCCGCCGACGGGTCAGCGACCGGCGCTGTCCACCACCGCGGACCACTCGTCGAGCAGCGCCTGGGCGGACGCGTCGTCGGGTCCTTCGGCCCACAGATGAGTGACCGCCTCAGCCGGATCGGGCAGCACGAGCACCCACCGCCCGTCGGTCTCCACGACCCGCACACCGTCGGTCGTGTCCACGGATCGCTCCCCCGCCGCCTCCACCACGCGCCGCATCACAAGCCCCTTGACGGCCCACGGAGTCGCGAGATCACGCCGCAGCACATGCGCGCGCGGAATGCGGGCATCGATCTGGCTCAACGTGAGCTGGGTACGCGCCACGAGACCGATGAGCCGTACGAAAGCTGCCGTTCCATCGAACACACCGCTGAACTCGGGCACGATGAACCCGCCGCGCCCGTCCCCGCCGAAGATCGTCGAGTCACCGCGCCCGACCCGCGTCAGATCGTCCGGCGACGTGGTCGTCCAGTCGACCTGCGTGCCGTGATACGCGGCCACCTGCTCGGCGATGCGCGTCGTCGTGACCGGCAGCGCCACCCGCCCGCTGCGCCGCTCGGCGGCCACCAGATCGAGCATCACGAGCAGCGCCCGGTCGTCCTCGACGATCCGCCCCTTCTCGTCGACGAGCGAGAGCCGCTCACCGACCGGGTCGAAACGCACCCCGAAGGCGGCCCGCGCCGACGCCACGATCTCCCCGAGCCGCACAAGACCCGACCTGCGGGCATCGGCGGTCTCCGTGGGCCGGGACTCGTCGAGCCCCGGATTGATGGTGAGCGCGTCCACGCCGAGCTTGCCAAGCAGGCTCGGCAGCACAAGCCCCGCACTGCCGTTGGACGCGTCGACGACCACCTTCAGCTCGGACTCGGCCACACCCGTGGTGTCGACATTCCGCAGCAGCGACCCCGTGTACGAGTCGAAGACGCTCGCAGGGAAGTGCAGGTCACCGATCTCACCGGGGAAGGCACGCCGGTACTCCTGGCGCGCATAGACCCGGTCCAGTTTCCGCTGGCTGCCCTGCGACAGATCCGCGCCCTGCCCGTCGAAGAACATGATGTCGACGGAGTCCGGCACCCCGGTCGTCGTCCGGATCATGATGCCCCCGGCACTGCCCCGGGCCGTCTGCTGCCGCGCGACCGGCAGCGGAACGTTCTCCAGATCCCGTACGTCGATGGCGCTGGCCTGCAGCGCCGAGATCACCGCCCGCTTCAGTGCCCGCGCACCTCGCGAGTGATCACGTGCCGTGGTGACGGTCGAGCCCTTCTTCAGCGTCGTCGCGTACGCGCCCGCAAGGCGCACCGCGAGTTCGGGCGTGATCTCCACGTTCAGGATCCCGGACACCCCACGGGCCCCGAACAGATGCGCCTGGCCGCGGGACTCCCAGATGACGGACGTGTTGACGAACGCGCCGGCCTCGATCGTCTTGAACGGATAGACGCGGACGTTGCCCTGGACGATCGATTCTTCACCGACGAGGCACTCGTCACCGATGACCGCACCGTCCTCGATACGGGCCGCACGCATGATGTCGGTGTTCTTCCCGACGACGCAGCCGCGCAGATTGCTGTGCTGCCCGATGTAGACGTTGTCGTGCACGACGGCCCTGTGCAGGAACGCACCGCTCTTCACCACGACGTTCGAGCCCACGACCGTGTGCTCACGAATCTCCGCGTTCGCCTCGACCTTGGCGTAGTCCCCCACATACAGCGGCCCTCGCAGTACGGCGTCGGGATGCACCTCGGCACCCTCGGCGACCCACACCCCGGGTGAGATCTCGAAGCCGTCCAGCTCGACGTCGACCTTGCCCTCCAGCACGTCGGCCTGCGCCTTGACGTAGCTCTCGTGCGTGCCGACGTCCTCCCAGTAGCCCTCGGCGACGTACCCGTAGACGGGCTTGCCCTCCTTCATGAGCTGCGGGAAGACATCACCCGACCAGTCGACCGGCACATCGGCCTCAACATAGTCGAAGACCTCGGGCTCCATCACATAGATGCCCGTGTTCACCGTGTCGGAGAAGACCTGCCCCCAGGTCGGCTTCTCGAGGAAACGCTCGACCTTTCCTTCTTCGTCGACGATGGTGATGCCGAATTCCAGCGGATTGGGCACGCGCGTCAGACAGACGGTGACCAGCGCGCCCTTTTCCTTGTGGAAGTTAATCAACTCGGTGAGGTCGAAGTCGGTCAGTGCGTCGCCGGAGATCACGAGGAACGCGTCGTCTTTCAGCGCTTCCTCGGCGTTCTTCACGCTGCCTGCTGTGCCGAGTGGCTTCTCCTCATTGGCATAGGTGAGCTCCATACCGAGCTCTTCACCGTCGCCGAAGTAGTTCTTGACGAGCGAGGCCAAGAACTGCACGGTCACTACGGTCTCGGTGAGCCCATGCCTCTTCAGCAGGCGCAGCACATGCTCCATGATCGGGCGATTGGCCACAGGTAGGAGCGGCTTGGGCATGCTTGAGGTCATGGGGCGAAGGCGAGTGCCTTCGCCGCCGGCCATCACGACGGCCTTCATGTCGGAAACGTCCTCCTATATAGACGACGATCTAGCCGACTTAGCCCACCAAGATGGACCCACATATGTTGCTGTGTGAGCCTTCGAGCCTCTGCAGCCGCCGAATCGGCAAGCTCAATCGGCCGTACTGTCCGCCTTGATGAGCCGGCGGACCTGAACCACGTAGAGGATCCCTGCCCACCAGTAGAGCGTTGTACCCCATCCGGCGAACGCCCATCCGAAAATAGCAGCGAGCGAGGCAAGCCAGCTAGTTCCGTCACTGAGGAGCAGTAGTGGAAAGGCGTACATCAGGTTGAAGGTGGCGGCCTTGCCCAGGAAGTTCACCTGGGGCGGCGGATAGCCATGGCGCCTGAGGATGCCAACCATCACCAGCAGAACCAGCTCGCGCAACAACAGCACCGCGGTCAGCCAGAGCGGCAGAATCTCGCGCCACGTCAGCCCGACCAGCGTCGAGAGGATATAGAGCCGGTCGGCCGCTGGGTCGAGCAGCCGGCCCAGGTTGCTGATCTGGTTCCATCGACGCGCGAGCTTGCCGTCGAGGTAGTCGCTCACACCGCTCAGCGCCAGGACCAGCAGCGCCCAGCCGTCGCAGTTGGGCCCGCCGAACTCCGGCCTGAGGATCAACCACAGGAAGAGGGGCACGCCTGCGAGACGCGCCATGCTGAGGATGTTCGGGATGGTGAGGACACGGTCCGTCTGGACGCGCGTCTCCTGGACCTCCACCCGGGGGCCTCCTGTGGGAAAGAGCCAATGATGCCCCCTGACCTTACCCTCAGTTGCCGCACCACGGTGCAGAGGGGTGGCCGGGTGCCGCGGCCCCATCAAAACAAAAAAGCCGTGGGGGCGGGGAGGCAAAGAAACCAGGCCCCCGCCATGAAAATACATAAGGGGGCGGCGACAGAACACCACCGCCGCCCCCCCACGAACAGAACGGCCGGG